>JBDSYB010000168.1:0-18655 GCA_039925885.1 Verrucomicrobiota bacterium
TGGCGACAAAGTGAAGATGACCATTCCTCCGGAACTAGCCTATGGCCGCGACGGGTATCCCGGGGCAATTCCGCCAAACTCAACGTTGATCTTTGAGGTGGAGTTGCTGGAAATTCGGTAAAGTCCAAGGTGGCGAGACGATGCCGCGTCGCCCCAATATCCGAGGCGGCGCGGCAGCGCCCGCCCTACCGGATTATGTGATGAGATGGCCATCTTTTAATTCGAATTTCCGCTGCATTTTGTCAGCGAGATCGAGAGCGTGCGTGACGAGAATGAGCGTGACGTTTTCTTCACGATTCAATTCGGTCAAAAGCTGGGCGAGGTCTTGCGCGGAATTTCTGTCTAACGAGCCGGTCGGTTCATCGGCCAGCAAAAGTTTTGGGCGATTGATGAGAGCCCGAACGACTGCAACGCGTTGACGTTCTCCACCCGAAAGTTGCCCGGGGCGATGCGTCAAACGTTCACCGAGGCCGACGCGTTTGAGAAGTTCGATGCCCCGCTCTTTTGCCCCATCGCGCAACGTTTTATCTTTTGCGGCAAGAGTGGGCACCAAAACATTTTCCAAAACCGTGCATTGCGGCAACAAATGATGGGACTGGAAAATAAATCCGATGCGACGATTTCGAATTTCGGCCAGTTGATCCTCACTGTGGGTGCTCAGATCGTCGCCGCTCAGGAAAACTTTTCCACTGGTCGGTTTGTCGAGCGTGCCGATAATGTTAAGCAACGTGCTTTTCCCAGAGCCGGATGGTCCGATGATGGCGATGGATTCTCCAGAGAGAATTTCCAGTGAAACGGCGTTTAACACTTTCACCACCCCTCCGCCCGCGTCGTAAGACTTTGTAACCTGATCAAGCTGGAGGAGAGATGACATTTGCTATTTTTCCGGTGAATTCCCCGAGTGAACCACAATTTTTACAAGAGACAAATTCACTTTTTGGAAGCGACTTTTGAACTTGGCTCAGCCCGTTGCGTATAAAGCAAAACGCCTTTTAGAACATCCAGAGAGCGATCAAGCTGCGGATCGCGCGCACTTTCGATACGCGCCCGATCTTTTTCGTCCAGCGTTTCCAAGCCGCCCGGAGAACGTTTGCGGAACAAATCCTCCTCCTGCTCGTCGGTCATCGGCACGATGATGTCGGGCGTGATGCCGCGTTCGTGAATCACTTTGTGACTCGGCGTAAAATATTTGGCGGTCGTCAAGCGCAGCGCCGAGCCGTCCGGCAGCGGTAAAATACTTTGCACGGAACCTTTGCCAAACGTTTGCTCGCCCACCACGATTGTTTTGGTAATCGGCTGCAAATCCTGCATGCAACCCGCCACAATTTCTGCCGCGCTGGCGCTGCCGCCATTGACCAGCACAACAGTCGGAATATTAGGATGTTTGTTGCGACCATTAGCCCGATATTCGGAGCGTTGCGAACTCCCCCGGCCTTCAGTTGAAACCACTAATTGCCCACGCGGCAAAAATTTTTCGCAAACCTGGCCGGCTTGATCCAGCAAGCCGCCTGGATTTCCCCGCAGATCAATCACCAGCGCTTTCATCCCTTGCTCTTCCAATCTTTTTAAAGCCTTTTCCAAATCGCCGGAGGTTTTGTCGCCGAACTGCGTCAGGCGCACGTAGCCGATGCTGTCTTCGCCCAGGGGAAATTGGCGTTTGCTGTTGATGTCTTTGACGGTGTCCACCTTGATGGCGGCGCGAGTCAGTTTGTAATTTTTCGCCTCGCCGGAGGAAGGGCGCAAAAGCGTCAATTCAACCTGGGTGCCGGGTTCTCCCCGCAGTCGCTTGACCGCATCCTCCAAACCAAATTTGTCCGTGCTCTTGCCGTCAATTTTCATGATTTGATCACCGGACAAAATACCGGCGCGAAAGCCCGGGGTATCTTCTATGGGCGAGACGACGGTCAACCGCTTTTCTTTGCTCAACGCGATGACAACGCCCACGCCGCCAAATTCGCCCTGGGTATCTTTTTTTAATTCCTCGAATTTGGATTTGTCCATGAACTCGCTGTGCGGATCGAGCGTGCTGAGCATTCCTTTGAGCGCGCCGTGAATGAGTTCCTGGTAGGTGAGTTTTTCGCCATCGACATATTCCTGGCGGACTTTTTCGAGCACATCGGAGAGCAGGCGATAGTTTTCGTAGGGATCGTCCTTCGCTGCCGCGTGAGCAGAATAAAGATAAATCTGCGCGCCGATCAGAAGATTGACCGCGAGGACAAAACCCAAAACACCATAAACAAAACGTCGTTTCATATTTGAATTGCCGAACACCATAATTCTGGTGCCAGTCATTGGCAAGATTGCGGGAAGTTTTTTCCAATAAACTCGCCAAGCCCTTTCACAAAACAGAAGCGATGCGATAAATGTTTCGCGTCGGGCCGATTTGCAATTCCAACTGGTCGCCCTCTTTTTTTCCGGCAAGTTGCTGGCCCAGTGGCGAAGAAGGAGTGATGACCAAAATTTCTTTTTTGGCGTGGCTGATTTCGGTGCCGCCTGCGCGCGGGCCAATGAAATAAAACGAGCGTTCGCCCTTCGTTTTCAACTCGACCAAAGCGCCCACATCAATCGCGTCGGCTTCTGTAAAATTCCTAATCTGCAATTTTTGGAATTGTTCAATGGCCAGTGCCAATTCCGCCGCCTGTCGAGACTGGCCGCGCGCCAGATACGAAGCTTCCAATCCGCGAGTATCGTATTTATTTTCGGCCTTGCTCTGTTCGTGGGTGGCCTCGGCATGAGCAGCGCGGGCGGCTTTTTCATAAAGAGCCAACTCTGCTAAAAGTTGGGCGACAATTTGTTCGACGATGGCGCGCTTGTTCACGAAAAAGTCATACGCCTAAAAAAAACGGATCAGGGCAATAATTTTCCGACCAATGCGCTGATCGTTTTTCCTTCGGCGCGCCCGGCCGCTTTCGCCTGAACAGTTTTAATGACTTGTCCCATTTCTTTTTTACTGGTGGCGGCAAGTTCGTGGATGGTGATGCGCACGAGATCTTCCAGTTCCGCTTCAGACAACGGTTGCGGGAGAAAAGTTTCCAGCACTGTAATTTCCTGTTTTTCAATCGTGGCCAACTCGGGACGGCCGCCCTTTTCGAATTGTTCAATGGAATCGCGACGTTTCTTGACTTCCTTTTGCACCATCGCAACGAATTCCGCGTCGGACGTCGTTTCGCTTTTGCGTTCAATTTGCGCGTAGCCAAGCGCGGATTTAAGAAGGCGAAGTGTGCCGAGGCGTTCGGCATCTTTTGCGAGCATGGCGGTTTTTATGTCCTGAGAAAGGCGTTCTTGTAAAGTCATGATGGTAATGGGTTGAAGAAAATCGACTGCGAAATTAGTCAGCAATGTAAACCGTTTTCGAAAATGCAATAGCCAGCGGTTTTAGCTGGTTTTCAAATTTCGCAAAGCATCGCGAACCTTCGCGGCTTTTTCATAATTCTCCGCTTTGACGGCTTCATCCAAGGCGGTTTCCAATTTTTCCCGTTCAGTCAATGGACGTTTCGCGCTGATCTCCTGAAGCCAGGCTTCCAACGAAACGATTTCGCCGCTCTGATCGAGTAGATCGCTCCGCGAATGTTCGCGATAAAAACTACGAATTTCCTCCAGCCCTTCTTCAATAATTTTTATTACTTCTTTGAAATTATTCTGTTTCAAGGCGACGGCTCCCCGGGCGCGAACGCGCATCATCAGAAGTTGGGGGCGAAACTGTTGCAGCGCCCAGGCCATTTCATCGGATTCAGAATAGTGTTGCACAAAATCGAAGGCTTCGAGATTGCGTTCCGTGTCGCGAATTACTCCGTCGTAATCCTCAAGCTGAAAAAGGCAGATGTAGCGGTGATGATATTGAATGGCCTCTTGTTGCAACTTTGAGCAATCTTCCGCTTTGAGCGCGAAACCTTCGTCGTCGCCATCGTGTGCTTCCCGGAATTTTTCCAACTGGGATATGTAATGATCCAAAAGCGATTGCTGACCGAAAGGACGTTTTCCATCCGGGCGACCCATGGCGTTCATCTGCAAAATGCCAATATCGACGCGCAATTGAATTTTTTCGCGACCGTCTTTGCCCACGAATTTTCTCACTACGACCTGTCCCGGTTCGTAATCCCAATTCTCCAGGATTTGCGAAATGTCGAAATTCATTAAGCGAATATGACCGCGCCCCCTCCCCAAGTCAACGTGGCCCGGGAAAGCAGGGGACCTTCAATTTTCTGTATATCCTTTGGCAACCAGAAACTCGCGAATTTTTTGGATGGATTGATCCATGTCAAGAGTCTCCGTCCTGGCGGCTTGCGTTCTGGGAAGGTCAAAAGTTGCATTGCCCTTATATTCATCAAAAATGGGCGGGCCGTCTTCGGAAAATCGAAAGACATCCGATCCGCTTACAGAAGCAGTCCGTGGCGTCGTGTTGGTGCCGCTCGTGGTGCGGATGGCGCGATCCAGGCCCTTGATGGTCATGCCTCTAAATCCGCCGCCGTAAATAGCCAGAACGGTGTAGGTTTTGGGCGTTCCCGCGTCGAGGCTTTGAATCTCGAAGTCGTTTGTCGTCACCGGTTTTTCCACAATAAACGTCCGACGCACATCATCGACTGCCACGATAGCCAGCGCATTCGTTTCCGGTGCATTTATCGAATCCAACAAAGTCCAGCCTGTCGTTTTGCTTTTCGTGATTGCTCCGCCACCCGTTCGCGTGATGCTGATATTGTGTTTGTAAATGACGAGGTCCGCGTGCAGTGCTGGTAAACTAAAAAATGCCGCGAATAAAAAGAGAATTGTCTTCATGCTCGAATAATAAAAAGCTACCCAACAAAGTCAAGAACGGCTGGCGCTTGAAACCGGAACCGATGCCATCACGTTGGGTATGATAAAGTTGTTTTTCGCAGCCAACGTTTTTTTATGTTTGTAATTTTATGGCGAACGTTATTTCAGTCAGCATCCATTCCAGTCAATTCCCGGAAAAAGTGCGGCAGGATTTGCTGGATTCATTCCGCACCCGAAAGATTAATCACAAATTTCATTACGACAGCATCAAGCAAACTTTAAAATGGCTGGCGCTCCACGAAGCGTATTCGCCGTCTCGAAGGGACGCCCGTTGTCTCGCCATTTACGAGCAGGGTTTCCGCCGCGCTGCCGCAAAAATTTCTTCGCTACGAGTGCATCTGTTCGGCCTCGGTTGCGGCGGCGGCCAGAAAGATGCGCGGCTGTTGGCAATTTTAAAAAAGCGAGGCAGGACGCTGCGCTACACCCCGGCAGACGTCAGTGTGGCCATGACGCTGGTTGCCAGCGAAACCGCCTCGCGCGTGATCCCCGCGCGCGATTGTTTTCCATTCGTGTGTGATTTGACGACTGCGAAAGATGTCGCAAAAAACCTATTTAAGACTAGCGACGCAAAATTCGCCCGCCTTTTCACCTTTTTTGGAATGATTCCAAATTTTGAACCGCAACATATTTTGCGGCAATTGACCGGTTTGCTTCGCCCCAAAGATTGGTTGCTCTTCAGCGCCAATCTCGCCCCCGGTGAAAATTATGATCGCGGCGTCGAGAAAATTCTTCCGCTCTATGACAACGAACTCACCCGCGATTGGCTGCGAACATTTCTGGACGATTTTGGCGTGTTGAAAAATGCGGGCAAAATAAATTTCACGGTGGAAAATATTTCCGTCGCGAAACGAAAATTGAAACGCGTGGCAGCTCATTTTCATTTTACAAAATCCACCGGGATTTATTTTCCAGAGGCGAGATTTAACTTTCGTGTCGGTGAAAAACTCCGACTATTTTTTTCTTATCGCTACACCCCGAAATTGCTCCGCGAGATGCTGGGCGACTATCAAATCGAAATCTGCGACGAATGGGTCATGGCGGAGGAAGGAGTATTTCTCTGCCGGAAGCGTCGTTAAAAAATTTTCAGCGTGTCTAATACGGATTGGATTCTTGGCACTTCGTGAGTTCGAAACAAATCCGTTTTCCCCAATGCCGCCAGCACTGCAAAGAACGGTTCGGCGCATCGAACTTCTTCTCCGAAAAATTCAAACGCGTGGGGCAGGGCGTGACAAACCGGCCACCCGAGCGACCGTAAACGAAACGTGTTCAGAAAAATATTCATCTGATGCCGCACGCGGACCGCACTGTCCTGCAGATTCCGATAATAAAATCCCAGTCCCGGATCGAGGAAAATTTTGCCGACCCCGCAACCCGTGGCCAATTCAATTTGCCGCGAAAAATATTCTGACATCATGGAAATCTGATCTTGTTCCAAACGAAAATCCGAAACCTCGCGGGCATTCGCGCCTTGCACGAAACAGAGGATTACTGCCGCATCGTTTGCTGCTGCCACGCGAAATATTTCTTCGCTGTCTTGAGTTCCCGTTAAATTCAAAACGTTCGCGCCCGCTTCCAGACATGTTTTCGCGACGGCAAACTCATAGGTTTCCACGGAGACTAAAATATTTTCTGCGCGCAGCCCTTTGATGACGGGAAGAAGTTTGCTGTTCTGCCTCACAACATCCGCGCGCGCCGCCTGCGCCAGAGTTGATTCCGCTCCCAGATCAATGATCGCCGCGCCTTGCGCCGTAAGTATTTTTCCGCGTTGAATCGCGGCTTCCGCCGAAAGACAAACACTTTCGCGATACCACGAGTCAGGTGAAAGATTGATCACGCCCATGATGGCCGGTGCTGAGTTGAAAAAGAAATTGCGAGTCCCGATGGAAAATTCTTTCACCTGAGCTTGAGCGGCGGCGCGATTGTTTTTCAAAAGCTCCGCGAGTTGTTCCAAATCGAGCATCGCGCGAAAGCCTAAATCGTAAATTCCAAGTGTAAATGAGAAGTGGTGCGCCCGGCGCGATTCGAACGCGCGACCAGCGGATTAGAAATCCGCTGCTCTATCCAACTGAGCTACGGGCGCAACTGTCGGTAATTATGCGCGGATTCGAATTTGAGGCAAGCCCGTCCCGGGGCGCGCTGGACGGCGGTTAAATTTCCCCAAAGAATAGTTACGCGGAAACTTCTGATTGTTCTGATCCTCATTCGCCTTTAAACTAATTCTATGGTTTCCTCAAAACGAAACGCTTTCACATTGATCGAACTTTTGGTGGTGATAGCAATTATCGCGATTCTTGCCGGATTGCTTCTCCCCGCTCTCGCCAAAGCTAAGGCACGCGCCAACGACGTTAAATGTCTTTCAAATCTGCGACAATGCGGCGTGGCCATGAGCATTTATTTGCAGGATTACAACGAGCGCTACTTTTACCGATCTGCCGACGTAGCGACGCAAGGGATGGAATGGTTCGTTTGGGCAGGGCGGACGAACAATAATAAAATTGGCGCGGCGCAAAATAATATTTTTAATTCCTTCGATCGTCCGCTGAATCACTACGGACTGAACGAGAAGGTGGTGACGTGTCCAGCCGATCAAGGGCGCACCGTTGACAATACTCTTAACAATCTTTTCGAGTGGGTTGGTAACTCTTATATTTTCAATTTTGGCGGCCTTCCGCCGTTTCTAGATGGAAGTGGGTTGGACGGCGTAAAGGAAAGCAGCCTGACAAACGTTTCTCAAACCGTTGTTTTTGGCTGCGGCATTCTTCCATTTCAAACCGACACCAAGGGCTGGCATCGCACCAAGCCGTCCGGCAATATTCTTTTTGCGGATAACCATGTGAAATTTTTCCCGGCGACTGGCATGACGAATTTAGTTTGGTGATTTCAGGGCGAATCTGCGCGAGCGGTTCGTGCGCGTGCCATTTGGCAGCAGGAGATTGTTTCAGCAGCGCGGCGATTTGGCCGAGCAGCGTCGGCGAGGTCACATGGCCGGTCAGCAGGCGCAAACCCGCGCCGACATTGGCTTTCCACTTCTTTCGTTCAGCCGCGACGACGGCAAGGAAGCCATCCCAGATCGCAACATCATTTCCGCGCAGCACGGACTTGGAACGATCAGGATCGTAGAGCGCGAGGATTTCGGCCTGCATGAAAATATCGCTCGCGCCGAGACTCGCAGGATGTTGGGGGTTGCCCTCGATCTTGGTCGGGCGACCTTCGTGACCTTCCACGAGCACGCCGCGCGCATAGCCGCCGAGCGTCAAGGCCGTGGCAAAATAAAGCGCGTTTCCCCGGACGAGTTCTTCCGGCTGCTTAACATACGGCACGATTTTTTCCAGAGGCTGCCGCGTGCATCCGCTCAAACCTAATCCGGCGAGCGCGAAGGAAGCGCCCATCAATTTAAGAAAATGCCTGCGGTTCGAGCTGTTCGGCCACTCCGACGCGAGCGGGGGAAATTCGCGATGCAAACAGTCGCGGAATTCGGGAGTATCCGCGAATTCATCGAGACTGGAGCGTCCTTCCACACTTGCGAATGACAGGTCATGCAGGTATCTGTCGGCGGCATTCCGGCAAACGCAGATTTTTCCACCGAGGTATGACAGTAACGGCAATCAATTCCCAAACCCGCAACGTGATGTTGATGGCTGAACGGCACGGGCTGCGCCTGCGGTTCGCCGACGCGGGTCCAATAATCCGAACGTCCAAACCCATACATCCCGCCAGCAACGCCAACGATAATAAGCACGCCGCCGAGGATGGTTGCCTTAGCGATTGCATTTGCCCGGCGTTTGAAAAGTTGAGCCAAACCGTGTTCCTGGCGTTAGCGCTTTTTGCTCATTTCGATGTTGCCCTTCGTGATGGGGTTTTCTTGCCGCTGCTCCAATCCCACTCCGGTTGCCACAACGCGAAGCCGCCGACAATTCCATCATTGTTGGAGATGAGCTTCATGTTGGTGTCGAGCTTGAAGGAAATGTTCCTGGAGTTTCCGCCACCGAGATAAATCCAATCGTAGTTGAGCAGGGAATGAAGAATGACGAGCATCCGCCGCACCCGATGATTCCATTTCTTTTTTCCAATTTTCTTGAATGCTTTGTCGCCCAGATAATCGTTGTAAGTCTTGCGGTGGTGAATCGGATGATGGGCCAGTTCAAGATGGGGCGTGAGTCTGCCCTGTCGAAAAAGCGCCGTGCCTACACCCGTTCCCAGGGTTACTACGAGTTCCAGACCAGAACCGCGAATTGCAGCCAGCCCTTGCATTTCGGCATCATTGATGAGCCGCACTGGACGGCAGAAGCGCTTTTCCAAAGCACCAACCAGATTAAAGTCGCGCCAAATTTTGTTGCCGTAGTGCGGTGCGGTAAGAACTTTCCCGTCGCGAACGACGCCGGGAAATCCAACTGAAACGTAATCGAACTTCGGAAGGGGTTTGACGAGCTTCTCCAAAGCGTCCACGAGAATGTTCGGCTTGCAAGGATAAGGAGTTTCAATCCGAACGCGCTCGACCAGCATTTTTCCGTCAGGTCCAATGACCGACGCTTTCAGCCCCGTGCCGCCAATATCGATGGCGAGGATGTGGTGGGATTTTTTTTTCGATTGCTTCATGCGTTTATTCCTTTCCTCCTGGGTCAGTGCTGTCGCCGTGCTTATCCTCTCCCGATTCGATTCGCAGCAACCGCGCGTCGATGTCCGCCAATAGTTTCGTTTGGACGTTTTGATTAAGAACGCCCTGATGAAAGGCATCCATCACTTCGCGCTTTTCCACCAACAGTAGATGCCGTCGTGCCGATTGCAATTCCTCGAAATGGAGTTCCTCATTCTGAAGGTGCAGTTCATCCAGCGCTGCGCTATCGCGCTCAACCGTTTTCTCGTATTCGCGGCGCAGTTCGCCCAGAGCTTCGGGGTGTGCGAAATGGACGTGCTTCATTTGGTCAATCTCCTTCAAGGCGGCTTGAGCGGCTTGGAGTTTGCCGCGCGTCACCTCATATTCTGCGAGTTCCCGTTGTCCTCGGATAATTCCCAGCCATCGTAGCATGGGAGAGATAGTTAGTCCGTGGCCCAGGATTGAAAGAATCACCACGCCGAAAGTCATGGAGAGCAACAATTCGCGGTGCGGAAAATCCTGTGGCAGACTGAGCACCAGCACCATTGGCAACGCGCCTCGCATTCCGCCCCACGTCAAAACCGCGCTCCACGCCCAGGGAATTCGTTCCCGCGTTTTGTATAACAGCGAAGATGCGCCAAAAATAATCAGCGCCCGTCCGCCGGTGACTACAAGATAGGCGACGAGGATTGCCTGCCATGAAGCCAGCAACTCCTGATAATGCACTTCAAGGCCAATCAAGAGAAACACGATGGAGTTAAGAGCGAAGGCGACGTATTCCCAAAAAGTTTCCACCGCGATTCGGGTCGTGGGTGACATACCCACATGCGCCGCGTAATTTCCGCAAATCATGCCTGCCGAGACCGTGGCAATCACTCCCGAAACCCCGAAGTGTTCAGCTGTTACGAAAGAGCCATAAGCGGCAATGGTAGTCAGCGTGATTTCGATCATCGGTTCATCCACTTGTTTGATAACTTGCGACACGGCTAGACCAAGCCCTGTTCCAATCAACCCGCCGATGCCGACGATCTTGATGAAGTCAATACTCAGGCCGACTGCCGAAACCTCAGTTCCTGAAACGAGCGCCAGGCTGAGAGTGAAAATAACAATGGCGACGCCGTCATTGAGCAAGCTCTCACCATCGAGCAACATGGACAAACGCTTGGGAACTCCCAGCTTCTTGAATATCGCGATGACAGCGATGGGGTCGGTAGCGGAGATGAGCGCGCCGAACACCAGCGCGTGTTTCCAGGTGAACCCTTGAACCATGTGTAGAGTGCTGACAACCGGCGGCAAAATTACCGCCGTCAACGCGATGGCTGCGATTACGCCCGGGATGGCGAGCGAACCAATGATCAAACGGTTGCGCCAGAATTGTTTGAACTCAATATAGTAGGCAGCCTCGAATAACAGCCCCGGCAGAAAGACATTGAACAGGAGAGCTTTAGTGAGATGCGGTGCGTCGAAGAGATGCAACATTCCCAACACAACCCCGGTGAATACCAACGCCACTGTATAAGGAATGGCCAAGCGCTGCACCGCAATAGCCACCGCAGTAGCTACTACAAACAGCAAAATAAAAATAGTTTCTCCACCCATGATAGTTGCTACTCCGTCTTGTGAATTGATACTACCGGTTCCGTTTTGAGTGCTTCGCGCACTTGCCCCAAGCGGCGCTCAAAGCAGGCCCGGTCGTGCGGTGACTCCAGGGTGCGTTCGGCCAATTCGGCAATCCATTCCACTTGTTCATCGAGCGCCTGACGCCGACTCGGATCGGCCGTCAGACTGGCGATGGTTCGAAGCGCAGCGAGCATCCGTAACATGACGGCGAGATTGCCTTTGGCACTCTCCCGGATTTGATTAAACGCTTCGGATAGCAGGCTGACAAAGGAAGGGCCGATGGCGATCACTCGCAATTCCCCGTCTTCGTAACGGAGCGATGAAGGAATCTGCCGGTATGCCAGTCGAGCCAAAATCGCGGTCAAATAATCCACGCACGTCACCGCCGTGGTGGTGTCGTTGATGCCCGGCGAAAGCGCCTTCAACGCCACGTCCACGATCTGACGGATGCCGAAGCCCGCATCCTGTTCGATGGTTCGATAACGGCTGATGCTGAACGTTTCTTGAAGTTCCGCAATAATCTCCTTGTCCAGCGGTCCATTGACGGCAAGCGACACCAACGTGGTGTTTTCGACGACAAATTGGCCAATGCCGCGGGCCATCCGCACGATGGTCTTCCGTTCGCGCGCCACCCGCAGCAACGCAGCGTTATCCACGCTTTGGATGTAACCGCTTTCGCGGGACAGAACCGGCTGCCAGTCTCTTTTTTCGAGAGCGACCGCCAGATGATCCTCCCCATTTTCTCCCGGCTCCTCTCCCAGTTTTTCCGGAAACAGCCGGTCAATGACTCCGTACGTTTCCTTTGCTGCGGACGCAATAATATTGGAAGCCTGAATCGAAGAAGCGATATGATGGATGAAAACGATCAGCGCCACCACTCCGCCGAGGGCCAGCAGGAAGCCAAAGGAAACGGCCAGCGTCGGAACGAACGCGCCTTCTTCGCCGCTACGAATTGTCCGCAGCACGATGAGACAGTAAGTGAAAATCCCCGCGAAGATGCCGAGCGCGGTTTGCGTGGCGCGGTTGCGCATGAAGTTGCGCAAAACACGCGAAGTGTATTGGCTTGAGGCTAGAGCGAGCGCGACCAGGGTCATCGAAAATGTCACGCCCACCACGGACATCATTGAACCGGCGATGGTTGAGAGCATTCCCCGCGCGCCCTCCGCCCCGGCTCCGAAGAGTCGCGGCCAACGGTTGAGCCATCGGTCAATCCCGTCGGATTCCACGCCAATCAAAAGCGCCGCCAGCGCGACGCTGCCCGCGACGATCAGCGAGGGCACGAACCAAAAGCTCGACCGCAGGTTGTTCCAGAGTTGTTTGAGTTTGATCATCGTTATCTTTTCTAGTGCAGGCTAAGAAGAACTCGGGGTGACAAAGAAAAACGCCAGGCCGAACAATACATACAACGCAATCAAGAGCAGTCCTTCAAACCAGGTCGTCTGGCCGTCCTGCGCGATGGCGTTGACCGCGAAGGCGACGGTCGCAATGGCGATAAGTTCCAGCGGATTGGCAAAAACGAGGTTCATCGGATGGCCAATGAAAAAAGATATGAACACGAGCAGGGGCGCGACGAGCAGCGCTACTTGAATCGTCGAGCCGACGGTGATGGTCATGACCATGCCCATTTGATTTTTACGCGCGAAATAAACCGCGGCTGCGTATTCCGCCGCATTACCGACGACGGCCAGCACCGTGATGCCGAGAAAAAATGGGGAAAGCGAAAGTCGCGAGGCTGTTTCCTCCAAAGCGCCCGATACCAGTTCCGCTTCCACTGCGATGGCCGCCGTTCCCAGCGTCAGCACGGCGATGGATTTCCAGGCAGACCAGCTTGCTTTGACCTCGGACTCCTCGAAGGCAAACACGTCGCGATGCGTGACCAGCGTGTAAAGAAGGTTCGCCACATAGACGAGAATAAGCACTACCGACACGCACAAGCTGAGTCGTTCGTCCAATTTTTCCGGGTGCGGCGTGGCAAACATCCCTCGCTCCGTGTAGTCGAACAACGCGGGCAGGAGCAGCGCGACCATCGAAAGAATCAGAAGACTC
The DNA here is from genome assembly GCA_039925885.1 of Verrucomicrobiota bacterium. GTDB lineage: Bacteria > Verrucomicrobiota > Verrucomicrobiia > Limisphaerales > CANJXF01 > CANJXF01. Next base: position 13,073 of record JBDSYB010000168.1, read on the forward strand.
GAAAGCAATCCGGCACGCTCGCGCTTGAACGTCTGCTTATCCCGTTTCCAACTTCCGACCATAATTGCCAACCCAAGGCCGAGCAGACTATTGCCAATGATTGATCCAGTGATCTGCGCCTTGACGACCTCGGTTTTGCCCGCAATCAAAACGAAGATGGCGAGAATCAACTCGGCCATGTTGCCGAAAGTTACGTTAAGCAACCCGCCGATGGCCGGGCCGGCGCGATGGGCGAGTTGTTCCGTGGCCTGCCGGATTAAATTCGCCAACGGAATGATAGCAAGGACTGCCGTCGCAAAAATCCACAACGGCCCCACGTGAAACCCATAGGCCAGCGCCAGTGAAACGGGGACGAGAAGAAGTAGGAGATTGATGGGACTCATCGCGTTTCGGATTCACATTCGCGTTAACATGCTTTGCGCATGGGAAAGTTTCGCCACTGGATAAATGGCTGCTTTCTTCTCCAGGCCCGTGTGAGTTTGAACAAGCCCCACGTTCCGGAACGGCTCAGAGCCTGCCTGAAATTGGTAGCGTCGGCCATCTTGGCTGACATAGAGGCGTGGCTTCCAGCCCGGCGGAACAGCGGCGAAAACGAGCAAACCGCTGCCAATTTCAAGCATTCTACCTTGCGGGTGGTTATTCCGGGCGGCAGGATGCCCTCTCCAGCAATCAGGGAGGCCTGCCGCCACATTTCAGGCAGGCTCTCAATGGTTGGCGTCGGCTTGTCAGCGCCATGGGGATGGTCTTTCACGATGAGCAAATGACTCCAAAGAAGTTTGAGTTTATTCATGGCTCAGTTTTCTTGTTATTCTGGCTTGGAGGTCTTCATGGGGCGAACGCTGGTCGGGGCACCCAGGAGATTCTCTCCCTCGTCCAATGGCTTGGCCTGACGTGCTTGTTTCTCAAGGGTGCCGGCCTCGCTGGACAATCCCGCTTCGGCCTTCGTGGAGACGGCGTCCAATTCTTCCGAACGCGGTGCTTCGCCGGATGGTTTGAGCGATTCAGCTTCCGGCTTTGGCTCCTGTTTCGCGTCGAGCATCGTGACGGGGACGCCGCGCGGAAACACGACTTCCCGTGCTTCGTCCGGCATGCTGATGCCGTGTTGCTGATAAGCGCGTTTCACGAGCCGGATTACGGAAGACCGCACCTTGAGCCAACTGTGTTCATGGCCATTGAGCCAAAAATAGATTCTTAAATTGACGGTCGCTTTGCCCAAGTCATCCGCCAGCACCAAAGGCTCTGGCTCCTGCAAGACCGCTGGATGCTCCACCAGCACCTTCAGGGCGACCTCCTGGGCTTCATCGATCGCGTCGTCATAACCGATGCCGACGACAAAGTTCTCGCGCCGGTTGGGGTTGACGGTAAAGTTTCGCAGGGTGTTCTTGTAAACGGCGGCGTTGGGGATCTGAACGAGATTACCGTCGAGAGTCATCAGCACCGTCGTGCGGACGTTCAATTGCTGGACATACCCGGTGACTCCGACGACTTCGACCAGGTCGCCCTTCTCGAACGGCTGCTGCATGCTAAGGAAAATGCTGGCCAAAAAGTTTTCCGTAATGTCCCGGAAAGCGATGCCGACTGCTAGGCCGACCAAACCGGTTCCGCCGACGATCGTCAAAGCCAGTTGGGTCAATCCAGACACCCGCAAGACGATATAAGTGCCCGCAAGAAATACGATCACGCCCAGTCCTCCCGCAAGGACGCCGCGCAGCAGTTTCGCCCGGACTCGCCCGGCAAGGAGTTTTCGAGCCTTGCGCGCCGTGAACCAGCCAGCCCCAGCCGACAAGGCCAGAATAAACAGCGCGATGACAAGGAACGGAATCGAGTGGATGAAGTCGCGAGCTAGTCCCGAAAGTCCGCTCCGCGCTCCACTAAAGTCCCACGCAGATGGCTGCAACACTTCGATCCGGTTGGCCACGGCGACCACGTCCTGGGTGTTGCGCGCGAGGTCGCCCGCCCACTTTTTGATCTCGTCACTGTCGGCACGGCCACTGAGAAAAACAACGCCATCCACGACTTTGACTTCCGGAGCATTGAACCACCCGGTGGCCTCCATGACGCTCTGGAGCCGCTGGCGGATTTCCTCGTCGTGGGCGATTGGTTGCACGGCCACCTTTGCGGGCGCGAGAGAAAGCTCCTCTTTCTTGGGAGCAGGTGGCTTCTGCGGCGCGTCGGTATCTCCCTGCGCCATGACCGGAGTCGTCAGCGCGCCCCACCACAGAAAGCCTGACAATGCCGCGCGCAAAACTCGGGGGTGGCGGCACGTCGCTTGTCGCAACCGCGAATGCAGGGACCAGAGACTCGAATGAAGTTTGCTCCAGAGCTGTTTGCGCCTGAATTCCGAAGCTGGAATGAGTGGCACAGGCGACCCGCTTGTGTCGTCCGGCCACTGGCCGAACGAAATGGGAGGAACGTCGGCATGGGAAAAAGGCGCGTCAAACAGTTTACCTTCTTCTCTCGTTCCGAGCGGCGAGTCGCCGCTCGGCACAGGCCAGTGGCCTGTGCTACCCACCACTGCTGCTTCGGAGTTCGGGTTAAGTTTATTCATGAATCACCTCCGCGCTTGGAGGCTAGGGATCGGTCCCAGTTGCTGTTGCCTTTCGCCCGGACATCCGCCTGTGCTGCACAATAGCACACTCCGAATACGCCAACACAGCTTGAGAGATAAATCCACAACAGGAACGCCGCGACGCTGCCCAGCGCGCCGTAGAGCACGTTGAAATGCGCGAAGTGAACTGCGTAAACCAGGAACAGCCATTCGCCTATCCAGATCAAGACCGTTGCAGCGAGCGCTCCAATCCACACCTCCGAGAACTTGGTGCGCCGACTCGGGGCCAGCCGGTAAATCATGATGGCTGCGCAAAACAAAATTAGCCAGGGCAGGAGATTGAGCATCAAGGAAAGCGACCATTGGGGAAATTCAAGATAAGTAGCGAGCCAACGGCGGCCCAGGCGCGCGATGCCCGGCAGCAGGATACCCAGAAACGCGGCGCTCAACGTGATACCGAGCAAGCCGAGGCTTTTCAAAGGCAATCGCCACCAGTTGTAAATGGGCGAATGCCAGATGCGGTTTGTGGTCCGAACCAGAGTGCGCAGGAATTTCAGCGAGCCCCAAAGCAACAACGGAAATGCTGCCAGGTTGATTTTGCCGCGCTTTTCCAGAACCCCGTGGATATTCGCCATCACGCCGTCTTCCTGTTCTCCAGTCAGAGGAACATATCGTTCGATCCACAGAACGACCTCGCGCGTTGCCACCTCGCGCTCGACAAACAACGACCCTGCGCTCACCAGTATAAAGACCAGCGGCAGGAGTGACAGCAAGAGGTAATAGGCAAAAGCGGCGGCACGCTGGTCGCCATCCACCTCCACCCAAAGTGCCCAGACTCGTTTGATGACTTGCCACCAGTTCGATTGCTCTGCGTTACGTAACCATGTTCGCATTATTTTCAAACGGATGGTCAAAACCGCCAGCCCTCGGAGGAGCTGCGGGCGACAGGTCCATGACAATGATGTTCATACAATTTCGACCTCATCGATCAATCCACTTCGACGCGGTGGAATGTTCAACGAGTTTCCGACTCGCGATGAAAGCGCACGATCTTGCCGTCCTCGAATTCAAGGACCAACTGCTCGCCATCGAACCAGAATTTCGCCTTCGTTCCGCCGCGAATCGCTTTCGAACTGATCGTGTCCCCGCGCACTTTGTAAGGCCCTTTCATTTCCTTAACCTTACCCGCGAAAAACAACTCCGACCACGCCACGAGCTTCAATCTCCCTTCCGCGAAACTCAAATTGATCGTCACCTCGCCGACCTTCGCATCCACATTCTTGGCGACCCAAGTGCCGTAAAGCTTTTCCGGCGGACCTTGTCTGGATTTGAGCGTGGCGAAGACGTTGCCGCCACTCAGAATGTCGCCGCCAAAAAAACGGCGCACAATGAAAGAAATGCACAGCGGCAGTGCGGAAAAAGTCTCATCATTAACCCCTTCATTTTAACCGGGCTTTACGCGGCCCACCAGGACTTTTCGGTGGACGCGGATTGAACGGCCCGGGGGATGGCTTAGGCGGCCCCGGCCTGCGGGGGCCCGGCGGTTTCGGTCGTTTCGGCTTGGTGGTCATAATGTTTCCTCGTTTTTATTCAGTTTCGAGTTGAACCGACAATTCTCAAGAACTTCAGCCGTATCCATGCAGAAGACTTTTAACGCAAAGGCGCGAAGGCGCAAAGGTTTTGAAAGCATTTTCTGGTAATCTTGCCCGAACCGCTTCGTAGGCAGTGAACTTCAAACAGCCGACCCACCCAATGACCAGCGCCAGTCCGTAGCGAAGGAAAGCTCCGCCGAAACATTCCAGCCGACGAGACGCGACGATCTAATTGAATAACACTGATGTTGTGCTACCTTGTCCGATTACGAAAAATATATATAACTTGGAGAAGGATCAGCTCTGGCAGTTGGCTGGGACTCAAATCATGATTGTGGGGGTCGGAAAACATCTGACTCATTTCAAACACTGCAAAACTCCCGATCAAAAGAGGGTCACAACCCAGATTGAATCGATCGAAGGCGTGCAAAAATATTTAAGAAAGCATCGCGGCAAGTTAGTCAAAAAACGAGCGTCGCTGGTTAAGGGGATTTAGTTTTCATAAAGTGGCTACCCTATTTAGAGCGCAAGAAAAGCGATGGGTCGCCCTGACGAAAGCGATTTTTTCAAACGTATTCTGACCCGCGGAATTATCTACTTCAAAAAAATTCCCGCAACGGCTGCGTTGAGAAGCGTGGCGGTAAAACCGACGAAGAGTGCCCGCAATCCGAGCTTTGCCAGATCGTGTCGACGCTCAGGTGCGATCGCCCCGATTCCGCCCAGTTGAATGCCGACGGAGGCGAAGTTGGCGAAACCAGTGAGGGCAAACGCGGTCAGCATGTAGGAGCGGGGGGACATAAAATCCGGGGTAGCCTTCCAACCTTTCATCACGAGATAAGCGTAATGTTCGTTGATGGAAAGTTTCGCGCCGAGAAGGCTGCCCACTTTTGAAATGTCAGCGGATTCAACGCCCATCAGAAAAGCTGCGGGAGAAAAAATCCAACCAAACAATTTCGTGAGGGAAAGATCATTGGGCCACCACTTGCCCGGATAGATGTGAAGATGATTCAGGCCCGGCTTCAGCGATCCTAACAACGCATCGAACATGGCCACGAAGGCAATGAAAACAATCAGCATGGCGGCAACGTTCAGAGCGAGTTTCAACCCGTCAGTCGCTCCAGCCGCAGCGGCGTCAATCCCGTTGACGTAAGGTGATTTTTCCTTGGCTGTTTGAACCGAGTCAGAGGTCTCGGGACGGCCCAGTTCGGGCATGAATAATTTGGAGAGATAAAGACTACAGGGACAAGCCATGATGCAGGTGGTGAGGACCGCGACAGGGTCGGCCCCGTAATTAATATAAACGACCATCATACCTCCGGAGATATGCGCCATGCCGCTGGCCATGAGGACAAAAAGTTCGGAGTTAGTCATGCGCGGCACATAAGGTTTCACGATGAGCGGCGCTTCCGTCTGGCCCATGAAAACATTGGCGGAAACGGAAAG
>JBDSYB010000169.1:0-13909 GCA_039925885.1 Verrucomicrobiota bacterium
TTCCCGGAAAAATCGTGGTGCAATTTCGCTTGAATTACGATGGCCGCGTCACACAGTTGCAAGTCGCGGAAAACACCACCCGCGATTTGATGCTCGAACTGATTTGCAAAAGCGCCATTGATAAACCGTCACCTTATCGCAAGTGGCCGCAGCAAATGCGCACGGAAATGCAGACCGATTCGCGCGATGTTCATTTCACTTTTTATTACGAATAGAATTTAAAATTCATGACACTTTTCATCCTGATCCTCCTCGTGGTCGCCTCGCTCGTCGGGTTGACTTTCATCGTCGAACGCAGCCTCGCTTTGCGCTGGAAAAAAATCGTCCCGCCAGAAGTCGAGGAGTCCGTCACCCAGTGCCGCAAAATGGACGACCTTGCGATGTTACGGCGGGTCTGCGAACAAAAGCCATCGCCGCTCAGTCGTTTGCTCTTGCTCGCTGATAAAAATCGCGACTGGCCGCATGAAGAAAATGTTGATGGACTGCAAACCCGCGCCCGCTACGAAGTGGCGCGAATGGAACGCGGGCTGGTCATTCTGGAAATTATCGTTGGCATCGCGCCGCTCCTCGGATTGGTCGGGACTATTTATGGGTTGATCACTTTGTTCGCCGGGATGGGCCAAACCACTTTGGGCGACAGCAATTTTGTGGCACGCGGGATTGCGGATGCTTTAAACGCAACGCTTCTGGGTCTGTTGACAGCAATTCCGTCGCTGATCGCCTGGAGCTATTTCAACAAGAAGGTTGAAACGCTCTCCGTGGAAATGGAAACGATTTGCGACGATTTTTTGCGGCGGCAATATCGGCCCGACAAAACACACGCGGCGGTAATTTCTAAAAAATAGCGCCATGCAATTTACTGTTCGCAAACGTCGTCATCCTCCTGCCGTCATCATTATTTCGCTGATCGATGTGTTGATTGTGGTGCTGATTTTTTTAATGGTGACGACCACCGTGAAACAGCAAAACGCGGTCAAATTGGTTTTGCCCGAATCAAAACAAGCCAAACCCGGTGCCAATGAAAATGCGCTGGTCGTCACGATTTCGAAGCAGGGAGTTTTTTCTTTGGGCAAAGAAGAAAATGCGATGACATCGGAGAAATTGCAGGAACGATTGATCGCGGAAGTCCGGAAAAATCCGCAGGCAACTCTTTCCATCCGCGCCGATACCGAAGCCCCTTTCGGCCGGGTTTTCAAAGTGATGGACGCAGCCAAAGCGGCGGACATCAGAGTGGTCAGCGCGTTTACGAAAAGCGGGGATGCGCAATAAGGCACCCGAAAAAAATTCTTTTCTGTTACTCAAAAATTTCAACGATGCTATCAGTATCGATTCGCACCGCCTCGTTTTCTCCGAAATAAATTATCAGATGATAATCCCTGGGCGCGCCGACATCTTTCGGATTTTTAAAAATATATTTAGCGCCGTTGTTCAATCTTATGGAAAAAGGACGGAACGGTTCTCTTTCGACGAGGCTTCTGATTTCGTTGAGCTTCATTGGCTTTAAAATAGCGTTTCACCCGATTACTAGCAAGGTGGATGAACTTACTTCAATAATTCTTCGGCAATTTGAACCGCGTTTAGCGCAGCGCCTTTGAGCAGTTGATCGCCCGCGACCCAGAAACAAAGTCCGTTGTCCAAAGCGCAATCCACGCGGATGCGTCCGACCTGGCAATTGTATTTTTCAGCCGCGTAAAGCGGGAGCGGATATTCTTTTTTCTCAGGATTATCGACCACATCAAGACCGGGCGCTTTTTGCAAAGCTTCGAGCGCAGCTTCCACAGAAATTGGTTTTTCAAATTCAGCGGAAACAGCAATGGAATGGGCGCGATAGACCGGAACGCGCACGCACGTGACGCTTGCTCGAAAGCCTGGGTGATGCATGATTTTGCGTCCTTCATTTTCCATTTTCATTTCCTCTTTTGTGTAGCCGCTGGGCAAAAAAGAATCGACGTGTGGCAAAACATTGAACGCGATTTGGTGCGGATAAACTTCTTTGGTCGCCGGTTTTCCCGAGACAATCTCGCCGACTTGTCGTTCCAATTCTTCGATGGCTTTTGCGCCCGTGCCAGAAACGGCCTGATAACTCGAAGCAAAAATTCGTTTCACGCCAAAAGCTTTGTGCAACGGATAAAGCGCAATGAGCGTGATAGCCGTCGTGCAATTAGGGTTGGCGATAATATTTTTGTGGCCTTTGATATCGGCGGCGTTGATTTCCGGAATGACGAGCGGAACCGAATCGTCCATCCGAAAAAAACTTGAATTATCCACCACGACACAACCGGCCTTGGCTGCGATAGGCGCAAATTGTTTGGAAATATTCCCGCCTGCGCTGAAAAGTGCGATGTCGATACCACCAAATGAGTTCTCGGTTAATTCTTCGACGGAAATTTCCCGATCGCGAAAATTTAATTTTTTACCAACAGAGCGCGCTGAAGCCAGCAACGTCAATTTACCCACCGGAAAATTACGCTTCTCCAGCGTTTTGATCATTTCGATGCCGACCGCGCCCGTCGCGCCGACGATTGCCACATGCGGATTACGATTCATAAAAGAGCCGGGAATATAGGCGAAGAAAAGCGCAAGTGTCAAAATGGGAAAAGCGAAACGGCGCGATTCCAACTGGCGGTCAATTGTTCTCCCTCTCTTGGCGACGCAGGAGCGAGGAGAGGTTGAAATCCCCTCTCTCCGGCTCTCTCCCACTCGTTAGCCCGACACAAACGTGCGTGCGCCGATGGAAACTTTTTTCTATCGGCGGGAAAGTTTTCAGTAGGCATTTATTTGTTGGCTGATAAATTCGCGCCATGCGCACCGTGATTTATCCCGGCAGTTTTGATCCGCTCACCAATGGACACCTGGATGTCGTCCAACGGGCCACGAAGCTTTTCGATAAAGTCATCGTCGCCGTCGCGCAAAGTGAGAGCAAAAATCCGCTGTTCACCCTGGCGGAACGAACGGAAATCGCCAGGGAATCCACAAAACATTTGCCGCAGGTAGAAGTGGATTCGTTCGACGGGTTGCTCGTAAATTACGTGGAAAGTCGCGGCGGACAAGCGGTGGTGCGCGGGTTGCGAGCCGTTTCCGATTTTGAATTTGAATTTCAACTGGCCCTGATGAATCGCAAGTTGAATGAAAAAATCGAAACGATTTTCATGATGCCGAAAGACACCTACACTTTCCTCAGTTCGCGCATCGTTAAGGAAATCGCGCGTTTAGGCGGCGATGTCAGCTCCTTTGTTCCGGCCCATGTCCAGGTCGCGCTCCAAAAAAAGCTCAAGTAATTTTGAGTTTTTGATTTTAAGAATTAAGTTGGATTGAGTTTTTGAACTCAGATTAAACGCTCAAAACTTAATTTTTTTTGTTATGCCTCTGATTATCAATCTTCGCCAGCTTGAGCACAAAGATTTATCGCTGGAGGGGGAACTGGCGGCAGCCGACCTTGAAATGGAACAGGTTGATGAATTGATCCACGTCTCAAATCCTCTGCGGTATAAACTCGAGGTGCAACGAATCGGCCTCGATTTACTCGTTCAAGGCAGTATTGCGTTAACTTTGGAATGCGAATGCGCCCGGTGCCTGAACCCGTTTCAACACGAGTTAAGTTTTCCTGATTGGAGTTGCCATTTGCCTTTGGAAGGCGAGGAAAAGGCCGAAGTTATCAATGATTCCGTGGACTTGACGCCCTATATTCGCGAAGATATTCTCCTCGCCTTTCCGCAACATCCGTTGTGCGAAGAGGAGTGCGGTGGATTGAAAAATCCGTCGGCAATCGGAGCAAAAAGCTCGAACGGTATCAAACAGACCAGTGAAACCTTGTCTGCATGGGCCGAACTTAACAAACTGAAACTGTAAAATTATGGGTGTTCCCAAACGTAAACCATCCCGCAGCCGTCAGCGCATGCGACGCGCCTACAACAGTGTCTTGAAGCTACCGCAATTGGGCGTCTGCCCCCAATGCGCCGCGCCTGCCATCCCGCACCGGGTTTGCCCCGCTTGTGGTTTTTATAAAGGACGACAGGTTAAATCGGTCGAAGCTGTCGCTTAATTCGTTTTAGAGGGCGCGGATGGTTTTTCCTCCTGCGCTCTTTCTATTTATGCGAATTGCAGTTGATGTCATGGGCGGCGACCACGGGAGCGCGGTCATGATTGATGGGGTCAAGCTCGCGCTGGAAAGTGACGCAAAAATCACCGAGCTTTTTTTGGTGGGCCGACAGGACGAGATCGAATCGGCTCTGGCCAAGTCCGAGTTCAGAGACCAACGCGTCAAAATCATTCACGCTTCCGAGGTTCTTACCATGGACGACAAGCCCGTTGAAGGCTTGAAGCGAAAAAAAGATTGTTCGATTCTCCGCGCCGTCGAACTGGTCAAGGACAAGCGCGCAGACGCCATTATTTCACAAGGCAACACCGGAGGAATTGTCGCTGCGGCACATATTCGGCTGCGTCCGTTAGCAGGTGTCGAACGACCCGCCATCGTCATCGTTATGCCCCGTGTTCAAGGGGAATGGTTGCTTCTGGACGGGGGTGCCAATCCTGAAACAACCCCATTGCAAATGGCGCAAAGCGCGATCATGGGGAGTGCCTATTACAAAGCCATGCGCGGAAATCCCTCGCCGCGTGTGGGCATTCTCAGTAATGGTTCCGAAGAAATGAAAGGGAATGAGTTGACGCGCGACGCGTTGGCGCTCTGCCGGAAGCTTGATCTTAACTTCGTCGGCTACGTTGAAGGTTCGGATATGTTTCAAGGCGGCGTCGAGGTGGTCGTGACCGATGGGTTCGTCGGCAATATCGTTTTGAAAACCATTGAAGGCATGGGCAAGGCCATCCAGGAAATCTTGAAATCAGAATTGACCGCCACTCCCACCAGAAAACTCGGGGCGCTCATTGCCCAAAAAGGGTTGCGCGGTTTGAACCGCCGCATGAATCCCGATTGCCACGGCGGCGCGCAAGTCCTCGGCCTCAACGGCAATGTGGTAAAGGTGCATGGTTCCGCCAAAGCGATTGTCATTGGCAATGCAATCCGCCAGACTTCCACCGTGTATTCCACCAATTTGAACCAACTGATAATTTCAGATATTGCCAAAGCCAACCAGCGATTGGGCGAAGTCAAACAGCCTGTTGCCGCATGAGTTCCTCGACTCAAAAAAAGTTTAAAAACCCGCGCGCCCAGCACAATTTCGAGGGGCGCACCTGCTCCATCACAGCGGTCGGCTCCTATGTTCCATCCCGCATTTTGACCAATGGCGAGTTGGAAAAAATGGTCGAGACTTCCGACGAATGGATCACCACGCGCACCGGCATCAAGGAGCGTCGCATCGCCGCCGCGGACGAATTTACCTCTGACCTCGCCGCCAAAGCGGCCTTGCGCGCGATGGAATCCGCCCAGATTACCGCCGAACAAATCGACTTGATCATCATCGCGACAATCACACCTGACATGCCGTTTCCTTCCACCGCTTGTCTGGTGCAACAGAAGATCGGGGCGCGACGCGCAGCGGCCTTTGACATCGAAGCGGCCTGTTCGGGTTTTATTTTCGCGCTGGAGATTGGCCAGCAATTCATCATGTCGCGCACTTACGAAACCATTCTCGTCATCGGCGCGGAAAAACTTTCTTCCATCGTCAACTGGAAGGACCGCAATACGTGCGTGCTTTTCGGCGATGGCGCAGGCGCGGCCATTTTGCAGCATCGCCCCCAGGCCCACGGTTTGCTGACTGCTTGCATGGGTTCGGATGGTTCAAAAGCCGACTTGCTTTCCATGCCAGGCGGAGGGAGTCGTTGTCCTGCCACTTCGGAATCGCTGGCCGCCGGGCAGCATCACCTTCGCATGGATGGCAAAGAGACTTTTAAGAGCGCGGTCAACGCCATGTATACCGCCGCCCAGGAAGCCTTGCGCCGCTGTGAAGTGGATATTTCCCAAATCAAATGTGTCATCCCGCACCAGGCCAATCGCCGCATTATTGACGCTGTGGGCGAACGCCTTGGCGTCGCACCCGAACAAGTTTTTGTCAATCTGGAGAAATATGGGAACACCTCTGCTGCTTCCGTGGCAATTGCTCTGGACGAAGCAGTGACGTCAGGACGTATTCATCGGGGAGATCTCGTTTTGCTGGTCGTTTTTGGCGCCGGGCTGACATGGGGCGCAGCCGTTATTGAATGGTAAAAAAAAATTGGACGAGCCCCCACTCAGTGCTAAGTTGAACCACTATGAGTGCTAGAAAATTAGACCAACCCACTGACATTACACCGAGTTCCCACCCAAAAATTCGGCTCTCCTTGTCCGCCAAATCCGTTCACGTTCGTAAAAGCGGCCTTGAATTCCGCGCCACCGATCCAATTCCTGCGTGGACGGAAATGTCAATTGATCTGCAATATCCCGACTCCAAAAAAGTTCATTGCAACGGCGTCGTTGTAGAATGCGAAGGCAATCGTCACTCCGGTTATCTGGTTTCTTTTTTGTTCACCAAACTTTCGCGCCAGTCTCAAACGGTCCTGAGCGCATTGGAACATGCCTGACTGAACGCCGGTGGTCTGACAAAGCCCGAACTCTTGTCGAGTAATTCCGCACCTGATTTGTTGCGGGTTGTAATCGCTCAATCCTCCCAATTTCCCTTTAAAAATTTGGCTTTCTCTGTGCCTTGGTTTTTTTTCCAGCACCCGTGGGAATGATTCTTCACGGAAAATTCTCGAAGTTCTTTTGTGGGTTGGATAGGATATTTCAATGAATCCGAAACTTCTCATTCTCCTTCAAACAGATCGCCGTCGTTTCCTCACCAAAATGGCTTTGGCCGGCTTGTTTTGGAATGTGCCCGGGGCGTTTGCCGAAACTTTAACAAAAACCCCTTCGCAGGGCGAAGGCCCCTTTTACCCCGATAAATTGCCTCTCGACACAGACAACGATCTTCTCATCGTCAACGATTCCCTCACCCCCGCCCTGGGCGAAGTAACTTATTTGAGCGGGCGTATCCTCGATGCTCAAGGCACTCCCATTCGCAACGCGCTCGTAGAAATTTGGCAGACCGATAAAAATGGCATTTACCTTCACGGAGGCAGTGACAATCGCAGCCAGCGCGATAAAAATTTTCAAGGGTTTGGCCGCTTTCTCACCGGCTCATCGGGCGAATATCTTTTTCGCACCATCAAACCGGTTCGTTATCCAGGTCGCACACCGCATATTCATTTTGCCATCAAGATCAAAGGCCGGGAAAAATTTACCACTCAATGTTACGTGGCGGGCGAAGCGCAAAACGAACGTGACTCTGTGCTAAACGGCATCAAAGACGCCGAAGCTAAAAAATCGGTGATCGTGCCCTTTGAGCCGATGAAAGACACACACGCCGCCGAATTAGCCGCCCGCTTCGACATTGTCATGGGCTTTACGCCAGAAGCTTAGGACGCCTGGGCAAAATAATTTTCCTTGTGCAAAAATATTCGATTTTACACGGCGCAAAATTTTTGCTCTTGGGAATTTTTTGCTGCGCGTCAATTCACGCCAATGCTGAAACGAATGTTGTTCATTTCCGTCTGCCGCATCCTACTGCGCTGCGTTTGTTTAAAAATGACAATCCTAAAGCCGAATGGTTGAAGTCCTCTTTCGATGACACAACCAATATTGTCGAACTCGGCAACCGCATTGTAATTCAGATTGCTCCCGGTGCAGATTTGAAAAAACTCACTGCCGGACGCGCTGCAATACTGGACCGAACCATCACCCCCAACGTTTTTATTTTGCAAGCGCCCGATGCCCTCACCGCCATTCGCGAAGCCGAATTTTTTGCAAAACTCCCGCAGGTTATTACAAGTTATCCGGTCATGCGCAAATCCGCCGCACTCCATGGTCCCTACGCCGCCCGCCCTAATGACACCTATTATTTTGCGCAATGGAATTTGGAAAATCGCACCACAAACGGCACCTCCGGTGGCGTCGATTTGAACGTCCGCGCCGCCTGGCCTTTCAGCCGAGGAGAAGGAATCACACTCGCCGTCGCTGACGTTGGAGTCGAGTTGAGCCATCCCGAATTATCCAATCGCACCCTCGCCGCGCCCCATTTTAATTTTGACCGTCAGAATACAAATGGTCTGCCGTTCGGTCGTTCCGCTGCATGGGCGCACGGCACGGAAGTTTCGGGACTGGCCGCTGGCGAAGTGGGCAATATGCGAGGAATGGCGGGTGTCGCACCAAAAGCAAATGTTGCCAGTTGGGTGATTTTTACCACCAACCAGTTTTTGGTAAGCGACGAGAAGTTGATGGATATGTATCAATTCGCTTCTAATACCGTCGCGGTGCAAAACCATAGCTGGGGACACGTCGGTTTAACTTTGCGGAACGCCACCTTGCTTGAACAAATTGGAATTTCCAACGCGGTTGTCACGGGCCGATCGGGGCGAGGAGTCATTCTGGTGCGCTCGGCTGGAAACGATCGGTTGAGCGGCGCGAATTGTAACGATGATGGCTATCCATCCGACCCGCGCGTGATTGCCGTTGCAGCAATACGAATTGATGGGCGCATCGCCAGCTACAGTGAACCCGGTGCGTGCGTTTTGGTTTCCGCGCCCAGCAGTGATACCGGCCTCGACGGCTTATTTACCACCGACCTTCTTGGTGCCGATGGCGTGGATCAACTTTATTTTTGTCCACCTTCCGATCCTCACTGTCCCTACGAAGATTTGCCGGACTATGTTTTTAACAGCCAGGGTTTTTCCGGCACGTCCGCCGCCGCACCGCAAATTGCCGGCGTCGCTGCATTGATGCTTTCCGCAAATCCACTTTTGACCTATCGCGACGTGCAACAAATTTTAATTTTTTCCTCGCGCCAATTTGATTTTGCCGACCCGGATTTGACCACGAATGGAGCCGGTTTTCGCGTCAGCCATAACTCGGGGTTTGGAGTTCCAGACGCGGGCGTTGCCGTGACGCTCGCTCGGCAATGGAGCAATCGCCCTCCCGCAACCAATATTACTTTCACAACCACCAATGTCGCCGCAATTCCCGATGACGGTTTGCGGCTGATAATTTCCGGGACGAGTCTGACGAACAATTCCATTCGCACTCTTCCCAGCACTGGCATGCAACCCGATCTGCCCACTTCAATTCTACCATTGGTCAACGTCGGGCAAGCCACCAATGTCCTCGCGCAGAACTTGACGAACAAAGCCGCGCTCATTCAACGCGGCGGCACCAACGCCAATGGTGCAGCCACCAGTTTCGCTGAAAAAATTAATCGGGCGGCCGCGGCAGGCGCGGCGTTTGCGGTCGTTTATAATTCCGCCACATCGGACTCTGGTTGTCCGGGCGGCGATCAGCTTTGCAACATGGGTGCGACCGATTACGTCCCGATCCCCGCCGTTTTTATCGGATATTCCGACGGCTCGACACTGACGAATCTTTTGCAACTTGGAACAAATGTCATGGCGCAATTAAAACTGCAAACCACCAACTACAATTTCAACGTCACCAACACTTTGATTTGCGAACACGTCGGCGTGCGGGTGAAAACCGATCATCCCCTGCGCGGTGATTTGCGGATTACTCTCGTTTCTCCTCGAGGCACCCGCAGTGTTTTGCAAAGTTTTAACGGTGACACCAGTGCTGGTCCCGTGGATTGGACTTATTATTCCACACACCATTTTTTTGAAAGCAGCGCGGGGACATGGACGATATTTTTTGGCGATGAGTCCGGCGGGAGTGCTGGCAATGTGCAAAGCTTGAGTCTTAACCTCGAAGGAGTGCCGATCACCGACGTGGACGCGGATGGGTTGGACGACAACTGGGAAATCACCTACTTGTGGTCGCTGGGCTACGGTCCTAAAGATGATCCAGAAAGCGACGGTTACTCAAATTCGATGGAGCAGGTTATGCGAACCAATCCTTTGGCGATGAACACACCCTTTCAGTTAGACCTTTCGCGATTGGACAAAAACTTTCTTCGTTTGAGTTGGCCGGGCAGTGATAAATTCAACTACGAAATTCGCAGCGGCACCAATGTCGCTAATCTGAATTCGCTGACGAATCTCGCGGGGAAATTTCCCGAAACAGAATGGATCACGCCTTACACGAATTCGTCGCCTCAATTTTTTCAAGTCCGTTCCGTGCCGAAACCTTGATTTATTTTTTCCCGCGGTAAGCGCGCACAAAATCAATGCATTGAGTGACCTCGGGCAAGGATGCTTCCCAATGATACTCGTATTCCACAGAAATATTGCCCGCAAATTTTTGCGCCTTGAGTTCATCGAGAATGCCTTTTACGTCCGAAACTCCCTGGCCGTATGGAACATCATGCGCTTCAACTTTCCCAAACTCATTCAAATCTTTAAGATGACTGCTGATTACTCGTCCCTTCAAAATCTTCAAGCAATCGACCGGCTTCAATCCTGAACGAACCCAATGGCCGGTGTCCGCGCACGCTCCGATTCGTTGGTCACGATCTTTGACCAATGCCGAGACGTGATTTGGATCCCACATTTTATAGTTCGGATCGTCGGGCCGTTTGGGATGATCGTGAAAACCAACTTTGATGTCGTATTTCTTGACGAGCTTTTCAATCGTGTCGATGGATTTTTCAGACTCGGTCGTGATGGCAACCAAACCCATTTTTTTCGCGAACTCAAAAATTTTTACCGCCTCATTTTCCTCGGCCGGAATTGAAACCACACCATAGTTCACCGCCAAAATTCCATTTTTTTTCAAATGCGCCTTAACCTTGGCTATCACATCTTCAGATGAGTTGTGATCCCACTTAACCGAAGGTTCTTCCTTGCTTAATTTCTGGCCGGGATAAAATTCGATAACCTTTCCGCCCGCTTGGGCCGTTTTTTCAATCGCTTCAAAAACGGAAAACTCCTTGAATGTGTAGGCTTGGCAACCAATCGCGAAACCGCTGGTTTTGTATTTAGCAGGAATTGTCTTTTTCTCACCGGCTGCTAAATCTTGACTTAAAAATGACAAAAAACCGGCGAAGATGAATAACAGGGTTGGTTTGCAGAAATCCAAGCGGCGCATGGACACAAAAAAGTTCATGCCGAAAATAGCGCTGAGAAGACAGACCGTGTCAACTCTCATTAGGGAACAAGGACCCGTAATTTTTTTGGTTCGATGGAAAATCGCGCCGGCAATTCCCCCACGTTTTCTCCATCCAATTGCAAAAAGGTTTTTTGATCGGCGGTCAGCGTGATGACGGTGCCGCGTAATTCGCGTGCTCCACTGAACCTCAGTAAATTCCGTGTGACCAGACCTATTCCGGCGCGACAAACAATGTCCCAGTTTACTTTTGGAAACACGCATACCTCAAGTTGTCCATCCCTCAAATCAGCCTTCGGAAACAATACAAAATTCCCTCCATAGAAACGACCATTGCCAATCAAAACCATTTCTCCGGTTACAGATTCGACTCCATTGCTCGCCTTGATTTGAGGTTGTCGCGATTGGAGCGCCTTTACTCCTGCTACGATATAAGCGCCCGCGCCGATTTTCTTCTTCAGCGCCCAACTAACGTTTTCGACCGCCGAGGAATCTAATCCAGCTCCTGCCAACTGAGCAAAGTAACGCGCTTTCAAATTCCCTTTGCAGGTGTATTCAACCTTGGGCAAATCAATGGAAATTTCCTGAGACAGTAGAATTGTTTTCCAAGCGCCTTCCAGGGAAAGAGGAATTGTTAACTCGCGCGCAAATACATTGATAGTTCCCAAGGGCAACACTCCCAAACGCGTTTTGGAAAATCCATGCGGCTCGTCACCGATGCCATTTAAGACTTCATTGACCGTGCCATCTCCTCCAGCGGCTACAATCGTCTCAAATCCTTCCCGCACGGCTGTAGCGGCGAGGTCGCGCGCTTCACCCGCAGACGAAGTAGGTTTCAGATGGCAACGAAGGGCCAACTCATTCAGCGACCCCCTGAGTTTCTCCGCTTTGCGTCCACGAGCAGCTGGATTAAAAATCACACAGATTCCCACCGGCTCAATGTCCGGCAAAATTTACCGCTCGTCCAGACAGATAGCGCCCGACGACAAATCTTAATTATTCTCCGACAACTTTATCTCATTCCACGAATCAATGACGTAACCTCGGGAAGGGCCGACCCGGGCCAGCGCCTCGTCATAGTGGAAGTTGAAGTGACCATTCATATGCACCGTCTTGCTAACGCTGGCACCCACAAAGTCGTAGGTGTTGGCGCCTCCCCCGCCGAGGTGAAAGTCGGCCTGGGGTGCATAAACCACTCCGGTGAAGCTCGCATTGCCGCCGAAATCAACATCTGTATTGCTGGGCAAACCGAAGTAGTAAAAGTTAGTGGCATTTCCGCCATTGTTGATAACTCCATTTCCGCCAAGGCGAGAGGTGGATGCGCCTACATAAATTTTCAGACTCGCGCCAGGAAGAATTAAAATGCTATCTTGTCCAGTAAATTGAACGTTATCCGTTACATAAAGAATCGCATTACCCTTCACCAATACCTTTTTTCCAATTTCAAACAGCTTGTAATTTCCTGAATCCAAAACGTAATCGTAAGTTGTTGAAGTCACCGCATTCGTGGTATAAGCCGTCGAAATCAGACTATATCCGGTAATTGCGGCATAAGTGTAGCCGGTTCGTAGATTGTAGCTATAACCGATGATTTGCTCGAAGCTGTATCCTGAGATTATTCGGTAGGTGTAGCTGACAATTCTGTTGTAGGTATAACTTATAATCGAATTTGCATTATTGCCATTTCCTTGGGTGTTTGTCACAACGGTTCCGACATAAGTTCCCGCCGCTGGATAAACCGTATTGGCTGTTGTAGTCACAACCGTGTTTGTCGTCACCGAACCGATGTAACTGCCGCTGGCAGGATATGTATTGGACGTGACGGTCGTAATGTTTGTTCCAGTCGTTCCAATGTAAGAACCCGAAGTCGGGACATTCGTGCTGGTAGTGGCGGCCGTATTTGTTCGCACAATTCCAATATATGTACCTGCAGCGGGGAGCGCCGAGGTCGTCGTGTAACTGGTGTTAGTGTTGACCGATCCCAAATAAGACCCACTCGCAGGGTAGGTCGTGCTCGTAGTGGTCACGGTATTTGTGTAAACTGTTCCTGAGCCAGTTGGATAACTCGTGCTGACATTTGTGACACTTGCCGCAGTGATAACCTGATTAGTTACTTTTTCCCCGGGAGCGCTCGTGGAATAACCCCCGTTGGGAAACGGATCTTTGACATCGGGAAAACTGACGTTCATGTCATCGCGGGATCGACCTGGCTGAATCCCTGTTTTGCTCGCATCTGCCATCCAGGCTTTGTCTCCGACTTTCCCGTTGGAACCGATCGAAATACTTCCCCCGGGTCCCGTCGCCACACTTCCCGAAATATTGGCATTGCCAATACTCAGAGTGTCAACAACGCCCAGGTTTACCGCCACGTCTCCATTATCTTTTGTTTTCAGTGGGTTTGGGTCATATTGCCCCCGGGTGCTATAAGAAGGGTCTTGTGAATCGAAACTGTCCGTCGAAACGTTATTCCCGCTGAGATCGATGGACTGCTTTGCAACCATCGCCTTTGTGAGAATCCCGTCACTTCTAGTTCTGACTCTTACTTTTCGTCCCACGTAGGTTAAACCGGGAGCGCCGATGGCAGCGAACAGGGTATCGGAGCTACGGTCAACGAATAATGCTGGCACATCTCCTTCAGAAAAAATGGCGGGACGTGTTTCCGAGTAGGGAGCCGCGGTCACGATCGTGACCGAATAATGATCTGTGCCAATCGTGCGTTCCATATAATAACCGTTGCTGACTGCAGTCCAGGAATCGGCGGTCCATTTAGGGGGCACCCGTGTGATATCGCTCCACAAGCAATTCCGGTTCAGGTGAACAATCGCTTCTTCGATCCCGGCTTCGGCGACCGGTATCGAATAGTTCCAAGTCTGAGAACGAGATACCGAACGGCTC
>JBDSYB010000170.1:0-8166 GCA_039925885.1 Verrucomicrobiota bacterium
AGTGCTGCGTCCGCCGAGTTGATGCCAGGTGCGATGGACGTCGAGATATTCTTCGGCGGATTCTTTGCCCTTGGCGATTTGCGAGCGGATTTCTTTGCGAAAAATCTCTGCGCCGCCGCCGGTGAGCGATTCCAATCCGGCGTCTTTTAATTCGACGAGTGTTTCACGCACGGATTTTTTCGCGAGCCACGCGAGGTGGAGAATTTCAATCGCGGTGAAGCATTTGAGTTGCAACTTCGGCGTAGCAGCCGACGCAAGGAGGCTCTGATTACCTGGTTGAGAGTTGAGAGTTGAGAGTTGAGGAGATTCAGTTAGAGCCTCCTCGCGTCGGCTGCTACCAGTATTCAGCGCGCTCAACGCCTTCAACATATCCGTGTAATAACTAAACGGCAGCGAGGGATGCAGCCCGCCGACGATGTGCAATTCTGTGATGCCCAGCGCCAACGCTTCACGCGCCTTTTGCACGATTTCTTCAACAGTGAATTGAAATCCATCCGCGTCGCGCTTCTTTTTCGCGAACGCGCAAAACTGGCAACTCAAGATGCAATAATTCGAGTAGTTTATGTAGCGATTGATGATGTAGCTGGCGCGATTTCCATTTTTGCGCTGGCAAACAAGATCGGCAATCGCGCCGAGCGCATTCAAATCTTTGGTTTCAAAAAGACGAAGCGCGTCGGCGTCGGAAATGCGTTCGTTCGCCGCGACTTTTTCATAAAGGTCGCGGAGTTCGCTGCGTTGGATCAAAAAGTTCATCAGCAATTTCAAAGCGCTTCTTTTAATTCTTCAATGGACAGATTCGCCTGTTTGAGAATGGATTGAAGCGTCTTTGGTTTCAAACTGCGATGCATCGGAACGCAAGGATGCAACGTTCCTTTGACGTAATGTCGGTGCGATCCGGTTTGATTGCGAAATTGAAAACCAAGTCGCTGCAAAGCTTTGCAGACTTCTTCACCCGACAAATCCCGTGGCAACTTCACGTCTGGGCCTCGACGAGAATAGGATCACTCACAAAGTGCAGCCGAATGGGCCACTGCAATTCTTCGGCGCACACTTCGAATCGACACCGGACGAGGTCTTTAATCATAGCGACGAGTTCTTCCAAGGTATCGCCTTGGGTTGCCATTTCAGGCTCGTGACAAACGGCCACGAAAGTTCCGTCCTCTTGTTCTACCTGGAAAATTAATTCTTTTTTCATTGAGGCGATTTAGTTTAGCAAACGAACTATGGAAAATGAAAACGTGTCGACGAAACTGCGTTCACGTTTTTTTTGGTTCTCCGCTGACGTAACGTCCGTGATTGAGAGCGTAATCCTTCGGCCAATGGGGGCGAGGTTTGGCCAGTTTCAAAATGGCTTTAATGAATGGCTCGTCTTCCGAGAGCAATTCCAATGTTTCAACTTTCCCTGTATAACTCATGGTGAATTGTTCGCCTAAAACGGAAGTGAAATTTGACGGATTTCATGCAAGGCGCGGCGGGCTTTGGTCATCACTGCGGAGGCGGGAATTCCCTTGGTCTCGCCTGATTCAATTTCCTTCACGCGGCGGCCAATCTCGTCGGACCACGCTGCTTCGATTTCTGAACTGGTGAAATCATCCACGCTTTCGATGATTTTCTCCGCGAAGCGGACACGCGAACGTGGCGGCAAATCCAGGACTTCTTTTTCCAGAGCGCGAATCGTCATGGCTTAAATAGAACAGAAAAATGAAATCGAGCAAATGAGGAAATTCATCGTCCGCAGATTAAAACAGCTTTTGCGTGGAAGGCAAACGTGGGACGGGTTTTAAATTATCGAATCTCAAGCATCTCCAACCAAGAGATCAGTGGTAGGAAGACAGCGAAGATTATCGGAAAAGCCAGCAGCATGAGAACTCCAACGGTTACGGCGAAGAAACCAATCCAACCGCTCCGCGTGTTGACTTTTCCCGTCCACACACAGACGCAATACCCCAAGGCCAAGAGTGGTGGAACGGCCAGCATCCATTTCCAATCCATCAGCAATTGAGTGAAACCGGGCAAAGGTCGGGTCACCATTCTACTTGTTACCAAGCGTGGTATTAAAGACATGGCCCACAAGAACCAACAGCCGACACTGAAGAAGATGAGAATCAAGGCGTGAATGATTTTGGAGAGCGGACTCGGGTTTATTTTAGCAAACTCTGGCTCCAGATTTTCGGCGCTTCCGGTTCGATGAGTTGCGATCAGAAATGATTCCTCGGAGGACAGCCCCTTGTTTTGCAACATAACTACCGAATCGCGAATGTGTGATTCCAACTCCGCAACATTTTCGGCTTTGAAATGCGGTGATTGAACGAGTTTTTCCCGCCAGCGTTGAATCGCGAGACTCAGGTCAAACGTGGTTGTGGTTGCCATAATTTTGTCAGGGTTTCGTGGACGCTCATCCACTGTTGTTTTTCTTCCTGCAAAGCTTTGCGGCCTTCCTTGCGCAATCGATAGTATTTGCGCTTTCGGCCAGTCTCGGCCTCGTGCCATTCGGATTCGATCAAATCTTCTTTCTCCATCCAATGCAGCACGGGATAAAGCATCCCTTCCGTCCACTCAATCTTGCCACCGGACAATTCGCGCACGCGTTGGATAAGCGCGTAGCCGTAGTTCTCGCCCTCCGTCAGCACGGACAAAACCAATGGCACAGTCGAAGCGGCAACAAGTTCCTTAGCAAGCATTGCAGTGTTATGCCTTGCATTGCTATGCTTGTCAAGTCTGCACAATCAAAGAATTTTGCTTCCCCGTGCCAGAGCGGCCAAAAGATGCGACCCTGTCATCACACAAATCATCGGGTAGCGCGCGGAAAAAATTAAGCCACCGTCACAGTTCCATTGCGCTTGGCCATAATTGCTTCGACGATTTTCTGCGCCAGTTCCGGTTTTTCGGCGAGCGCTTTTTGCGCGGCGTCTTTTCCCTGGCCGATCAGATTGCCTTCAAATTGCAGCCATGCGCCTTTTTTCTCCACCACTCCGTCAGTGATGCCGACGTCAAGAATGCTGCCTTCTTTATTGATGCCGTGATTGTAGATGATGTCGAATTCCGCTTCGGCAAACGGCGGCGCGACTTTGTTTTTTACGATCTTCACTTTGACGTGATTGCCGGTGGCAACGCCTGCCGCGTCTTTCAAAGTTTCTTTGCGGCGAATATCGATGCGAACGCTCGCGTAAAATTTCAGCGCCTTGCCGCCGCTGGTCGTTTCCGGACTGCCAAACATCACGCCGACTTTTTCGCGCAATTGGTTGGTGAAAACGCAGGTTGTCTTGGACTTGCTTAAAATGGCGGTGAGTTTGCGCAGCGCCTGGCTCATCAAACGCGCCTGCATACCCATCGTCGCCATGCCCATTTCGCCTTCGAGTTCGGCTTTCGGCACGAGCGCGGCGACGGAATCAATCACGATGACATCGAGCGCGTTGGAGCGGGCGAGCGTTTCGCAAATGGTCAAGGCTTCTTCGCCACTGTCCGGTTGCGAAACTAAAAGCTCGTCAAGATTCACTCCTAATTTTTTTGCGTAGCCGGGATCTAGCGCGTGTTCTGCGTCGATGAATGCTGCCAGCCCGCCCGATTTCTGCGCATTCGCGATGACGTGCAACATCAAAGTCGTTTTGCCTGACGATTCAGGCCCATAAATTTCCACCACGCGCCCGCGCGGCAGACCCCCGACGCCCAAAGCAAGATCCACTGCCAGCGCGCCGGTCGGGATGACGTCGATTTTTTTCAACGCGTGCGCAGCGCCCAACCGCATGATGCTACCATCGCCGTAAGCTTTGGTGATGGAAGAAATCGCGGCCTCAAGCTCACGATCGCGCGTGGCGCTGGCCTTGGACGAATCGTTTGTTTTCGTTTCCGCGAGTGAATTTTTTTCGTCTTTTTTGGGAGGCATAAATTTTAAGTTGGGTTGTTAAGATTGTTCGGTTGGTAATAGAGAACCGCGCAAGGTTAGTCAATCGCCGCGTCGTTTTCACTTTGGCTCACTTCGGCGCAAACCCCGCGTTTGCTCGCAGAAACAAACTTGAGCATCGTCTGCGCAACATCGCTTGTGAAATTTAGTTCAGCATCACTCAACGCCGCCCGGAAATTTTTACCACTGCGAAAGAGCGCGTGATAAAGTTTTTTTAATTCGAGTCGTTGTTCACTGGAAAAACCCGCCCGCCGCATCCCGATAATATTCAGTCCGCAAATTCGATTGTTTCCCGTTGTGATCGTGAACGGGGGAATGTCTTTGCTGACTCCCGAACCACCCTGCATCAGCGCTAAAGTTCCGATTCGCACGAATTGATGCACCATGCAAGTGCCGGAAATAAACACGCGATCTTCCACGATGACATGTCCTCCCAACATCGCGCCGTTCGCAATAATGATTTCGTTACCGAGGCGGCAATTGTGTCCGACATGGCTGCCCGCCATCAGAAAATTTTTCGAGCCGATCACAGTCTCTTCTCCCATTTTAGCCGAGCGATGCACAGTGACATGTTCGCGAAAAATATTGAGGTCACCGATGACAAGACGCGTCGGTTCGCCTTTGTATTTCAAATCCTGAGGCGCGTCCCCAATCACGCAACCTGAATGAAAAATATTTCCCGCGCCGATGGCAGTGTGACCGGTCAGATGCGTGTGTGGCCCGACGACACAATTTGCGCCGAGCGAAACGTGCTCGTCGATGACGGCGTGAGGCTTTACTTCGACACTCGCATCGAGCCGCGCCCCCGGATGAATTACAGCGGTGGGATGAATCATTACGTATAAAAAAACCCAAGCTCTCGGAGTGAAGAATAATCCTTGGCTCGCTCCGCTGTCCGACGACCCAAAATTACGTGATCGAGCACTTCGATTTTCAGCAATTGCCCCGCGCGAATCAAATCACGAGTCACTTTCACGTCGGCTTCGGACGGAGTAGGATCGCCACTGGGATGATTGTGCAGCAGGACAATGGCGGAGGCATTGGCCGCGATGGCCGATTTAAAAACTTCGCGCGGATGAACCAGAATGGTGTCAAGCGTGCCCTGGGAAATTTGTTCAACGCGAATTAATTTTCGCCGCGTGTTCAGGAGAAGAACTTGAAAACATTCCACTTCATAAGTCCGGTTGTCTTCGCGCAACAAATCGGCGATCGCCTCGGGATTGTCGAGCACAGGAGATTCGCTGCGCAACTCCAGCGCCATGCGGCGGGCCAGAGTGAACGCGCTTTTGAGACCGATTGCTTTATCGCGGCCAATTCCTTTGACCTGACACAAATCTTCGAGCGAAGCGCGGGCCAAAGAATCGAGCGTGCCAAATTTTTGCAAAAGTTGTTCGCCAATTTGAATGGCGGAAAAGCCTTTCATTCCAGTGCGAAGAATAATCGCGATCAGTTCCGAACTGCGCAATGCGTCCGCGCCGTTTTGCACCAACCGTTCGCGCGGCCTCTCGGAATCGGGAAGGTCTTTGATGCGAACGCCGCTCATGCCGGAGGTTTTAACCGTCAACGAAAAAAACACCAAGTAAAAGTCTCGCGCGCTGCCATAAGACAACGCCGCGTTTTTTCTTCGCTTACTTCAAACGGTCAAAATTCTTTTGCAAAATCTGCCAGTCTTTCAAGCCGATGACTTTTTCCTGATAGCTCGCGTTGATCTTCGCTTCGTTCGCGTTTTTTGTGGCCCGATTGACTTTGAAAAAAATTCCAAATCGGCCCGGGAACGGTTCGCCCGCGAGTTTGAAGGCCTCAACTTCATTGGTCACGTCGTGTTCGGCGGGTACGAGATTGAAAACGCCACCTTTGCGGGGATTGGCTGCATCAAAGGCGCCTTCATAAAATTCCACGCATTCGCTCAAACATTCGATCACGCTAAAGCCATCGTGGTCCATGGCCGCTTCCATCATTTGCAAGAGATGATTTGGATTGGTGGCTGTGGCGCGGGCGACAAAAGTTGCTCCCGCAGAAATCAATTGCTTCATCGGATTGACCGGTTGATCGAGAGAACCCCAAACGTCCGTTTTGCTTTTGAAACCAATTGGCGACGTAGGCGAGGTCTGTTTTTTCGTCAGGCCGTAAACAAAATTATCCATGATGATATACGTCATCTTGATGTTTTTTCGCGCGGTGTGGTTCACATGATTTCCGCCGATGGAAAACGCGTCGCCGTCGCCGCCGAAAACAAACACATGCAAATCGGGACGCGAAAGCGAAATGCCGCTGGCAAACGGCAGAGCGCGACCGTGAATGTAATGAGCGCCGTGGGCTTGCACGAAATAAGGAAACCGGCTGGAACAACCGATGCCCGCAACGGTGGTGATTTTTTCGTGAAACATTTTGCGCTTTTCGATCAGCTTGAAATAAAGCGCCAGCACCGAGAAATCGCCGCAGCCCGGGCACCAGGTAGGATGGTCCGCCGCGATTTCTTTTTTGGTCAAACCTTTGCGTTCTGAATCGGGCAAGGTCGTTGTCGGAACAGTTGGCACAGCGGTAATGTTGCCGCCACGAGGGAGAATTTCTAATTTTGTTTCACTCATAAAAAAATCTTTAATTCGACTGAGAAATTTCGATTGCCCGCCCATCGGGGTCGGCAACTACCGCACGCCGACCCCAAGGTGAATCTTTTGACTGCGTGAGAACAGAGGTTCCCAATTGTTGCAAGGATAACAACGTTGCATCGAGGGAAATCACGCGAAATCCAAGTGCCGTTGCGCCGCTGGCTCTACGGTCTGGCGCTCCACCTTCCGTGCCCGGATAAATCTCCAAAATCGTTCCACCTAAATCGCAAGAATGATGAATGGGGCCGGAGCCGTGTTGTTCTTCGGTGAAGATAAATCCGAGTGCGCGATACATGCTGAGCATTTCCTGTATGCGCGAGGTTCGCAGAACTAAAAGTGAAAGCGGCGATTGCATGAATTATAATTTCCGCACACCAGCCGCGACCGTTGCTTTGGCGCGTTCCAGAATTTCTATGACGCGGAAGGTCAATCCATCGGTTTTGGTAATGCCGCGAATCTTCGGGTCGCAAAAACGGGCGCGCAACAATCCGCCGAGTTGTCCGTAGCCATACAATCCTTCGTCATTCATTTCCACGACGAAAACCTGGTTGAATCCGGCAAAAATATTTTCCAATCCGGGCGGCAATGGATTGATGTGTTTAATGTGCAATGAAGAAACGCTGTCGCCCGCCGCGCGCGCCTTGTCCACCGCTTCGCGAATCGGGCCGAGCGTCGAACCCCAACCGATCAGTAGGACGTTTCCTTCCGAGGGACCGTAAACCACCGGCACCGGCAGGCTTTCGCCAAGCGCCTGCAATTTTCTGCGGCGCTTCGCCACCATTTGCATGTGGAGTTTCGGCGAACCAGTCGGGTGACCAAGTTCGTCGTGCTCCAAGCCGGTTGCAATGGGATATTTTCCACTTTGAATGCGCGTTCCCGGAGCGACGTGACGGGTGATTCCGTTTATCGCCGTAAGATCGTAGGGCTTGTGCTCGTTCACCGGGGTCAAATCCGGCGAGATGTCCTGGCAAACTTTTTCCAAATTCGGTTCTTCAAACGCTTCGATACGTGTCGCAATGGCCTGATCGCTGATGATGATCACTGGCACGCTATATTGGCGGGCGATGTTGACCGCTTCAATGGCCGTGTAAAAACAATCTTCGACATTGGCAGGCGCAATGACCACCCGAGGCGAATCTCCATGTCCGCCATTGACCGCGATATTTAAATCCGATTGCTCGACATTCGTGGGCATTCCCGTGGATGGCCCACCTCGCTGAACATCTACAATCACCACGGGCACTTCCGCCATCACCGCCCAGCCGAGGGCTTCGGTCTTCAAGGAAATTCCAGGACCGCTCGAACCGGTCACCGCCACGCGTCCAGCGTAACCCGCGCCGATGGCCATGGAAATCGCGGCGATCTCATCTTCGGTTTGCACAAAAGTTCCGCCGTATTTTGGCAATTCGCGTCGGAGTAATTCCATGATGTCAGACCACGGCGTGATCGGATAGCCCGCTCCAAAACGAACTCCCGCTGCAATCAAACCGTAACCCAGCGCTTCATTTCCGTTCATCACAACCTGATGGCCGGTTTTTTTCTGTGATTCAACAAATTGAAAAGTTTCAATGACGTTGCCGATGGAATAGCCGTAACCCGCTTGAAAAGCCGCCAGCGCATTTTTCAAAATGCTGTCATCCTTGCCCTTGAATCGCT
>JBDSYB010000171.1:0-8536 GCA_039925885.1 Verrucomicrobiota bacterium
CATTTCCAGCCCGTACCCATCGGGGTGCCGGGCGAACTGTTCATCGGCGGCGACGGTTTGGCGCGGGGTTATTGGAACCGCCCGGAATTGACGGCCCAGAAATTTGCTGCGTTCACGGGCGGCGAACGGCTTTATCGCACCGGCGACAAAGTCCGTTATCGGGCTGAGGGCACGATCGAGTTTTTGGGGCGGATGGACAACCAGGTCAAGATTCGCGGCTTCCGCATCGAACTGGAGGAAATCCAGGCCGTTCTCCAGCAACATCCGCTGGTCGATCAAGCCGTCCTCCTGACACGAACAGATGCGCAACAGGAAAAATCCCTGGCCGCCTACATCGTGCCCAAGCCGGGTTCCGACCTCTCTCCGGCCAGCCTGCGCAGCTACCTCGAAGAAAAACTGCCCCGCTACATGATCCCCTCCTCTTTCTCCCTCCTCCCTCATCTCCCTCTCAACCCCAATGGAAAAGTGGACAAGGCGGCACTGCTTGC
Organism: Verrucomicrobiota bacterium; assembly: GCA_039925885.1. Taxonomy (GTDB): domain Bacteria; phylum Verrucomicrobiota; class Verrucomicrobiia; order Limisphaerales; family CANJXF01; genus CANJXF01. The sequence continues at coordinate 489 of JBDSYB010000171.1, forward strand.
CTCCAATGTGGATACCGCCCCCATTGAAACTTATATCGCTCCACGGGACGAAGTGGAAGGTGTGTTGCAAAATATTTGGGAAGAAGCCCTCTGTAAAAAACCAATCGGGGTGCATGACAATTTCTTTGATCTGGGAGGTCATTCTCTGCTGGCCGTGCGACTCTTCGCGCAAATTGAAAAACGGATGGCGAAAAAAATTCCTTTAAGCCTGTTGTTTAAATCACCAACCATCGCCGGGATTGCCAGTGCGCTTCAAGAAGACATGCCCATAGAAACGGATGCCTGCTTGATTGAAATCCAGCCCAAAGGCACGCGCCCGCCTCTCTTTTGGCTGCATACCCTCGGTGGCGGAGGTGGAGGTGGAGTTCTGCGTTATCAAAAACTTTCCCAATTGCTGGGACCCGATCAGCCTTCCTATGGGTTGGTCGCGCCCGCCGAACCATTCGCAAAAATGGAAGCCATGGCAGCCCACTACATCAAGGCCATGCGGAAAATTCAACCCGTCGGCCCCTATCATCTGGGCGGTTATTGTTTCGGTGGGGTGGTCGCTTTTGAAATGGCGCAACAACTTCACGCGCATGGAGAAAAAATTGGGTTACTCGCGCTTCTGGATAGTGCGCCCGCCAACATTTCTTTGAAAAATACCGAGAAAACCACCAATGTCTTGAGCAGCTTTTCGCGACGCCTCAGCAGAATTCTCCATCAAAGCCCGTCCGAAATGTTGGCAATGTTGAAACGAAAATCCAAGAAATTGGAGCGAAAGTTTTTTTTCTTGTTCAACAAAAATTCTCGCGCGGAAGCCAGAACGCCTCTTGATGAAATCATTGACATGTCAAGTTATCCGCCCGACTACAAGCGATACGCGGAAGTTCATTGGAGGGCATTGACCGACTATTATCCCAAACTGTTCCCGGGAAAAATCACCCTTTTCCAGACTGGAATTTCGACTTCGAATCTAAATCCCGAAGCAATCTGGAAAAACCTTGCGGCGGGTCTTGAAGTAAAGAATGTGTCTGGCAGCCACGAGAAAATGCTGGACGAACCTACTGTTCAATCCCTCGCCAACGAACTACAAAAATGCCTGGGCCACGGCGGGCGGAATGACGCGAAGGCAGACCCGGCTACACCATGACGGCGCGGCATTTTAACTGGAGTTTTCCTCCGGCGGAATGCGTCTTGTCCGCAGAAGAAGTCCACGTTTGGGTGGCGGACATTGAACAGGATTCGCAGTTAATAAATTGGGCGCAAACCTTGTCTCCCGATGAGGAAGCCCGCGCGGCGCGTTTTCACTTCAATCGCGACCGAAAAAATTTCACCGCGGCCCGTGGCATCTTGCGCGCCATTTTGAGTTGTTATACCAAGTTGGACGCCGAGAAAATTTGCTTTGAATATAATGCAAATGGAAAGCCATCTTTCTCTTCCGCTTCGCAATTTGGGAATCTTGCTTTTAACCTGACGCACAGCGGCGGACTCGCCCTTTACGCCATCGCTCGAAACCGCCAATTAGGAATTGATCTGGAACCGGTGCGTGTTCTTCCCGACATGGACGAAATTGCTATGCGCTGTTTTTTGCCCGAGGAGCAATCCATTTTAAAATTTCTCAATGCGCCTCAGAAAGCAGAAAACTTCTTCCGTTGTTGGACCCGCAAGGAGGCGCAATTGAAATGCAGCGGCTCGGGATTTTCGTCAACGTCAGTTCGAGAAAATCATTTTCAGGGAACTCTTTTGGAACTTGCTCCTGCGGAAGGGTTCCTCGGTGCTTTGGCTGTTCAGGGACAGCCGTTTTCGCTGAGAACGTGGCAATGGCGCGGATAAACTATGCGGAAACGGCGGCCGCCGCCCCAGCCAACGCCTCCCTGTTTCTGCCGCTATAAAAATCCGCCAGACTTTGTTGGGAAGCAATCAGCCCTTCGTCTGCAATCGCGGAAAGAATTCGTTCCTCGGTCATGATAAATCGATCCCGTTTGTAGAGAAGATAATCGTCGCGCATCTCCGAGGGCGTCATGTTTATGGTGACGAGATTAGCGCCGGTGCGCAACCCGCGGCGATACCCGGTTCCGGGTTCCGCCAGATTGAGCGCGCTCACTGCCGGGATAATCCAATTCGGACGCATCAACCGCAATGCTGCCATGCAATTCAAAGTCAGGTCGATATTGGCAGTGGGCGCGTCGCTTAGAGGCGTTTCGTCTCCTGGAATAAACGGGCTGACGCTGCAACCCTCCAACGGCAACTGGCTGGCCAGCCGAAAATTAGCGAGCAAACGTTCCTCCGTCTGACCCGGCAATCCTGCGATGAAGCCGGAACTGACTTTCCAACCATGAGCCGCCAGATGACGAATGTTTTCGAGCCGTTCAGAATAGGTCCCCGGCGAACGCATTTCGGCGTAATGAACCGGGTCGCCCACCTCGAATTTAATGATGTAGATGGACGCGCCCGCTTCTTGAAGTTCAGCGTAAAGAACGGGGTTCAAGGTGCCGAGACAAACGCTGATCCCCAAGCGCGTTTCGCGACGCAACGTTTTGATCAAGGGGATAACAATTTCGCGCACAGCCACCGGATCTTCTCCCGCTTGAATGTTTACGTCCGTGACACTTTTTGGACGTTGATGAATTAGTAGTTCGGCGATTTGATCGAAGCGCGCTCGAAAACGGGCCAGATTTTTATTGTCCCGCCGCATACCGCAATAGTTGCAGTTTTCGCGGCAAAAATTGGATATTTCCACGACCGCCCGCAAGAAGACGCGACGACCAAATTGTTCAATGGCGACGCTGGCGGCCCTCTCCTGAAGTTGAGCCTGCGCATCACCCTCAGATTTTAGAATGTCTATATCGGGGACAAACTGGTCAATCACCGCTCCATTAAACGGTGCAATCGAGGTAAAGGGCAATCCATTTTTTGCACGAGCGCGCCCGACCGTCTGGCTCTTTTTCACCTCAATTTTTTCGCGGACAACATGACGCGCGCCCCAAAATAAGGCCACACTTTAGCCTCCTTAATTTTTGCCAGATTCGCCAATTGCCGCCAATCGTTCGTCCGAAAACCACGTTTCACGGAAAGAAGACCATCATCTCGAAAATGCCTTGGAAATCTTCCCCCGTGCAAAATCAGCCAGATCAATCCGTAGAGAACGGCGTTGCGATGAATATCGCTCAACAGGATTCCGCGGCGCGCGACACGCCACGCTTCGCAAAAATGTTGGGCGATTTCTTGATCCGACGACAGGTGGTGCGTCATTTGGTTGGCGATGACCACGTCAAAACTTTCAGTGGCAAACGGCAGCGAGATCACAGAACCCATGACAGTTTTTTTATTTTTGCAAAGCTTCAAAGCGTGGGGATTTGAGTCCAGGTTCGTCACTTCCCACGACCATCCGCGACGCGCTGCCCATTGAGTCAATGCTTCGCCTAGCGAGCCATCGCCCGCGCCCAAATCCAAAAGCCGAACCGTGCGGCAATTTTCTCGTCCCAGCAAACGCGGCAAATATCTTTGGAAAGGATCAGTGAAATAAAAAAGGCGATTGATCAGCGAAAGTGCCTGGTAGCTTTCTGCCGTTTCTGAAAACGAACGATCAGGCGAATCAAAATATTCTGCTTGCGTCGCGCGTCGGCTCAAAAACATGCTTTTGCTTACGATATGCCCGCGACTCAAGTCAAACTCTGGCTAAAACGCCAAACGCTTTTTACGGTATTGCGCCGGGTCGCAGTTATTCTTTTGGTGACAATTGCCTTGAGCGCCATTCTTAACCGGCCTGTCCCTCCGAAGCACGCGGCTGGTTTTGGCCGTGGCGTTTTGGATGGCGCACTCATGCCGGGCGCAATGCCTCCATTGATCATGGGACGCGATGTGACAATTTACGCCGTGAAAAATACCGGGCGCTCCTACAAACTCGGCTACACGGTCGGCGTCAATGGCTGCGGCGCTCTTTTTTTCGGAATTGTTTTTTGGAGGGTAACTCGCTGGCGAAAAAAATACCGTCAAAACTCCGTGGATCCGCTCAATGCCAGTTGAGCGCTTGCCAAGTCCCTCCTCTGAATTTACTTTCGCGGCGTTTATGGAAAAAGTTGTCATCATCGGAACCGGCTGTGCCGGTTTAACCGCTGCGATTTATTCGGCGCGCTCGAATCTTTCTCCGCTTGTCCTTACCGGAATAATGCCGGGCGGACTGCTCACCACCACCAGCACGGTGGAAAACTATCCCGGTTTTCCCGAGGGCGTTGATGGCTACGAGTTGATGGTCCGAATGCAGAAACAGGCGGAAAAATTCGGCGCGCGCATCAAGGTCTTGCAAACGGTGGAGTCGGTTGATGTTTCTAAAAAACCTTTCACGCTCGTGGTCGATGGCGAAACGATTCAAACTGAAACTATTATCATCGCTACTGGCGCAGGACATCGTCACCTCGGCCTGGAAAGCGAACACCTTTTGGAAAAAAAGGGCGTGACTTATTGCGCGACGTGCGACGGTGCCTGGCCGATGTTTCGCAATCAACCGCTCGTCGTCGTCGGCGGCGGCGACTCGGCCTGCGAAGAAGCGACTTACCTGACTCGCTTTGCGTCGGAAGTTTTCCTGGTGCATCGTCGCGATACCTTGCGCGCTTCAAAAATCATGGTGGAACGAACCTTGGCGCACAAAAAAATAAAACCCATTTGGAACACCGCCGTGACCGAAATTTTGGATCCAGGTCAGGATAAAGTTACCGCCGTGCGTTTGAAAAATTTGCAGACCAATCAGGAAACAATTCTGCCGTGCGCGGGAGTTTTTATCGCCATCGGCCACATTCCGAACACGCAACTTTTCAAAGGTGTTTTGGACATGGACGAAAATGGCTACATCATTCCGAAACGCGGCACAGAAACAAATATTCCAGGCGTGTTCGTGGCGGGCGATTGTTCCGACCATGTCTATCGCCAAGCAATCACTGCGGCAGGTCTCGGCTGCGCCGCAGCCATCGACGCGGAACGATATTTGGCCGCAGAAAACCAATAAGTTCCTACGCGGATTTGAAAATCAAAACGCTACGCGAAGCGAAAGAAAGAAACGGTCATTTCTAAAAGCAGGTTTGGAAAAACCCCGGACTGTGCTTTGTTGTTCGTGTGAAAAAACAGCCAGTCGTTATTGAGGGAAAAATTTGTCTCAAAAATTTCAAGACGGATTTCGATGGAGGTTTGGACAAAGATAAAACCAAAGAACAGACCGCGAAATTAGCTGAACAAGTGGGCGATCTGCAGCAGTTGCTTTATGCTAACTCCACTCATTCGCTATTGATGGTTTTTCAAGGCATGGACGCCAGCGGAAAAGATGGCGCGGTGCGCTGTGTTCTTAAACACGTCAATCCCGCTGGAGTAGAAACGGCGAACTTCAAAGTCCCCTCCGCCGAAGAACGCGCTCATGATTTCCTCTGGAGGATTCATAAAGCCATTCCCCGTTACGGCAACATCGGCGTTTTTAATCGCTCCCATTACGAAGCCGTTTTGGCCGAGCGCGTCTTGAAAATTGTCCCGGAAAAAATCTGGTCCCGCCGCTACGCACAGATCATTGATTTCGAAAATTTACTCGTCGCCAACAACGTGGTGTTGCTCAAATTTTATTTGCACTTGAGCAAAGAGGAACAAGCCGAACGTCTCAAAGAACGGCTGAGCGATCCGCGCAAAAACTGGAAATTTTCGAGGGAGGATCTAAAAACCAGGGCGCTCTGGGATGTTTACATGAAAGCGTATGAAGACACCCTGAACGCCACCAGTCACCCGACCGCTCGCTGGCATCTCATTCCTGCCGATCGCAATTGGTATCGCGATTTTCTCATCGCGCAGACGGTGGTCAACGCAATGGAAAAATTGAAATTGAAATGGCCCAGGCCGAAAGAAGATCTGTCGAAAATCCGCGTCATCTGAAATTATTTTGTTGGATGAACTTTCAGCCGTTGCCGAGAGAATTTTATTTGCCCTCCGCCCGAATTGTCGCCCCGCGCTTATTGGGTCATTGGTTGATTCGTAAAACTCCCGAAGGAATTTGCGGCGGACCAATCGTGGAAACGGAGGCCTATCTCGCAAACGATCCCGCGTGTCACGGTGCGGTCGGGGAAACCGCCCGGAACCGCGCCATGTGGGGCGCACCGGGACGAAGCTACGTTTATTTTATTTACGGTTGCCATTTTTGTTTTAATGCGGTCTGCCGTCCCAGCGGATTCGCGGAAGCGGTTTTGGTTCGCGCGATCGAACCGGTCTTTGGGGAAACTTTCATGCGCGCGCGCCGTCCGGTGCAAAACATTCACCAGCTGACAAGCGGCCCGGCCAAACTTTCCGCGGCAATGTACATCACCAGGACTCTGGACGATGTGGATTTATGCGATGCAAACTCTGCGTTGTTTATCGCGGAAAATCCGCAGCTAAAAGAATTCGTTTCAGAGCGAGGGCCGAAAATCAAGACGACGCGCGTTGGCATTTCGAAAGCGGCGGACTTGCCGTTGCGATTTTATTTGAGCGTTAGTCCATTCGTTTCACGGCGAGTCGCTCCACCGAGGCGAGTCGTTAGCGCGGCAAAATAAAATTTTATTCAACAAACTTTTTTGCAAACCATTCGGCGGTTTTTCGCAGAACAGAGATCGACATTAGAATGCTGATGTGACCGTGACGCAGTCGCCAAATCTCCGGCTCGTGCCAACAACGCCAAAGTTTTTCCACCGACTCTTTCGGAGCAAATAAATCCTGCTCCGCCTCTTGAATCAGAAGATGCTCTTTGGACAAACGAGGGCGATGAGAGAGAAGATTCAGTTTTTCCAATGATACATTTGTCGTTTCATAGCTGCGGCGAATAGGCGCGCAGAAAGCCAGTTCCGCGATCAACCGCTCCAGTTCAACTACCGGTGTTGTCAGGACCGCAGTCTGAATCAGCGGCTCGTGGCAAAGCGTCAATCCTCCCAGCCACGCACCCAGCGAGCTTCCCCACAATCCAATTCGACCACAGCCTTTTTCCGACAGCCATTTTGCCAGCGCTCGAATGTCCGCAATGGACTGCCGCGTCGCTTCTACCATCCGCCAAAGATCTTCCGAAATAAAATCGCGGATCGCGCCGGGCGCATGGGGCCGACGCTGCAAATGATACGGCAATTCGATCAACGCCGCGTTAATGTGGTGACGGTTCAAGACCCTTGCGCAAAATGGCAGGCGGAAGCGATAACCCAACTCATCGTTCCAGCCATGCACAAGAATGACGGTTGGATGACTCGCCCAATTTTCCGCGCAGCGAAACAATTTTCCGCGCACACGATTATTGTTTTCCCAAGGCGTTGCCAGTGGCGATTGAAATTCGAACACATTGTTTCCGCTAAAAACCAGTTCAGGCACCCGAACAAAATCACAAAAAAAATCATCAGCTTGGAGCAAGACGGCGGCTTCCCTGGCGTGCGGCTCGTGTCGCCCGGCGGGAGGCATGGCTCGAGCCGCGAGACGAATTATCAAACGATCCAAGGCTTGAGTGAAGAGCGGATGCACTTAGCAAATTTAGCACAAAGCTCTTTCCGAAACGCTTTCCGCGAAATAAATTTTGCGCATGAACAATGTTTTCTTCCTGTTTCTGGTTGGGACACTTTTGAGTTTTTTCCCGGCGGGTTGCGCTTCTAAAGCCAAACCCCGCGAAACAGAATCACCGAAAGTTGTGATCGCTCCGCCTCCGGTTTCGCCAGTCATCACAGAGCCGTCGGAAAAAACGTTGTTCAACGGAAAAGATTTAAGCGGATGGAAGAAAACCGATTTCGGAGGTCACGGAGAAATTTCCGTTCAAGACGGAGAAATCAGAATTGAAATGGGTGCCGAATTGACGGGCATCAACTGGACGAATGCGGAAGTTTTGCCGAAAATAAATTACGAGATCGAACTGGATGCCATGAAACGGCAAGGCAGCGATTTTTTTTGCGGGCTGACCATTCCGTTCAGTAATTCGTTTTGCAGTTTTATAGTCGGAGGCTGGGGCGGAGGCGTGGTGGGAATTTCCAGCGTCAATGGGGCCGATGCTTCCGAGAACGACACCTCGCGCAATTTATTTTTTGAACCCA
>JBDSYB010000172.1:0-55679 GCA_039925885.1 Verrucomicrobiota bacterium
ATTCAGTAGGAATCTCTTCAACAATTTGTTCGTCGAAACAGACTCCGCATTTTGTTCCAGGAATTTCTGCGAGCAACCGGTCATAAAACCCTTTTCCCCGACCAAGGCGACGCCCCGTGAGGTCAAAGCCTACTCCAGGCACAAGCGCCAAGTCCAGATGGTTTAACAGAATCTCGGCACAACCTGCTTTGGGTTCGCGAATGCTAAATTGACCACGCTCGAAATCGGTTTCTAAATTTTTAATCTGGCGGGCGACGTAAGAATTTTCCTCGGCATCAAATCCCAGCAGAGTAACGATTTTGTCCCTCGCGAGCGCTTCATGAACCAAAGGCCAAACATCTAATTCACTCGGCAACGGCGCATAAAACAAAATGACTTTTACTTTCTCCCAAACAGATTGCTTCTTTAACAATTCACAAGCTTGCACCGACTGGACAACACGTTGTGCCGCAGAAATGGATTTCAACCGCGCGCGGATTTGTTCGCGTAAAGCGGCTTTGGCGTTGGCGATTGGTGCGGACATGGAAAATCAAAACGGACTCCATCGCATCAGTTGAATGGCTGCTTGTAAATCTCCCGCCGGTTTCCGACGGCGATCAAATACAATTCATTTTTCTCCACATTAAATTGGTAAATGATCCGATGGTCGCCGACCCGCAACCGGAAGGCATCCACACCTTGCATCCTGTAGTGGGAAAATCCACCGAGATTTTTGCCAAGCTCATCTATCCGCCGTTGAAGCTGCTGTTGTATGGCTGGAGACAAACTAAAAAATCTGCGGTCAAACCGGGGCGAACAAACCTGCGTCGCCGCGCCGCCGGAAGAATTCATGGCTTGTGGATGCGATACCGGCCTTCCGCAATGTCTTTCATCCCCGCCTCGATCTCCGTCTTGAACTCGTCCTTCAGTTCCAACCGGTCTTCGAGCAGGTTCTCCAGCCAGTCCCTCAATTCCACCTGTTTATTCGGCGGAAGCAACCGAACATCCGCTTCCACTTGTTCGAGCGTCTTCATATCTGCGGCAGACGATACACCTTGATTTTGTTACGGTAAAGTTGCTTTAAATTGCGCCCCGGCGATCGGGCAGTGCCATTGGAAACGCGGAAACTTGGCGACGGTGGGCGGCTTGGATCAAAGGCGTTGGCGGGGTGGACAAAACGGAAGCGGTTAATTTTTGGAACAAACTTCTTCAAGCAGTTTCATATCCATACGTAGCAAATAGTCGCAATGTTTTCGTAATGCTTCAGCGTAAAATTGCAAAATTGCGTCATAATTATCAGGAATCCAGCCACGCATTTCGGTAGATGGAAATGATTTCAATGATTCAGGAGCGACGTGTAGCAATATTTTGTCGAGATCAAAAGACCGTCGCGCGGCAGGACGCAATATCGTCGTATGAACTTTAGCGAATATGACGACATCCAATTCACCCTTACCTGCACCAATCCAAATAAAAATATGCGGCCCTTCGTAGCGGACTCTGTCGTCAGAATCACCCAGTTCCGGCAGAACTTTTGGTGTGGCATTGCTACGGATGAAACCATAGTCCCGTGTCAAAAAATCAAAGTGTTTGCATATGCTTTCTGTGAAGCTGTTCATAATTCTGTCGATATTCTATTTGGTTTTTTTTTCTCACGAGCTAGCTCGCTTTGCTTGCGCCAGTTGTCAAGCCGTTCCTTGATTTTCTTTTCCACGCCTTGATCCGTTGGCTCGTAATAATGTTTGGTCGCGCCGAGATAATCCTGCGGCACGAAATGTTCGGGATGATCGTGAGCGTATTGATAGTTTTCGCCGTGCCCCAGTTTTTTTGCGCCGGCATAATGCGAGTCGCGCAAATGTTGCGGAACCGGCAGCGTGCGTCCGGCGCGAACATCTTCCAACGCCGCATCAATCGCCATGTAAGCGCTGTTGCTCTTGTTCGCCGTCGCAATGTAAATCGCCGCTTCGGCAATGGGAATGCGCGCTTCCGGCCAGCCGATAAACTCCGCCGCATTGTGCGCCGCTTGCGCGAGTATCAACGCCATCGGATCCGCCAGCCCGACATCTTCCGCCGCGCAGATCACAATTCGCCGCGTGATAAAGCGCGGGTCTTCACCGGCGTGAATCATTTTCGCCAGCCAATAAAGCGTCGCGTCGGGATCACTGCCGCGCATCGATTTGATAAACGCAGAAATCGTGTCGTAATGCGCGTCGCCATCGCCGTCATAGACAATTGCTTTTTTCTGAATGCATTGCTCGGCCACCGACAAATTGATGTGAATAAATCCGTCACTCGCGGGCGAAGTGGTGAGCGCGGCAATTTCCAAAGAATTTAAAGCTTTGCGCGCGTCACCGTCGGAAATTTTTGCCAGATGCCGCAACGCATCTTCGTCCGCGCGAATTTTTATGTGGCTCAGTCCACGTTCTTCATCCTTCAACGCGCGTTGTAACAATTCGTAAAGATCTTCTTCCGTGAGCGATTGCAGTTCGAAAATCTGCGAGCGTGAAACGAGAGGCGAATTAACGAAGAAAAACGGATTATGCGTCGTTGCGCCAATCAACCGCACCACGCCACTTTCCACATCCGGCAAAAGAATGTCCTGCTGCGCTTTGTTGAACCGATGAATTTCGTCGATGAATAAAATCGTGGATTGCCCAGTATTTTCCAAACGGTTTCCCGCCGCCGCCAAAACACGACGCATGTCCGCCACATTGGATTCCACGCCGCTGAGACGCTCGAATTTATTTTTCGTCTGGTTGGCAATGATTTGCGCGAGCGAAGTTTTGCCGGTGCCGGGTGGCCCGTAAAAAATCAGCGATTGAATCCGATCCGATTCGATGGCGCGACGAAGAAGTTGTCCCGGCGCGAGAATATGTTTTTGCCCGAAATACTCATCGAGATTTTGTGGACGCATCCGGGCGGCCAGCGGACGATTGCGAAAAACTCGCGTCTCGCCTTCGGACGTTTTGGAAACGTCTGGCTCCGCGGGAGTCGCAAACAAATCACTCTCTGCCATGCAGAAAATTAGCAGACCAAAAAAGCAATTGCGCGAAAAGATTTGAAGGGCTGACCCATATCAAGTTTGCGCATCCAATCTACGTCGCTATTTTTTGTCCAGGAGGGATCACTGACAATAGCCCGGCGTTTCAACGCCGGAAAAAGATGTGATTGGCCTGAGTTCCGAAGGAACGGCTGAATGGACAAGGCTCGGCCGTCCCTGCGGGACTTTGTTTCCCTTTCAAACCCCAACCCACGGTTGAAACCGTGGGCTAGTGTCGTTTGTCCCTGCGGGACAAGGAAACCGAACATGGATTTGACCCGACAAAATTGATAGGCGTCAGTCCTGATAAGTTTTGAAGTGAGTATGACAATTTACAGTCAACCCGATACACTGTAACGTTTGTAAAATTTCCGTCCACGAATGTTAAAACGTAAATCCAGATGGCTTGCCCGTTTTGTGGCGATTTCGAGTGTGTTGCTTTTAGGTATCGCACACGCCGAAGTTTCGCCGTTCGGCGCCGTGCGCACGATTCTCGAATCCAAATGTATTGAGTGTCATGGCGGAAAATTTGAGCGCGCTAGTTTGAATCTTTCCACGCACGAATCACTTTTGCGCGGTGGCGAAAGTGGCTCGGCCATTGTGGCAGGCGACGCGAAAGCGAGTTTGCTCTACAAAAAAATCACCCACGCAGATGAGCCGGGTATGCCTTACAAACGGGAGAAATTGTCTGATGCCGAAATCGCACAACTCGCCAAATGGATTAACGCGGGTGCGGTTTACGAGCAGCCGTTGACCGCGAAGGCCGAAAAAATCTGGTCGCTGCAGCCGCTCAAAAAATCTGAGCCGCCAAAAACTAAAAATAAATCATGGGCGAAAACGCCGATTGATCAGTTCGTTCTCGCCAAGTTGGAAGAGAAGGGGATGGAACCATCGCCGCCGGCGGATAAGCGAACTTTGTTGCGGCGCGTCACGTTTGACTTGATTGGTTTGCCCCCCACACCAGAAGAGATGCGCGATTTCCTTTCCGACGATTCTTCAAATGCGTTTGAGAAAGTGGTGGATCGTTTGCTGGCCAGTCCGCGTTACGGTGAACGTTGGGCGCGGCATTGGCTGGACGCGGTTCATTACGCCGACACGCACGGACACGATCAGGATTTACAGCGACCCAATGCGTGGCCTTATCGCGATTATCTTATCGGAGCTTTTAACATGGACAAACCGTATGCGCGGTTCGTCGAGGAACAGCTCGCCGGAGACATTTTGTTTCCGGAAGAACCGGAGGGGATTGTGGCGACCGGATTTATTGTGGCGGGTCCCTGGGATGCGAGTTCTCAAATGTTTATCACAGACGACACCGTGGACAAAAAAATGGCGCGCAACCTGGACCGCGACGACATGGTGATGACGACGATGTCAACTTTTGTAAGCAGCACGGTGCATTGCGCGCGTTGTCACAACCACAAGTTCGACCCGATTTTGCAAAGTGAATATTATAATTTGCAGGCGGTGTTTGCCGGCGTGGATCGCGCTGATCGCCCCTACGATTTAGATCCATCGACAAACATGTTGCGGCAAACATTGCTCAGAAAAAAAACCGCGCTTGATGTGAAGGATAAGAAATTGATCGACTCGCTACTAGTGCCGGATATGCAGGCGAAAGTTGCCGCTTGGGAAAAGACGATGCCAGACGAGAAGATGTGGACGGTTCTCGATCCGATGAGCTTTACGTCGTCAAATGGTGTCACGCTTACGAAACAAAAAGATTTTTCCATTCTAGCCAGCGGCGAGTCGCCCAAAGTGGATACATACACGATCGTTGCGAAAACGGATTTGAAGGGCGTGACCGCTGTCCGGTTGGAAGTTTTGACCGATGCGAGTCATCCGCGAAACGGCCCGGGCCGACAACCAGAGAACGGTAATTTTCATTTGTCGGAATTTCGAGTAGCGGTTGCGCAGAAAGAAAATTTAGCTGCTCCTAAAGCGGTTTCTTTGCAAAACGCGAGTGCTGATTTCAGTCAGGATAACTGGCCAATTGCCAAGGCGCTGGACGGCGACACCAACACGGCTTGGGGAGTTTTTCCCGAGACCGGCAAACCGCACTTGGCTGTTTTCGAGTTGAAGGAAAATCTCACTTTGGAAGAAGGCGCGACTTTAATTTTTACTTTGGAGCAATTGCATGGACGAGAGCACACGATCTTGCGGCCTAGAATTTCCGTTACGACAGCGGCTCGCCCCGTGCGGGTTGATCCGTTGCCCGAAAATATCAAAAAAATTCTAGCTGTAGCCGCTGATCAGCGTAGCAAAGAGCAAAAAATCGAGCTAGCCGCATATTATTTGAAAGGGCAAATCGAAAAAGAGATCGCGGCGCTTCCTCCTCCTCTCTCGGTTTTCGCTGCGGCCAACGATTTCCCGCCACAAGGAAACTTCACCCCTTCAAAAATTCCCCGCCAGGTTCATTTGTTGAAGCGTGGTGATATATTGAAACTAGGTGACGCGGCAATTCCCGGCGCACTTTCTTGCGTGTCGGAAATTCCATCCCAATTCGAGTTGCCTGATCCCAACGATGAAGGCGCACGGCGCACTGCTCTCGCGAAATGGATTACAAATCCGAAAAATGTTTTGGCGTGGCGTTCCATTGTGAACCGGGTGTGGCACTATCATTTCGGCAAAGGCATTGTCGATACGCCCGGTGATTTTGGCGAAATGGGTTCCAAGCCGACGCATCCAGAACTCCTCGACTGGCTGGCGATTTGGTTTCAGGAAAATGGCGGCTCGATGAAAAAACTGCATCGGCTGATTCTCACGAGCGCAGTTTATCAACAGTCGTCGCAGGACAATCCTGCTTTCTCCAAAATTGATTCGGGAAATTTTTATCTCTGGCGCATGAATCGCAACCGGCTTGACGCGGAGTCGATCCGGGACGGCGTTTTGCAAATCACCGGCAAACTGAATTTGAAAATGGGCGGCCCGCCCGTCCAACAATTTGTCCTGGAAAATCCAATTCCTTCCAACACTCCAATTGTTGACTACAATCGTTTCGACGTGGACAAACCGGAAAATTTCCGGCGCAGCATTTACCGCTATCTTTACCGAAGCTTGCCCGATCCCTTCATGGATACGCTTGATTGCGCCGATCCTTCGCAACTTACTCCTGTGCGAAATATTTCCATGACGGCGCTTCAGGCGCTGGCGTTGTGGAACGATGCGCTCATGGTCCGGCAAAGTGAACATTTCGCGGCGCGACTGGCGGAAATGAACAGCGACCTCGAAAAACAAATCATCGCGGCGTATGACCTCGCGTTAGGACGCGCACCGAAACACAGCGAACTGGAAGTTTTGAAAGATTATGCGAAAGAGCACGGCATGGCCAACGCGTGTAGAGTTATTTTGAACAGCAACGAATTTATTTTTGTGAACTGAATTGAAATCACGAATGAACACGAAGCGATGAACAAGCAACGAAAGATCGAACAATAAACCTCCAATCCACGCGCCACTCAAATGCCAGTTTGTTTTGCATCCGATTCGCAAAACAGAACGCCGCATGATCCGGCGTGTCTGCAGGTAAATAATTTTTGCGCGAAAGGAATGAGATTTTTGTGAATTGAACTTTTATGGAAATAGAAAAAGGAATTAATCGCCGCCGTTTTATCGGAGCCACGACGTTGTCGGCGGGAAGTTTGTTGCTCGGTTGTTCGACGCGAAAATCTTCGGACACTAAAATCTCTGCCGTTGGGGCCGCAACGGCGGGCGCAAGTTCTTTGCCGATGGGCAACGCGCCAACGCCTGTTCCTTTTCCGCATTTTCCGACGCGGCTTCATGCCTACGTCTGGCGCAATTGGCCGCTCGTGCCGACGAAAAGATTGGCCGCAGTCATCGGCGCAACGGAAAAAGATATTTTGCGCATGGGTAAAGCAATGGGGCTTTCGCGTCCGCCGAAAATCACGCTCGACCAGCAACGCCGCTCTTACATCACGGTCATCCGGCGAAACTGGCATTTGTTGCCGTATCAACAATTGTTGCTGTTGCTCGGTTGGACAGAGGAGAAAATGGCGTTCACGTTGCGCGAAGATGATTTTCTTTTTTTAAAACTGGGCAACTCGAAACCGAAATGCAAGCCGTTGCATTTCGCGCCGCCCGACGAAGCGATGCTGCGGCAAGAGCGCGAAATTGGACGGGTCGTTCGCGAAAATTTCTCCGGCAACTTGGAAAAGAACAACGAGCCGCTGTTTCATTTTGTTTCTGAACTTTCCAAAAAACCGCCGACTGCCAGCAAGATGCTGGCAGCACATTTACGAACCGGCGTCGAACCTCTTCGTTTTGGTTACTCCTATTTTGCGCTTTACGGCGACCCGTTGTTGGAGACGGAAACCGACCCGTATCCCGATGGTTATCTGGCGAGACTCGCCGAAGCAGGCGTCAATGGCGTATGGCTCCAAGCAGTGCTTTTCAAACTCGCGCCGTTTCCGTGGGACGAAAAACTTAGCGCGCATTACAAGACGCGTTTGGAAAATCTTCGCGCACTCGTCGAGCGCGCGGGGAAATATGGCATCGGAGTTTATTTATATTTGAATGAGCCGCGTTCGATGCCGCTGCGATTTTTTGAGACGCGTCCGCAAATGAAAGGCGTGGTCGAGGGTGACTACGCCGCGCTCTGCACGAGTAACAAAGAAGTGCAAAATTATCTGGTCGAATCCGTGTCGTCCGTTTGTGCCGCTGTGCCGGAACTCGCGGGATTTTTCACAATCACCGGCTCGGAAAATTTGACGAACTGCTGGTCGCATCAGACTGGAAGCAAGTGTCCGCGTTGCGCAACGCGCGCGCCGAGCGAAGTGATTGCCGAGGTGAACGGATTATTTTTTGCCGGAATCAAAAAGTCCGGCAGCAAAGCGCGTTTGCTCGTCTGGGATTGGGGTTGGGCCGACGCGTGGGCGCCGGACATTATCGGTCGTCTGCCGCAAGAAGCCGCGTTGATGAGCGTCAGTGAATGGAGTCTTCCGATTCGGCGCGGCGGCATCGAAAGTCTGGTCGGCGAATATTCTATTTCCGCGATTGGCCCCGGCCCGCGCGCGCAACGCCATTGGGAACTCGCGCGCAAACGCGGACTGAAAACCATCGCGAAAATTCAAGCGGGCAATTCGTGGGAGTTGGGAGTGGTTCCTTATATTCCAGCCATTGAAAATGTCGCCCAACACGCCGCCAATCTTCGCGGCGTCGGCGTGGATGGCCTGATGCTCGCATGGACTTTGGGTGGTTATCCTTCGCCGAATCTTGAAGTGGTTGCCGAAATTTCCAGGCGCGGCGGTGAAAATTTAAATCCCGCGCAAGCGATGCAAATCGTGGCGCAACGTCGCTTTGGCCACGCGCTCGCGCCCGAAATCGTGCAAGCGTGGCACGAATTCAGCGCGGCTTTTAGCGAATATCCCTTTCACATCGGCGTGGTTTACGTCTCACCGAAAGACACGGGGCCGTCCAATCTTTTGTGGGCGGAAGCGACGGGTTATGGCGCGACGATGGTCGGTTTTCCGTATGACGATTTGGATGCCTGGCGGGCGGTTTATCCGCCGGAAATTTTTATCGCGCAATTTGAAAAAATGGCGGATGGCTTTGAGCGCGCTCTCGCAAAATTAAAAATTTCTGCGTCGAAAATTAAATTAAAAGAAGCCGAACGCCGCGCGCTGGCGGGAGAACTAAACGTCGCCGAAGCCTCGGCGCTTCACTTCCGCAGCGTGGCGAATCAATCTCGTTTCATCATGGCGCGTCGCGCCTTGGCTGCGGCCAAAAACGCGGAAAATGCTTTCCCTCAAATCACCGCGATTGAAAAAGTTTTGGCGGATGAAATTACTTGCGCGCGCCGACTTTTTGATATTCAGTCCCGCGATTCCCGCATCGGTTTTGAAGCATCGAATCATTATGTCTATGTGCCGGTGGATTTGATGGAGAAAGATTTGAACTGCCAGCATCTTTTGCAAACGTGGCTTCCCGCGCAGAAGGCGAAATGGTCGAACACCAAAAAAGATTTATGAAAATTCAGTGTGAGGGAACAAAGACACAGGCATGGAATTGGTGGAAAATTAAAATGCTTTTTAATATTTTTGCCGCTGGACTTGTCGTAATTCCAACCAGCGGCGCGACGAACATTATCATGAGCGTCGTTGCGACGAACTTTGTCCAAAAAAATATTTATCACTCTCCGCAAACGCCGGGCTACACATCGTGGACAACCTTGTGGCGGACGCCGAAAAAAGAATTGCGCCTCGCGTTTCAACAAGTCACCGGCCCCGTGGATGATTGGAAAAAGCGGACGAACGTGACGGCCATTCTCGGCAGCACGAGCGAGGGCGCAACGTGGGAAAAATTGCGCGAAGTTCCGGCGCGAACCAGCGCTCCGGTGGACAAGGAAGAAATCTACGCCGCGCCCGGCACATCCAGTTTTTGCGGACACGGATTTGCCGCGTTGAAAGACGGAACACTCGTTACAGGTCTCTGGCCTTCTGGAACGCAAAAGAGTGGCTATATCCAACGCTCGAAGGATGGAGGAGTGAAATGGTCGAAGCCGATTTATTTACGCGATCCGGAAATTTACAAAACCTATCCCACACAGATTCGACTTTTGCGCGATGGCCGGCTTGTGCTCGTGGCCGGAATGGTCAAGCAAGCCGACGCAAAGACCGCGAAGTTTCTTTTGAAAGAATTTTTTGAATCACGGGACGACGGCAAGAAGTGGTCGCACATCTGGACGATGCCGCAGAACGTCGGCCTGTGCGAAGAAAGCGATTTTGTGGAACTCGACAACGGTGATTTGCTTTTCGTGCATCGCGCTGAACATTACGAGGGCGAAAAAGATATTGGCTCCAATCGCCTGCAGAATATTTTTCACCGCAAAAAAAAGGGTTGGAAAATCGGCCCCGTCACCGCGTCGCCGATTCCGCACAGCGGTTATCCCGAACTATTGAAGACGCGTGAAGGTTTGATTTTGCACGTCGCGACTGAAGGTATTTGGTGGACGGCTGATTCGGGCGCGCAGTGGCAACTGCTCGCGCTCGTGGGCGAACGCTCTTATGTAAATCCCGTTCCGAGCGCAGCATTTCCACCGTATCCCGGCATGGTTCTAGGCAGTCCTTATTATCCGCGTGCGACACAACTGGCGGACGGAACGATCATGGTGGTTGGCCATAACGGCTCAGACAATGTTTATGGTTCGATGGACCAGGCCATCGTTCAACAGACGTTTAAGTTGAATGTGACGAATACGAAATGACCTCAAAGTCACGACTCCAAACCGCTTTTCGTTCGCTACCGCTCCATAGTGGTGATAGAATGGTAGCGATGAATTCCCTTCTTCAAAAACTTTGCGTTGGTATTTTTGCTATGGCGTGGGGAATTTTTTCCGCCAAAGCGCAATCGAATCTGGTGATTAATTCCAGCTTTGAAACGAACATTTTTTCGACGTCGCCCGGTTATGTTTCTCAAGTTGGAAATGGGCCAATTACGGGATGGAGCTACGTTGGAAATGTTGGGTTGAATCCGGCAGGAGGCTCGAATCCATTCGCCAACAACGGACTCACTCCCGACGGGAATCAAGTCGCCTTTCTTCAGAATTCAAATTCGTCTTTGAGTCAAACAATCCAGAGTCTGGTCGTCGGGCAACTGTATGAAGTGCGCTATAATTACAATGGCCGCTCCGGTTTCGTAAATCCTGCCATTCGAGTTTCACTCGATGGAGTGGCGGTTCACAGCGCGCCCGTTTCTCCGGTCGGTGCGTCCGCGAATTATTATTTGAACACTTTGACTTTCACCGCCGACGCGACCAATAAAGTGTTGCGCTTCGAGCAGACGGCGGGCGGCGACGCCACGTTGCTCGTGGATAATATTATCGTGCGCTCCATCCCCGTGCTGACGACGTCCGACGACATTTTGCAAGTAAGCGCCACGACCAACGAAATTATTTTAAACGTCAAAACTGTTCCGGGCCAAAAAATCCAAATCGCTGAACTCGCTCCGTTTGAAACAAAAACCAACGCCATCAATTCGTCGGCCTTGCTGGAAATAACCGTCCCGTCTGATTCTCAGATTCATCTCCCGCGATTTGTTTCCACCGACCGGATTTATTCCGGCTTCATCGCGGTGCGGACGAACACGATCGGCAGCACGAATTTTTCCGGCGAGATAAAATTCGTCGAAGATTTGATTGGCGTTTCCAAATACAACGAAGCGTTTCCAACGGCGGCGAGCAAAAAAGGATTGCAAGTGCAGATGAACAGCGACGCGATTGCCATCGGAATCAAGCACGCCGCGATCAATTTAAATTTTTCGCAATTGGTCGATTTGAATCACACCGCGGGCAATCCAACGTGGGCAATGGACGGTGAAACTTTTTATTTCAACCAGTCTTATCTCAACGCGCTTGGCTTGAAACAATTGTCTGATACGAACGTGGTCATCAGTCTCATTTTAATTTATATCCCGAACAATAATCCAACGCTCGACGCGATCATGCTCCATCCGCAATTTAATCCAGCGGGAAATTTGAGTGCGTTCAACACTTCCACGACCAACGGCCTGAAATATTTCAAAGCCAGCATGGAATTTTTGGCGGATCGTTTTTCGCGGACGGACCGGCTTTACGGACGCGTCGTGAATTTCATTGTCGGCAATGAAGTCGATTCGCATTGGTCGTGGTATAACATGGGTTTGGCGCCGATGGAAACGGTGGCGGAAGATTATTTGCGCACGGTAAGAATCTGTCACGCCGCCGTGCGAAAATCCGCCAGCCAATCGCGAGTTTATGTTTCATTGGATCACGGTTGGAATCTCAACATCATGGGTGATGCCCTCAAAGGTTTCCCAGCGCGAACGTTCGTGGATTATTTTGCGGCGCGGGCGAAAGCGGGCGGAGATTTTGAATGGCACATCGCGCATCACCCGTATCCTGAAAATTTATTTGAGCCGCGCACCTGGCTCGACACAACCGCCACCACCAACGTGCTGACGAGTCCACGCATCACGTTTAAAAATATCGAATTGTTGCCTCAATATCTCAGCCGAACCGAACTTCTCTATCGAGACACGCAACGGCGCATTATTCTTTCTGAACAAGGTTTTCACTCCGACCCCAACTCCGTGAGCGAGCAACGACAAGCGGCGGCTTATTGCTATGCTTATCGCAAAGTTGAAAATTTGCCGGGCATAGATTCCTTCATTTTACATCGTCATGTGGATCACTCGCTGGAAGGTGGTTTGAATCTGGGGCTGTGGCGACGCGTCACCAATTCCATCAACACTCCCGACACGACCAAGCCGATTTACGATGTCTTTAAGGCCGCCGACACGACGAATTGGCCGAGCGCATTTCAATTCGCTCTGGCGGAAATCGGCATCACGAATTGGAACCAAATTATCACTTGGAGGCCGCCCGCATTTATTTCGCAACCAACAAATCGAACGGGAATTGTTGACGGCACAATTGCGTTCAACTTCAGCGCGAGCGGTTCGCCGACGCCGGTTTTTCAATGGCGTTTCAACGGAACGGATTTGACGAATGGTTTGGGAATCAGCGGCGCGATGAATACGACGTTGACGTTGAGCAACCTGACTTTTGCGCAAGCCGGAAATTACACGGTGTTTCTCCGCAATGGCCACGGCACTGCGATCAGCACGAATGCGGCTCTGACGGTGTTGACGATGTTTGAAGGTTGGCGGCGCGCAAATTTTACTGCGGCGGAATTGTTGAACAACGCCATTAGTGGAGCGGGCGCAGATCCTGACGGAGACGCGTTGGTGAACGCTGTCGAATACGCAGTGAATTACAATCCGCAAATTCCTGATAGTCGCGCTTTTTTTCAACCGAGATTAACGAACGACGCCGGGCAGATTTATCTCGCGATGAATTATCGCGAACGGCTCGGCACCAGCGGACTCACTTTCACCAACCAGTTTTCTACCAATCTTGTGCAGTGGAGCACGCAAGGAGTGACCACCCGGATTTTGTCGCAGGATTCAGTCACACGAACCATTGAAGCGCGGACGCCCGTCAACGGTCGCACCAATCTTTTTCTCCGCTGTTTGTTCAACTTGCTGCCGTAAATTTCCAAACACTATGAACTCAACTTCATTTAATCGCCGCGAATTTCTCTGGCGCTTCGGCGGTGGATTGGGCGGCATCGCGATGGCGCAATTGCTCGGCTCAGAAAATTTACTCGCGGATACGTTGCTGAAACCGAATCCCGCTTTCAACGGCGGCTTGCATCATCGCGCGAAAGTGAAACGCATCGTGCAACTTTTCATGAACGGCGGCGCGAGTCAGTGCGATTCGTTTGATTACAAACCCAATCTTATCAAACACAGCGGCGAAAAATTTGATCCAGGCGAACGCGTCGAGGCGACCACCAGTTCACCGGGCAACCTGATGAAAAGCACGTTTGATTGGAAACAGCACGGACAATCCGGGCGTTGGGTGAGCAGCGCGTTTCCCCATATTGCGACGTGTGTCGATGACCTGGCTTTTCTGATGGCGATGACTTCCAAGACGAACGTTCACGGGCCGGCAGTTTATTTGCAGAACACGGGGTTTCTTTTGCCCGGTTTTCCAACAATGGGCGCTTGGATTTCTTACGGCCTCGGAAGTTTAAACAATAATTTGCCAACCTTCGTCGTGTTGCCCGATTCGCGAGGGCTGCCTTATAACTCGAAAGGAAGTTTTTCCTCAGGTTTTTTGCCGGTCGCTCATCAAGGCACGATCATCAAAGCGACCGCGAAAAATCCCATTGCTGATTTATTTCCACCGGAATCCGCAAAATTTATTACGAAAAAAAGTGAGGCCGATGGGCTTGTTCTGTTGAACAAAATTAATCGCGAACATCTGGCCAATTGGCAGGGTGATTCCCGCCTTGATGCGAGAATTGCGTCCTACGAACTCGCCGCGAAAATGCAATTGAGCGCGCCTGAGGTGCTCAACCTTTCTGGCGAAACAGAAGCCACAAAAAAAATGTACGGCCTTGATGAAAAAACGACCGAAGATTTTGGCCGCAATTGTCTTACGGCGCGTCGACTCCTGGAAAAAGGGGTTCGTTTCGTCCAGGTCTGGAGCGGCACGGCGGGCGCTAGTGGGAATTGGGACAATCACACTGACATCACTAAAGAATTAGGATTTATCACAAACGCGACTGACAAACCCGTCGCGGCGCTCGTGAAAGATTTGAAAGCGCGCGGCATGTTTGAAGACACCTTGATTATCTGGACGACGGAATTTGGGCGAATGCCATTCAGCCAAGGGAGCGTTGGACGCGATCACAACGGGGGAACGTTTGTTAGCTGGATGGCGGGCGCAGGAATTAAACCCGGGGTAAGTTACGGCGAAAGCGATGAGTGGTCGTGGAAAGCGAAAAAAGATAAAACTTATTGTTACGATTTACACGCGACAATTTTGCATTTGCTCGGAATCAATCACGAAAAATTAACTTTCCGCAACAACGGCAGCGACCGGCGTCTGACGGATGTTCACGGGGAAGTGATTCAGGAAATTTTGGCGTAATTAGCCAAGCCTCCTTGTTCAAAGAAAAATGACGAGTCAGCATTTTGCTAACTCGTCATTGAGAACATAACCCCACCGTAATGCCGTGTTCACAGTTCCTTTGAACTTAAGTGAAACAGTGGAACCCAATCGGCGGCTTTCGACTTCCAATCAAGGCCTGTCGGCCGCACAGCGAAGTCAAGGTTCCGTTATTTGTTTAATTACGGTCCAAGGATTTGTTTCTGATCACGAACATGGCAGGGCTAAAACCAGAAATTTTTTGAAAGAACATTGCGCGACTCAAATTTTCTCGCGCCTGACTGATTTAACTTTCGCTCAAATTACATTTTCTCTCAAGAGTAATCTTGCTGAAAGTTTTTGCAGGAATGGGAAATTGTCGCTTGACGAACGCCCACCAAGACGAAAAGAAATCTGCGGAGCGAGCGAATTTTTTTTTCTACGCGAAATTTTTTGCTATGCCAAAATTTCTTTTACGATCCGCCCGCTAACATCCGTCAATCGAAAGTCGCGGCCTGCGTTGCGGAAAGTGAGTTTCTCGTGGTCGAAGCCGAGCAGCGCGAGAATCGTCGCGTGCAAATCGTGGACGTGGACCTTATTTTCCACTGCGGCAAAACCAAATTCATCAGTCGCGCCGTGGACGTGGCCGCCTTTGACGCCGCCGCCCGCCATCCACATGGTGAAGCCATAGGGATTGTGATCGCGCCCGTTGACTTTTCCTGAATTGGAACCGGGTGTGGGAAGTTCAACGACCGGCGTGCGGCCAAATTCTCCGCCCCAAATCACGAGTGTATCTTCCAACATGCCGCGCTGCTTTAAATCTTTGAGCAACGCGCCGATAGGCTGGTTACTTTCTTTGGAGAGGTGGCGCATTCCCGCGTCCAAATCTTCGTGTGTATCCCATGGTTGACCGGCACCGTGCCAGACCTGCACGAAACGCACACCGCGTTCCACGAGCCGCCGAGCGATGAGAAGCTGCCGCGCCTGCGTTCCTTCACCATACATTTTGCGGATGTGTTCCGGCTCATGTGAAATGTCGAAAGCATCGGTCGCGTCCATTTGCATTCGATAGGCCAGTTCAAAAGATTGGATGCGCGATTCGAGTTGCGATTCGTTGCCGCGCGCTTTGGCGTGGCGTGCGTTCAATTGTTGCAAGAGATCAAGTTGCGAACGTTGTTCCGGTAGCGACGTGTAATTATTTTTTATGTTCTCAATCAGCTTCTCGATTTGCGTGTGTTGCGTGTCGATGTAAGTGCCTTGATAAGCGCCGGGAAGAAAACCGCTCTGCCAATTTTGCGATTCCTGAATCGGATAACCGCCGGGGCACATCGTGATGAAGCCGGGAAGGTTCTGGTTCTCGCTGCCGAGACCGTAAGTGACCCAGGAACCGACGCTCGGTCGAATGAGCCGTGATTCGCCGCAATTCATCAGGAGCAAAGAGGGTTCGTGACTCGGCACTTCCGCATGCATTGAGCGAATCACGCAAACGTCGTCGATACAGTCGCCAACATGCGAAAAAAGTTCGCTCACTTCGATGCCGCTTTGGCCATATTTTTTAAACTTAAACGGTGACGCCAAAGCCGCGCCCGTTTTGCGTTCAGATTTTAAATTCTCCATCGGCAACATTTTGCCGCCGTATTTTGTCAGCGACGGTTTGTTATCGAATGTGTCCACATGCGACGGCCCGCCGTTGGCAAAAATGTGGATGACTCGCTTTGCCTTCGCTGCAAA
The DNA here is from genome assembly GCA_039925885.1 of Verrucomicrobiota bacterium. Taxonomy (GTDB): domain Bacteria; phylum Verrucomicrobiota; class Verrucomicrobiia; order Limisphaerales; family CANJXF01; genus CANJXF01. The sequence continues at coordinate 16,242 of JBDSYB010000172.1, forward strand.
CTGCGGAAGTTTCGGCGTGAGTGGAGAAATGTTTTCACCACCAATCGCTGAAGACTCAAAAAAATTTCCAAACAAACCCGCCAGACTGACCGCGCCCATGCCCATCCCGCAGCGCGAAAGAAAGTCGCGGCGCGTAAAACCAAGATGCTGTTTAGTGGGTTTATGAAATTCCATGTGTAACTGGACTTAGTTTAATCCACAAAAATTCACGGGCAAACTTTTTGTCTGGGTAAGCATCACGGAATTTAGCCTTTGAACTTGGCTGCTCGCTTGTCATAACGTGCGCGTGCCGGATTCCCAAATTCAGTCCATTGATGCCACAACGCGTTTCTGCGCGGTCTTTGGACATCCCATCCAGCACTCCGCGTCGCCCACCATGCAAAACGCGGGCATCGCCGCGCTTGGTTTGAATTGGCGCTATCTTGCCTGCGAAGTTCGGCCTGACGATTTGGCCGAGGCCATCAATGGCGCAAAGGCGATGAAATTTCTCGGGTTGAATTTGACCGTGCCGCACAAATTGCTCGCGCTGAAAATGTGCGATGAACTTGATGCCTCCGCAAAACTTTGGGGCGCGGTCAACACGATTCGTTTTGAAACGAAAACGAAATCCAGCGACTGGGTTCCTCTCGCCAAAATTTCCGCCGATGAAATTTCCGAAGTTCGCTCGCATGGTTTCAACACGGATGCCGACGCCATCACTCAGGCGATTCGGGAAGATTTGAAGTTAGAAATTCAAGCCAAACGGATTTTGCTTCTCGGCGCGGGTGGGGCAGGGCGGGTTGCTGCCATGAAGTTTGCCACTGATGGCGCATCTGAAATATTTTTGATCAATCGCACGCAACACAAAGCCGAGGAACTGGCGGCGGAAATGCGGGAGCTTTTTCCCAACGTCCGGTTGGAAACAAAATATCCCCGTGGAGAGGTGGATTTACTCGTCAATGCGACTTCCGCCGGCTTGAAAGAAAGCGACCCGATACCGCTCGATGAAAAACAGTTTCCACTGAAATCGACTCGTTGCGTTTACGACATGATTTATCGCCCAGCCGAAACACCGCTGCTTGCCGCCGCGAAAAAAGCCGGTTGCCGAACGGCCAACGGACTCGGCATGTTACTTTATCAAGGCGCGAAAGCTTTGGAGCTCTGGTCAGAAAAACCAGCGCCCATCGAAGTCATGCGAAGCGCACTTGAAAAAAATATTTATGGCTAGGCAACCCTGCATTTCGATTCGGCTCTCGACCTTCGACTCTCGACCCTCGACGTTGCCTTGATATGTTTGATCCCGAAGTCTGGAGAAAAGTTCCCTTTCATTTCTGGTCATTCGCCTTTTTTACCTTTGGCTGCACCGTGGGAAGTTTTCTCAACGTTTGCATTTATCGAATGCCCCGTAACGAAAGCGTCGTTAGTCCCCCATCACATTGTCCGCACTGCAATTATTCCATCCCGTGGTATTTAAATATTCCGCTGCTCACCTGGCTTTATTTGCGCGGCAAATGCGCAAATTGCGGCGCGCGGATTTCCGTCCGTTATTTTCTCGTGGAACTATTAACGGGCGTTGCGTTCCTTGGTTGCTGGTTGAGTTTTGGAGCGCAATCGGCCCCGTTTGCGCTGGCGATGTGTCTTGTGATGGCCGGTTTCATCACCGCGACATTTATTGATCTTGAGCATTTTATTATCCCTGACGAAATCACGCTGGGCGGAATTGTGGCGGGTTTTATCTGTTCTTTTTTTGTGCCGGAATTACATCACACAGCCATCGTTGCCACGTCTCTGTGGCAAAGTTTTTTGGGTATCGCCATCGGCGGTGGATTGATTTACGGAATTCTTCGCGGAGGCAAACTGCTCTTTGGCCGGGAAAAACTTGCGCTCGCTGCCGAGGCAAAGATTTATTTCACCGAAACCTTTCTGAAACTTCCGGAACGCGATGTTCCCTACGAAGAGATTTTTTACCGCAATTCCGACGTGATTCTTTTTCAGGCCAAACGTCTTGAGATGATTGATCGCTGTTTCGTTGAGGCCAGCGTGCGCTTAACGCCATTGTCCTTGCAAATTGGCGACGAAAAATTCGCGACAGAAAAAACCCCTTACTTCGAGGCGACCACGAATGAGATAACTTTGCCTCGCGAGGCGATGGGTTTCGGCGATGTCAAATTCATGGCGGCAATCGGCGCATTCCTAGGTTGGCCCGCTGTATTTTTTTCGCTCATGGCCAGTTCGATTATCGGCTCCGTCGTCGGCGTGGTTTTGATTGTGGGCGGTCGGCGCGAGTGGTCGAGCCGCCTCCCCTACGGACCTTATATCGCGCTTGCGGCCACCATCTGGATTTTCAGCGGCACCGGCGTCCAGAATTGGTGGATTGGACAACTCAAAGAATTTGTTTTTCTCGTGATAAAACTTTTCGGTGCAGCGTAAATTATTTCCCGGTGCGCCGAAAAACCTTATGAATCGCCGCTTGGTCAACAGGTTTGATCAACATGTTGTCGATATTCACGTGCGTCGGACGATTTGCCACCCAGACCAAAATTTCCGCGACATCTTTTGCCTGCAATGGTTGAGTGCCTTCATAAGGTTTTTGCGCGCGTTCTTTGTCGCCTTTAAAACGCACGAGGGAAAATTCTGTTTCCGCAAGTCCCGGATCAATCGAACTGACGCGCAATCCAGTTCCATTTAATTCCAACCGCAGCGTTTTTGTGATTTGCAATTGCGCCGCCTTCGCCGCGCAATAAACGGCGCCGCCCTCGTAAACCGTGTGCGCCGCAAACGAACCGATGTTGATGATCGAGCCGCCGGGATTATTCATCATCAAAGGCAGCGCCGCGCGCGTCATTCGCAAAACGCCGAGGACATTCGTCTGCAACATTGTTTCCCAATCCTCATCTTTTCCCTCGGCCACCGTGTCAATCCCGAGTGCGCCACCCGCATTATTGATCAACACGTCGAGCGAATTGGTTTTTCCAATTTTTTCCCGCGCCCAATTAACGAAGGCGTTCACACTCGAAGTTTTAGAAACATCGAGCGCGTGAAAATGTGCTTCGGGCGAACCGGCTTTCTTTGCTTCACCCGCAACTTTTTCCAAACGATCAACTCGTCTCGCGCCCAGCAAAAGCTTCGCGCCTTCTGCGCCAAACGCACGCGCTGCCGCCGCGCCAAATCCACTGGAAGCGCCCGTAATCAAAACCCATTTCTCCTTTAAATCGTATCGCATGAGAAAAAACGTAACGTGCAACCCGTAACCTGTCGGCAAAAAATTCGTGGGTAGCACCTGCCTCTGGCGGGTGCGTGAACATTTTTCATCAACGCACCCGCCAGAGGCAGGTGCTACCCACAAACCGATTTAGCAGCACTTTGATTTTACAAATCCATGACAATTCTTCTCCTCGGTCTCAACTAGTCTCGTTATCAATTGCTGAAGCCAGCGCCGATGAAAAAAATTCGTTCCAACTCAAAACCAACTTTCTTTTGGCAAGGTCTCCTCATCATTTTACCCGTCGCCGTGCTGGCGGTTGTCAGTTTCGCATCCTTGCGGCAGGACGAACAGGCGGCGGAAAAGGATGCTCGCAATCGCGCGGTGGCGAATGTTCAAAGCCTCGCGCGTGTCATCGCTGGAAAAGTTGACGACGAAATTAAACAGTTTCTCGTTCGGCAAAACGTTTGGTCCATAGATTTGCACAACGCGTCGGAGCCCTCGACAGTTTGGAACAATCGCGCCGCTGGAATCGTGCTTCCGTTTAATAACAAAACGGGCGTTAAAAATTGGGAAGAGAAACATCCCGGCCTCAAGCTTGCAGATGCGGCGTTTCCGGGGGGCGCAATCTTAACAAACGGCACGAGATTGGAACCGCCAGATTTTCCCATCGCACCCGTGCCACCGAAATGGTTTCGAGAACTTTCCCCGGAGCAATTGAACCTCTGGCAAGCTGCGCGTCAGTCCGAGTTGGCCACAAATAATTCCCACGCCATCGAAAAAGCCTACGAACTTTTTCTCGAAACCAATCCGTCTCCCGACGCAAAACTCGCAGCCGAATACGCCATCTGGCAGGCGCAACATTCTCCGCGAACACTTGCTCCGACGATTCAAGCCCCCACTCCGTCGAGCGAATCGGAATCCGGAATTTCCTTCCGCGCCATAGTCTGTTATCGCGCGCTTCAAATGGCTACGAACGAACCTTTGTCGCGTCCTTTGCTCGATTTGCTCTGGCGGCAGGTAATTGAAAAACCTTCTTTTGTCGCGCCGACGTTGCTCGATTTGGCTGAGGGCTGTACCAATCGCGCCGATGCCGTTGCCCGCGACCAGGTTCGTTGGATGCGCGAACTTTGGGAAAAAGAATCGGTGGTGCGCGACTGGATGACATCGCTGAACCAAAATTCTTTTCCGGTAAAAAATCAATGGGTGGCATGGGTGAACAGCGAGTCGGGTCAGGCGCTGGCTTTGCTGATGCAAACCAGGTTTTTAAATCACGAGCGTGGCAGGGGAGACGGATTTACGGTGCAATTTCTTTCCCCTCTATTTCTGGAATACACTTTCGCCACGGCATTGGCTGAAAATAAATTTCTGGTTCCTGACTATGCCATTGCCACGGTAGAACTCGGAGGCGAACCGCTCCCCTCCTCGCGAAAAATTTCCGGAAAAGAAAATTCTTTTATGGGGGAGGCCATGCAAAAGCTCGAATCCGCTTTGGGCGCGAGTTTTACCGTTCGTTTTTACCTGACCAGCCGCGAAAAATTACTCGCCTCAGAACGCCGTCGCAGCCGTCTTTTTAGTTGGCTCATTCTCGGAACCGTGCTGACTGCCAGCATTGGCCTCGTCATGGCGCGACGCGCTTTTAACCAGCAACTCCATCTCGGCGAAATGAAAAGTAATTTTGTTTCCAGTGTTTCGCACGAGTTGCGCGCGCCGATTGCGTCCGTGCGTTTGCTCGCGGAAAGTTTGGAGCGCGGTAAAATTACCGAACCGCGAAAGCAAAAAGAATATTTCAAATTCATTGTGCAGGAATGTCGGCGACTTTCGTCTCTCATCGAAAATGTTTTGGACTTTTCCCGCATCGAACAAGGCCGCAAGCAATACGAGTTCGAGCCAACGGACATTGTGAAACTGGTTCAGGAAACGGCGAAGTTGATGGAACCTTACGCTGCGGAAAGAAATGTGAATCTCGCTTTGCAATTGGAAGACGCTGGTAGGGCGCGTCACTCCGTGCGCGCCGAGGACATCGATAAATTAACCGACGGCGCGCGCGGAGCGACGCGCCCCACCACTCTCGGAACAACCACAGTTTTTCAACCCACGCTCGACGGTCGCGCCATCCAACAAGCGCTCGTGAATTTGATTGATAACGCCATCAAACATTCGCCGAACAACGCGACGGTGACGATTGGCTTGAATGTGCTGCCGACATCCTGTCGGCAGACCGTGGCGAGCGAGACGAGTGACAATGTTTTGTTAGCCAGCAACAAGAGGTCGGAACTACCAGCAGGATGCTGGCAGCACGTTCGAATCTACGTGGAAGATTCCGGCCCTGGAATTCCGGCGCACGAACATGAGAAAATTTTCGAGCGATTCTATCGGCTCGGTTCCGAGTTGCGGCGCGAAACGCAAGGGATCGGGATTGGTTTGAGCATCGTCCAACACATCGCCGAAGCGCATGGCGGAAAAGTGGTCGTGCAAAGCGAAGTTGGAAACGGCAGCCGATTTACACTGGAGTTGCCGACCAACGAACAACGCAAAGACGCGAAGTTGCCAAGACGCAAAGATGAAAATATTTAAACCAATTCCTCTGCGCCTCCGAACCTTTGCGTCTTTGCGTTAAAAAATTTATGTCCCGCATTTTAATCATCGAAGACGAATTGCCGATGCGCACTGGACTGGAGGATTGTTTGTCCGGCGAAGGTTATCGCGTCATGTCCGCCGCTGATGGTGAATCCGGTTTGCAACGCGCGCTCGAAGAAAAACCCAACCTCATTCTCCTCGACGTGATGATGCCGCGTCTCGATGGCTACGCCGTCGCCGCCGAATTGCGCCGACTCGGAAACGCCGTGCCGATTCTCATGCTCACCGCCAAAGGACAAATCGAAGATCGGGTGGCTGGACTTGATTCTGGTGCGGATGATTATCTCGTCAAACCGTTCAGCACCGATGAATTGCTGGCGCGCGTCCGGGCGATTCTTCGCCGCACACAAAAGCAAAACAAACTTCCCTCCACGCTAGTTCTCGGTGATGTGAAAATTAATTTCGTTCAGCAGCAAGCGAGGCGAAAAAAGAAACCGCTCCATCTCACGGCGAAAGAATTTGCAATGTTGCGTTTGATGTTTGAAGCGGAGGGCGAACCAGTTTCGCGCGAACGTTTTCTGGATGTCGTCTGGGGTTACACCGCATTTCCGACGACGCGCACAGTGGACAATCACATCGCCAGCTTGCGCGGGAAAATTGAATCGAATCCCGATGAACCGCGCTGGATTCAAACGGTGCATGGCGTGGGTTATCGGCTGGAGGTGAATGGCCGCGAAAGAACGCAAAGATCACAAAGATGAAAATGTTTTACACCCGTAGCGTCAGGCGTCTCGCCTGACGTTGAGCCGTGGCTTCCAGCCCGGCGGAAAAAGCTCACGCTGGCACGAGCGGTGGCGAATTCGTGCGGTTCAAATTCATTGCAAAGTTTTTTCCGGGCGGCGAGACGCGCGCCCTCTACGTCAGGCGGGGACGCCCGACGCTACAGCCGAAATTCCTTTGCGCTCTTTGCGTTCTTTTGCGGCAATCAATTTTACAAAACCGTGACATTGTTTCAGACAGAATCTGCAAAGTTAAATTATGAAAACGAAATCGCTCTCACTTCTAACCTCAATTCTTTTCGCCACCGCGACGCTCACGCTGGCTGCGACGAATGACTTAAGCAGCGCGTTGCAAAAGGGATTGTTCGAGGAAGAGGCCAATCACAATCTCGAAGCGGCGATTGCGGCCTATCAATCCGTCGCGACGCAATTCGACAAAGACCGCAAGCTCGCTGCCACCGCGATTTTCCGTCTCGGCGAAGTTTATCGCAAACAGGGAAAAACTAATGAAGCAAGCGCGCAATACGAACGAGTTGTTCGCGAGTTTTCGGATCAGCAAACGCTTGCTGAGTTAGCCCAAGCTTATTTACGAAAGAACGGCGGGGCGACTATTGATAAGCAACGGACTTCTATTGAGAATCCTTCCACTGACGAAGAGGAAAAAGAAATCCGTCGCATCAAAGCGATGATTAAAGACAGCCCTGATTTGATTAACGCCCTTCGCACGGAGCCGAGCAGCTCCACTCAAAATGCTCCTTTGCACTTGGCATCCAAGGGGGGGCAATTGGTTGTTGCGGAATTTCTTCTGGCGAGCGGCGCTGATGTGAACCGTCGCAATGGCGTGAATCAAACGCCGCTGTCTCTCGCTGCCGCAAATGGACATCGGGCGATGGTGGCATTGTTGATTGCAAAAGGCGCGAACGTGGACGCGAAATCTGCTTCAGGCTTCGCGTCAGGCTCGGGTCAAACCGCGCTGCACGCGGCCTCGTCGCTGGGATTCAGAGCGGTTGCGCAGGTGCTTTTGGAATCCAAAGCGGACGTGAATGCCAAGGATGAAAACGGACGGACGCCGCTGCATTTGGCGGCATCGCGCGGAAACAAAGCAATCGGGGAATTGCTTCTCGCCGGTGGGGCGAACGTTGACGCGAAGGACCAAAGCGGCCAAACGCCGTTGATGCTCGGCAGCAATCTGGAAATGGCAAAATTCCTTATTACAAACAAGGCCAGTGTGAATGCGCGGGCGGATGAGCGCAATTTCTCCAGTTGGACTGCGTTGCATTTCGCAATCAGCGCTGCGAACAGTTCGATGGTGGAATTGTTGCTGAAGAACGGGGCGGACATGGAAATGAAAGTCAGCGACAATCCGCCTTCTTCCAGTGTCATCCCAGGCTCCACGCCGTTGCAGATGGCCACAATTCGGGGTCAGGTGGAGATAGCCAAAGTGCTTTTGGAGCACAAAGCAAATCCGAACTCAGCCACAGACTCCGGCGGAACACCGTTGCATTATGCGGCGAACAAAGGGAATCGTGAAATAGCCGAATTGCTGCTCGCGCACGGCGCGGCAGTGGACAGCAAAGACAAAGAGGGTTCCACTCCGCTTTATTGGGCGATTCACAATTGGCGGAAGAACTTGGTTGAATTTCTTCTTGATCACAAAGCTGATCCCAATCTTCAGAACAAACAGGGACAGACCTTGTTGGGAATTCTAAAAACATGGGGGGCCACATCTACGACCATCAATGGACAAGTGGTCACCGTCCAAGAGTTGAAGGATTTGCTTGAGAAATTTGGCGCGAATGAAAAGGTGGAGCGGCTTATCCAAATCGCCGTCACGCGCGATGGCGCGCCGCGTTACCCGATTTTTTACAAAGGGACGAATTCGTGGAATCGCTTTTCTTTGCTGGAAGCGTTTGGCGCGGCGTATCTATCAAATTCCCGTGTGAACGGGTTTCCGCAGTTTCCAGCATCGGCTTTTCGGTTCCCATCTCTTACGAAAGTAAAAATTCATCGGCTCGAAGCCAATGGCGAACGCGTAATCGCCGTTGATCTTGAAGCAATTTTGAAATCGGGAGATTGCCCGAAGGATATGTGGCTGGAATGGGGCGATGTTATTGAGATTCCAGAAGCAGATCATAAAGTTAATGAGTCATGGAAAGGTTTTCCGAAGGAGATTTTGGAAATATTCCCGAAATGTTTGGCGCGGCAAGTTTCGATCTCTGTGAAAGGTGAAACAAAATCAATCACGCTTGCGCCACTATTGCAACAAGCCGCGTATAAACCGAACGATGAGACGGAGAAATATGCCGCAACAGATTTTTATCCTTGGCTAAACGATGTGGTTTCCAAGAGCGGCCTCTTGCGGACTTCTTCCGATAAAACGCGAGTGAAAGTTACGCGGATCAATCCGGTTACAAAAAAATCTGAGGAACAGATTTTCAATCTGGAAAAACCCGATTCGCAAAACAATCTCTGGTTGCGCGATGGCGATGTTGTTGAAATTCCCGAAAAACCGTAGCTGTTGTAGCGGCGGGCATCCTGCCTGCCGTAGAGCCGTGGCTTCCGGCCCGGCGGAAAAGATTTCACGCAAACACGTGCGGGTGGGAATATCGTGCGCTTCAAACCACTCCAAAGTTTTTTCCGGGCGGCGAGACGCCAGCCCTAAACGTCAGGCGAGACGCCTGACGCTACATGAAAGATTGACAATGTGGCCACGTGAGGCCACATTGGGCGCGTGAAAAAGAAAACGACCAAATACCCCAAGACATCCAGCGCGCCGGACGTTTTGAAAGAAACGGCGGTTTTGGACGGCCCGGTTTTAATCAACGTTCGCGCTGCGAAGGATAGCCTTTCCAGCTTGCTCGAACGCGCGGCGCAGGGTTTGGAAACCATCATAACCAGCGATGGCGTGCCGAAAGCCAAGTTGGTTCCGGTGCAGAAAAAGCGAAAACCTTTTCGGGTCGATTGGGAGCTTTTGCGGTCGATACCAATTCGCAAGGGAGCCAGACGCGCTGAAGATTTTGTTCGCGAAGACCGAGACGGCAGAGATTAGGTAATATGTATCTCGACACTGCCATTTTGGTGAAACTTTTTGCGCGCGAATCGGATAGCAATTTTTTCGGAAAACTTACGGACGGAGAAAATATTTCTTCGTCCGTTTTGGCCGTGACGGAGGTGTATTCGGCGCTTTTGAGAAAAGTGCGCAATGGCGAAATGACTGTGACGGAGCGTCGTGGTGCCTGGGCTTCTTTTGAAACTGCGGTGGATGAGGGAACCATTGAACTCGCGCCGTTTAACGAAGCCATATTCCGAAAAGCCAATCGCATCATGGAGCAATGCAGCCTGAAAGTGGCGTTGCGTTCTTTGGACGCATTGCATCTGGCGACGTGCGATCAATTGCAGGATTGGCCGCTGTGCACGACGGATGTGCGAATGCGGCAAGCGGCGGAGTTGTTGCGGTTTCCGTTGACGGAACTTTCAAAGTGACCCTGCTGTTTTACTCGTTCGATTTCCATGAAAGGACAGCAAGGGCCTTCGCCAAAACCGTGGCCACTCCATCTTCTCCAGAATTACACAGCACGATCACGCAAAATCTATTTTCTGGAAAGCGTTGCAGACTTGCGGAAAATCCCGACGTCGAACCACTGTGGCCGATATTCTTCCGGCCTTGATGAGGCGTGAGGTGCCAGCCGAATCCGTAGCCGTGTTCCCGTCCGTTATTTAATTTTCCCGAAGACCACATTTGCGATTTGCTCTCGGCATTCAGCAAAATGTCGGTGTCGAGTGCAGCGTTCCATTTTGCGAGATCGTTGACCGTTGACACAATTGCGCCTGCCGAAAAAACATCGGTTAAATCATAGTCGCGATTGATGTGCTGGCCGTTTTTCGTTTCGTAACCGTCTGCGCGATTTGGAACGAGAATGCCGGGTTCGCGGTTGGTCGTGGCGAACATTCGGAGCGGCGTGAAAATATTTTCGCCCATAAACTGCCAATAATTTTTGCCGCTCACGTTCTCGATAATGTGGCCGAGAAGGTTGTAGCCGGTGTTGCAATATTTCCATTTTTCGCCCGGCGCAAATTCGAGGGGCAACGGCGCAAGCGCAGAAATAAACTGCTTTTGGGAAAGATGTTTTGTCAGTTCGAAACCATCGAGACCGGTGTAGCTTTTTATCCCAGACGTATGAGTGAGCAAATGGCGAACAGTGATGTTTGTCCAGGCCGGAGGAAGATTTTGAAAAAATTTACTGATGCGATCGTCCACGGAAAGTTTGCCCTGTTGCTGGAGCAAGAGAATTCCCGCCGCAGTGAATTGCTTTGTCACGGAGCCAATCTCGAAAACGGATTCTGGTTTGGCGGGTGATTGCAGTTCGAGATTGGCGAAACCGTACGCTGCGGTTTTAGTTTGTTTTCCCTCGCGAATAATGGTCAGGGCCGAGCCGGGGATTTGATGTTTCTCCATTTCCGACTTGATAAATTCGTCAACGCCGTCACCGCGAATGGAGCAGACGAAACTGAGAAACAGGACGCAAATGAGTTGTTTCATTCCGATTTAATAATCGCGACGCGGAAGGTTCCAAGCAGGAAATCAGGCATTGAGCTTTTGCAAAGTTTGCGCGAGTCCGCTGGCCAGAGCTTTAAGCTGTTTGGTTTTGCCTTCATCTTTTAGTTTGCCGCTCGCATCGAAAGCATCGTTCGCGGATGAAATCGAAAGCTGATCGGGCAAAACTATGACCCCGATATTTCCGAGAATAGCGCGGACGTGAACGAGGCCGCGCAATCCTCCCAAGCCACCGGGCGACGCGCTCATTAACGCGACAACTTTTCCTTTGAAACAAACGAGCGGCGTTTCGTTATCAGTTTCAGGACGCGACGCCCAGTCGATTGCATTCTTCAGAACCCCGCTGATGGAACTGTTGTATTCCGGCGACGAAATAAGAAGTCCTGCATGGTCACGCAAAAGATTTTTGAACTTTTTCCCGTTTTCAGGAATGCCGCCAGTGGCTTCGAGGTCGCCGTCGTAAAGCGGCATGGGCAAGTCGCGCAAATCAATAAGAGTAACTTCCGCGCCAGCGTCGCGCGAGTGTTGCGCAGCGAGTTGAACCAGTTTTTTATTAAGAGAATCTTTTCGAGTGCTGCCTGCAAAGGCGAGAATTTTGACTGTAGCCATGCAGCGACTTTCGCCGCTTCGTTCGTATTTGCAAGGGAACAAAATTTTGCTTCCCGTTTATCGATTGGATGACGCAAATTTTGCGCAGGGCTACTCCACGACGGCGCGCAACGGTTGGGAAAACTCAAGCCGCGTGGAGTCGGTTTCACAATGCGGGTCTCTCCCGAAATCGAATTTAACCGCTGGGGCAATGTTGTTCGCGGAACCTATCAACCCGAACGTTGGACAAATATTTAGATCTTGCTATGTTTTCCAATCGCATTCGTAAAATTTTGTGAAAAAATTTGTGACGTTTGACAACGGGGGTTCGCCCGGTACTATTACGCACAGCTCGGCAAAAAACATTGGATAAAAAAGGTAAATTGTGGCCGCTAAAGACGATTATTTAATAGATTTATTGGTGGACATGGGGTTGGTCACGAACGCGCAACTGGAGGCCGTGCGCCCGGACGCGGAGTCCACGGGCGAAGGCGTGCTGGATACGTTGGTCGCCCAAAAAATTCTGCGGCCCATTGATATCGCGCAGGCCAAGGCGGCTCATTTTGGTTATGAATTGATTTCTTTCGCGGACCTGCGGTTGAGCGACGAAGTCATTGCCGCCGTGCCCAGGCATATTGCCAAGCGTTATCGGGCGGTGCCGGTTTCAAAACATGGAACGAGTTTAACCATCGCATTGAGTGACCCTTCGGACCTCGACACCATCGACAGCTTGCAACGGGCATTGAACGTGGACATTGAGTTGCGCATCGCGACTGACGAAGATCTCGATAACGCGCTCAATAAATATTACGGGGCGGCCGACGATTCCGTGAGTAAAGCCATTCAAGACATCACGGAAAGCGAAGTGGATGCGGCTGTGATGACCGGCTCGGGGGCCGACGACGGAGCGACGGTGGATGCGGATGCGCCGATCATCAAGCTGGTTAACACGATTATTGTTGAGGCCTTCAAATCGCGCGCTTCTGATATTCATTTGGAACCTCTGAACAAAACGTTTCGAGTTCGCTATCGAATCGACGGCGTTTTGCACGAAATGAAAAGCCCTCCAAAACGGTTGCAGGCTTCCATCATCAGCCGTTTGAAAATTCAATCAAACATGTCGATTGCCGAGCGGCGCATCCCGCAGGACGGACGTATCCAAACGCAAGTCGGCGGGAAGCTGATCGATTTGCGCGTGTCGTGCCTGCCCACCAATCACGGTGAAAGTATCGTGATGCGTATTTTGGACAAAGAAGGTTTGCGGCTTGGTTTGCCTGAACTTGGATTTTTCACCGACGATCAGCAAACCTTTGAGCGCATGATTGGTTTGCCCGATGGAATTTTGCTCGTGACGGGTCCGACTGGTTCCGGCAAAACGACTACGCTTTACTCTTGTCTAAATTTTATTAACCGACCCGATCGGAAAATTATCACGGTCGAGGATCCCGTCGAATATTTGCTCGCCGGAATCAACCAGGTGCAAGTGAGCGAAACGGTCGGTTTGACTTTTGCGGCGGCTTTGCGCTCGATGCTTCGTCAAGCGCCGAACGTGATTATGCTGGGAGAAATTCGCGATATGGAAACGGCCACGATTGCCATTAATGCTTCGCTGACAGGCCATTTGGTTTTCTCAACGTTGCACACCAACGACGCGCCGGGCGCGGTCACGCGTTTGATTGACATCGGCGTGAAACCGTTTTTGGTTGCCTCTTCCACGCGTTGTCTGATGGCGCAACGTCTGGTGCGAAAAGTTTGCAAACGTTGCGCGGAACCTTACGTGCCGACCGACGCCGAACTGCGCGCGTTGAATCTCGATCCGGGCAGTGTGCAGGGCGCGACGTTTAAACACGGCAAAGGTTGCAGCGACTGCAATAAAAACGGTTATCGCGGGCGTTTTGGAGTGTTTGAAGTATTTGTGATCGACGACGAAGCACGAAAGTTGATTTATGATCGCGTTCCAAGTTCAGTGTTGAGAATCCGAGCGCGCGAAATGGGTATGAGAACTTTGCGGGAAGATGGAGCGCGCAAATGTCTAGCGGGCTTGACTACACCAGAAGAAGTCATCCGCGCGACCGTTGGAGATACTGAGTAAGAAAAACTAAAACGAAACCGATAAAATTATGTCCTATTCCATGTCTGACTTGTTGCAGTTGGTAGTTTCCGAAGGCGCGGCTGATTTGCATTTGCGCGTCGGCGTTCCACCCGTTATTCGCCTTCACGGTATTTTGCATCGCGTGGAAGGTCCGCAGTTGAAACCAGAAGACACAGAAGAATTGATGCGCTCCATCACGTCGGAAGACCACATCCAACACGTCCGCGAAGATGGCGGCGCTGATTTTGGATTCGCGTTTGGCGATCAGGCGCGTTTTCGCGTCAGCGTTTTCAAGGAAAAAGGAAATTTCGGAATGGTTTTGCGGCAAATTCCAAACAAGCTGCTGACTCTCGAACAAATTGGTTTGCCACCAACGATCATCAACACCCTGATTAACAAACCGCGTGGCCTTGTTCTGGTGACAGGGCCGACTGGTTCAGGAAAAACTACGACGCTCGCTTCGATGATCAACATGATCAACGAAGAACGCGACGATGCGCATATTATTACCATCGAAGATCCGATCGAATATTATCACAAACACAAAAAAGCGGTGGTGACGCAACGCGAAGTTCATATTGATGTTCCAAATTTTGCAGAAGCGTTACGTCGCGCTTTGCGGCAGGACCCTGACGTCATTCTGGTCGGCGAATTGCGCGATCTGGAAACGATGGAGGCGGCCATCACGGCTGCCGAAACGGGCCATTTAGTTTTCGGCACATTGCATACGACAGGAGCGGCCAAAACCATTGATCGTATTGTGAATGCCTTCCCGATGAACCAGCAGGAAACGATTCGCATCCAGCTTTCCACCGTTTTGCAGGCCGTTATTTCCCAATTGTTGCTGCCAAGGTCTGATAAACCCGGACGCGTAGCCGCGTATGAAATCATGATCAACACCCCGGCTATCGCAGCCCTGATTCGCGATAATAAAACATTTCGTATCAACTCTGACATTCAGACGGGCGCAAAATATGGGATGGTCACCCTCGACAGCTTTCTCATGAGTAAATATGAACAGGGTTGGATTTCGCGAGAGGAAGTCATCAATAAAGCGCAGGATCCGGCCACCGTGCTGGTGAAACTCCAGGAATTTGAAGCAGCGCAAATGTCGCAAGCCGCCAAAGGCTCTAACGAGCAACCATCTTAATTTTTTATGGCTGAATTTATCTCCAATCCACTGCTCGAACTCATCAAAGAGCGGCAGTTGCTTGATGATTTGCAAATCGAGGAGGTTCTTCAGGAACATTCGCGTAGCGGGAAGCCACTCGGACAATTATTTCACGACTTCGGGTTAATTGATAAAGATGCGCAACTGCAAATTATTGCCGACCATTTGGGCACCGAGGTTGTGCAAATCCAGGAAAAAGATTTAACGCCGGAAGTCCTCGCCGTCATCCCTGCCAATACCGCGCGAATGTATCAATGTATCCCGCTGGCTGTTTACGATTCCACCGTGCGAGTGGCCCTGGCCGACCCGCTGAATCCCGCCATTGTTGATGAATTGGGATTTATTACACGCAAGGATGTGCAACTCGTGGTGGCGGATCCTGGTGAAATTGAAAGAGCCATTTCAAAATTTTATGGGGACAGCGGCGAAAGTGTTTCTGACATTCTCAAGGAAATTGGAGCCGATGGAGACATCGCCAAGGAAGTTGAAGACCTGGCGAATAGCGGCACGCAGGGTTTGACGGATTTGGCTAACGAAACGCCCATCGTTAAATTTGTAAATCTGGTGGTTTTTCAAGCAGTTCAAGATCGCGCCAGTGATATTCATTTTGAACCTTTTGAAGACGAATTTAAAATCCGCTATCGTGTGGACGGCGCGCTTTACGAAATGGCTCCGCCGCCCAAACATCTCGCGCTTCCAGTTATTTCGCGCATCAAAGTCATGGCGAACCTGAATATTTCCGAGCGCCGTCTGCCGCAAGACGGTCGTATTTCCATGCCCATTGGCAATCGGCAAATTGATTTGCGCGTTTCCACCCTTCCCACTCAATTCGGCGAGTCTGTGGTGTTGCGTATTTTGGATCGGTCGGCGGTGAACCTTGATATCGAAAGTCTGGGACTTCCCAAGACAACGCTGGATTATATTGCGGAAGCCATCCTGCAACCGAACGGAATTTTCGTCGTTACTGGTCCGACTGGCTCTGGAAAAACCACCACATTGTATTCCTGTCTGCGCCGCATTAACAGCATCGATTCCAAATTGCTGACGGCGGAAGATCCCGTCGAGTTCGATATCGAAGGCATCATGCAGGTTGCCGTCAACGAAGCCGTCGGGATGACTTTCGGAAAAGCATTGCGCTCGTTTTTGCGTCAAGATCCAGATGTAATCATGCTCGGGGAAATGCGCGATCTGGAAACATCGCAAATTGCCATCCAGGCATCGCTCACCGGCCATTTAGTTTTAAGCACGCTCCACACCAATGACGCCCCCGGTGCTGTCACCCGTCTTATCGACATGGGCGTCGAACCCTTTTTGATATCGTCCACTCTGATGGCGGTGCTGGCGCAACGGTTGGTTCGCACCACCTGCAAAAAATGCCGCACGCCCTTTGAGCCAACTGAGAACCAGCTTTCGCTGTTGAACCTCTCTCCGCACGATATTGGCGAAAAAGTTTTTTATTATGGTCGCGGTTGCGCTGTTTGCAATGACACGGGCTACAAAGGACGAAAGGGTATTTACGAATTGCTCATCGTCAATGAACCCATTCGGAACTTGATTAACCAACGCGCTCCCACCGTAGTCGTGCGACAGAAAGCCGTCGAGATGGGAATGGTCACTTTGCGGGAAGATGGCTTGCGAAGCATCTTCGACGGTGATACAACTATTGAAGAAGTCGTGAAATATACCTAACCAAATTTCCTATGCCCAAATTCAATTATGTCGCAATGGATTCCCGAGGAAAAGAAACCAAGGGCACACTCGAAGTCGCCAACCAAAACGAGGCGATTGGCCGCATCAAGGAAATGGGTTATTTCCCCACCAAAGTTGTCGAGGTAGATAAGGGCAAACTTGAAAAAAAGGGACAATCGGTCGCGAAAGGAAAGCCAAAAAAAGCGGGGGGCATCCAGATCAAAATTCCCGGGTTCAGTGGAAAAGTTAAATCAAAGGTTCTCACTGTTTTTACGCGGCAACTTGCGACTCTCGTGGAAGCAGGTTTGCCATTGTTGCGTGGCTTGCGCGTTTTGCAAAAGCAGGAGAAAAATGTCACCCTCAAAAATATTTTAGGAGACCTGGCCGCTTCCATCGAAGGTGGCAGCACTTTTTCCGAAGGATTGGCGCAACATCCCAAAGTTTTTAATCGTCTGTTTGTCAACATGGTGAAAGCGGGTGAAATGGGCGGTGTGCTCGAAGTAGTTTTGAAACGTCTTTCGGAGTTCATGGAAAAGGCGCAGAAGATCAAAGGAAAAGTTGTCGCCGCCATGTTTTATCCTATCGCCGTCATGGTGGTAGCGGTCGCCATTATGACAGTTTTGATGGTTTTTGTTGTTCCCAAGTTTAAAGAAATTTTCGCTGGCACATTGGGCAATGGCCAATCTTTGCCCAAATTTACGGCCTTCGTGTTGGGAATCAGCGATGTGATTGCACATCACTTTGTCCTCGCCGTCATCGGCCTCGTGGTTTTCGCAGTAGCCTTGAATATTTTCATTCGCACCAGAGTGGGTCGCAAACTCTTTGATAAATTCAAATTGAAAATGCCTGTGCTTGGACCCGTCATCAACAAGGTCGCTATTTCCCGGTTCACACGCACTTTGGGGACTTTGGTTAGCAGCGGTGTTCCGATTCTTCAGGCTTTGACCATCGTTAAGGAAACTTCTGGCAATGTCATTGTGGGCGACGCGGTCGGGGCGGTGCATGAAAGCGTGAAGGAAGGCGAAACAATTACCGCGCCTTTAGAGGCATCCAATGTTTTTCCGCCGATGGTGATTAGTATGGTGGACGTTGGCGAACAAACCGGTGCCCTGCCGGAAATGTTAATGAAAATTGCCGACAACTATGATGAAGAGGTGGATAACGCCGTCGCAGCCATGACTTCGCTTCTGGAGCCAATCATGATTGTTTTCCTCGCGGTTATTGTTGGCAGTATCGTCATCGCATTATTTCTTCCCTTGATTGCTTTGATGGATTCTGTTGGCGCGCCCGAAGGCGAAAAAGGCGGCAAAGAATAACACCAAATCCTTTTCTACAACGCCGCTCAGAATCTGGGCGGCGTTTTTTTATCCTAAACGGGGATTCAAGAAATTTTTTAAAAAGTCAAAACAATGGGTTGACAAACTTTTTCAAAGGCGTAAATACAATGTAATCACATTGCATGGCTAAACGCTTTACAAAGTATGGATTTTGACTGGAACAACCCGCCGTTCAACTTGGATCACTCTCTCAAGCTGCCAGAGATAGAAGAATCCTTTGAAGATCCATTCGCGGTTCGACTCCTGCCCGACTCGCCCCGATTTGCCATGCAGGCACGGTTTTTTAATTTGGGCGTCTCGGCCAACGGCACCGGAATTTTCACAGTCTTTCGAACGAACGGCAAACAAGCGCGGGTTATTTACGCCCGTGCTTTTCAAGCGGAGGAACAATTTTTTTATCAACGCAAAGTGAACCAGGCATTGGCGCAATAATATGAATGCGATTTCTAACTGGGAAGAAGTACCGATGTTTGACCGCGAGGAAGCTGAAGCCGCTTTTTGGGCGGAGAACCAGATCGACGTTCGACTGATGGAATCGGCGGTGGCAGCGAGCAGCGAAATTTCTGACTCGGTGACAATCACTTTGCGGATCGATCCCAGGATGCTGGGGCGAATTAAACGTCTGGCGCGGTCGCGTTATTTGAATTACCAGAGCATGATCAAACAATGGCTCAGCGAACGAATGGAGCAAGAGTTGCGTGATCAGCGGACAACGGGCAATTCGCGGGCGCAAATGTAATTATGGAAACGAAAATCAACACGGGAAGATCGGGTGGAAAAGCTGCCTTCACATTAATTGAATTATTAGTGGTGATCGCCGTTATTGGAATTTTGGCGGCGATGATCTCCCACCTGTCTGGTCCCGCCGCGATTAAAAGAAAAATCGCCCGGGTCACGGTAGAATTAGCCCAGCTTGAAACGGCCATTGATTCCTACAAAGAGGCCAAAGGGTTTTATCCGCCGAGCAATGCGGACACGAACAATTCCGTGACCAACCAACTTTTCTATGAATTGTCCGGAACTGGTTACGACGTGGCGAACAATAAATTTTTCACAATAAAAGGCGACGAAAGCATCACGACAAACTCGCTGAGAACTTATTTTGGGGTGGATGGATTGGCTAATTCTTCCACCGACAAATCAGAAGTAAAAAACTTTTTTACAGGAATGAAACCGAGTCAGTATGGCGAGCTTGTCTCATCTCCGGAAGTTGAGTTAATGCTCGTTCCTGTCGAAGGGCCAACTGACATTGTCGCCGCCAATGGAAAAAAAATAAATCCATGGCGCTACAATTCCAGCGCGCCAGTTCATAACCCCGAGACTTATGACCTCTGGGCGGAAATTGTCATTGGCGGAAAAACAAACGTTATCGGAAATTGGAAAGAATAGAGTTTTCATGAGTGCACGCGCGAACAACAACGAAAAGCAATTGCCAGTTTGCTGGTCTGATAATTCGTGGGAGCCGCCTATCTATGCTGCCTCGCTTTTTCGGGTTAAACCTTTGCAGGTCTCGGCGATTGCGGTTCCGTTTCTGCCAGCTTTTCAAAGGCCGGTTCTGGCGGGTCGTCGGCTTGGTTCGCGCCGCGCCTTTACCTTAATTGAAATGTTGGTTGTGATCGCCATTATCGGAATCCTGGCGGGATTGCTTTTGCCAGCCTTGGCCAAGGTGAAGGAACGAGCTCGCATCGCTCAGGCTAAAACAGACATGGTCAATCTGCTTACGTCGATCACCCAGTATCACGCCACTTATGGACGTTATCCTGGAAGCACCAATGCGACGGAATCTCTAAACACGGTTTGCCCTGACTTCACCTTTGGCACTTTTAACACAGGCTCCAACTCTATACCTGACATTGGAAACACGGGAAATAATTCTCTTTATCAAGCGAACAACTCCGAAGTCATGGCAATTTTATTGAACCTGGAAACTTACCCAAACACAGGCAATGCCACGGCTAACAAAGATTTTGCACGCAATCCTCAGAAAACGGTTTTCTACACCGCCAAGCGTGTCAACGGAACAAGTCCTGGCGGGGTAGGTGATGATCTGGTTTTTCGTGATCCGTGGGGAAGGCCATATATCATCACCATTGACTTCAATTACGATAACAAATGTCGCGACGGGTTTTATTGTAAGGCTACTGTCGCTCAACAAAGTGGAAATACGGGCTATAATGCTTTAGTCAGGTCGCCTTTGGATACTGGCGACCAGTTTGAAGCGAACGTTCCAGCAATGATCTGGTCACTCGGTCCGGACGGAAAGGCTGACGAAGCTATTAAGGCCAACGTTGGGGAGAATAAAGACAATATCCTGAGTTGGTTCTCAAAATGAAAACCGTATCTCTAATTTATTCAAACCGCATGGGGATAAAGCCTCGCTCTAGCGGCGCGTTTACTTTGATCGAGTTGTTGCTGGTCATCACCATCATCGGCATTTTAGCGGCTCTTGGTCTCCCGCATTTAAAAGGTTGGGGCGAGGGGAATACGATGACTTCTGCCACGCGCCAGTTGATGGATGATTTGGCACTCGCGCGTCAACGGGCCATCAGCGGGCGTTCTACAGTCTATGTCGTCTTCATTTCTCCGCAGGCTGTGGACCAGAAGTTTTACGATAACTTGAGCGCTGCCGATAAGAAACAGGCGCTGAATCTTTTTAGTGGGCAATATACTACCTACGCTTTATTTACGAGGAAGCCGGTAGGGGAACAACCGGGGCGCGAAAACCCGCGTTACTTGACAGCTTGGAAATCGTTGCCGGAAAAAACTTTCATCGCCACTAATAAATTTGTCGAACTGCAGGAAAACGTTCGTTTCAACTACGCTGAAACCGACCGGCCTTTCGCGACGAACGCCTTTCCGTTTCCGATGGCAGGCAGTTCGAACCAGCTTCACTTACCATTTGTCGCTTTTAATTCGCAAGGCCAGCTTGTCTCCGAGAATAAAAACCTTGGGAAACCCGTTTATCAAAACGCGATTATTCCCATTACCAAAGGCAGTGTGTTTTACGCGCGGGATCGCGATGGTAATCTGGTTCTTGGTCCCGCCGATGCCGTCGAGACCCCGAAGGGAAATTCTCAAACAAATTTTAACAATATTCGGGTGGATTGGTTGACGGGACGCGCCAAGCTCGAACGGAGGGAATTCCAATGAAGCTAACATCTTGTAGCAGCCGGGGTGCGAATTCCTTTTCTTCGAGAGGATATCTTGTTACGCGTTCTCTAGCCAAAGTTGCAGCGTTCACTATGATTGAAATCGCCATCTCCCTGGCGGTAATCGCCTTTGCGCTCGTGGCTATAATCGGCGTGTTGCCTACCGGGATGACCGTGCAGAAGGACAACCGTGAGGAAACGATCATCAACCAGGATGGCCCTTTTTTTCTGGAAGCGATTCGAAATGGCGCAAAAGGTCTGGATTATTTAACGAATCACGTGGATTCAATTACTCACCGCAGACGAGGCACTACCAATGGAGCTATTATCGATGAGACAATTAAATATACCAACGCTCCGGGACTATTCGCTGTTCAGCCAGACGGTTCACTTTTAGACGGTTCAATGACCAATGGCTTGAAAATCATTGGCCTTTTATCAAACGCTCGATATGACGGTGAACCAACGAACCCAACTAATCGAGTGACGAATTCGATTTCTGCTCGTGTTCGAGCATTGACTGGTTCAGCGACGGAGCAAGGGCAGGCTAATCCTGATTTCGCATTTAGTTATCGTCTGGAATCTGAAATTACACCTTTTATAACCGGTCAGGTTCCAGTTAGTTCTACGAATTATAATTTTGATAATGAAACTCCCCCACTGGATCTTGCGCAGAGTGCAAGCTTGAAATCAATTCGTACGATTGAATGGAAAAAAGTCAAAAATCGCGAAACGAACACCTTTGAAGTCCGCCTGATTTTTAAGTGGCCGCTTTTTCAAAACACCAACGGGCCAAATAGACAGAGCGTCCGCACGCTCGTCACCGGCTCACGGACAAATGTTGAAGGGTTAGATTTTTTCCAACCGCAATCTTTTGTCGCCGCTACAAACGTTCCATGAAAATTAAATTTCAAAAAAAGTTTCGCGCGCAAAGCGGTTTGACGCTTGTGGAAATGATGGTCGCTACGACGCTTTTGGTGGTGATTATGCTGGGTTTGACGGCGATGTTTAACCAGGTGCAACGCGCCTTTCGCGGCGGATTGAAACAGGTAGATGTTTTTGAGGGAGGCCGGGCGATCATGGATCTGGTCGCCCGCGATGTCGAACAGCTAACTGCTTCCAAAGATACGAATAACTGGAGTCTCTACGCTGGGATGCAGGCCGATACTTATTTGACCAGCCTTAATCCAACCGGCACCGCGCCATTTCGCACGAACGTCCTGGATGAGTTGTTTTTATTGAACTATGCCAGTGATTGGTCGGCTATTGGCTATCGCGTGCTTAACCCGCAGGACCTGAACAATTTTAATAACTTAAAATTCGGAACGCTTTATCGGTTCTCCACTAATAACTTTGTTGGGTTCCGTTTCCCTACCAATTACTACTTTAATAATCTTTTTAACAGCGGGAATGCGGGACTCCTGCTTACTAATGGTTATCTAAGTCGTGTGGCCGACGGCGTAGTTCATTTTAAAGTTACGTTTTATGATGCGGCGGGTTTTGTCACCACCAACGGGACGAAAGGAGTTTCGTTCCTCAACCCGCAGCCGTCTGTGGATCTTACCAACGAATTTCAAATCGCCTACAGCGGCGATGCGCTGCCTTCCCTGGTGGAAATTGAACTGGGCGTTCTTGAACCACAAACTTTGGAGCAGGCCCGGAGCATGGCCGACCCCACTTCGTATTTGCAAAAGCAGGGTGGGAAAATTCACATTTTCAAACAACAAATTCCCATACGAAACGCACCGAGATGAAACATCAGTCACAACGCGGCGTGGCCCTGGTTATCACGCTGATCATGCTTTCCGTCATTACGTTCCTGACGGTCGCCTTCCTCGCGGTGACTCGGCGGGATCGCGCCTCCGTTACGCAATCGTTGAACCAAACCGACTCGCATCTCATGGCCGATACAGCCCTGGCGCGGTTTCAAGCGGAACTTGTTTCTGGAATGATGGCGCGTGGCACACTCGGAGATTACGAGTTGATGCTGACACGGAATTATATTCGTGTCGGCGGTTATACTAATCAACCCCTCGACCAGTATGATACTAACAATGTAAATTACGATTTTCAGGATGTCGGAGGGCCGTTGAGCAACGATCAACGTATTCGCAATATTGCCAACCTTTATTTTGATCCGCGTCCACCCGTCTTTGCGCGGAACGCCGATGGCACCACCGAGTTTCGCTTTTTTCTCGATTACAATCGCAATGGACGATTTGAGACGAATGGGTTTCAGCCAGTGGTAATAGATGAATTGGGGAACACGAATGGAACCTTTAAAAATTTTCTAGGTGAGCCGGAATGGATCGGAGTTCTCCAAAATCCAGAACTTCCCCACGGCCCAAATAACCGGTTTGTCGGACGCTATCTTTACCTCGCGCTCCCCATCGGCAAGACACTGGATTGGAATTACATTCATAATTACGCCAAGGGCGACATCGGTTTGCAGCCCGATTTTAGTTCTGGCGATGGATTTTTGCGCAATCAGGGATTCAGTTCTCACGAAATAAATCTCGCGGGTTTCCTGGTGGACTTGAATACCAACATGTATGTGAGAAATGCAGCGACGCCGTATCAATATTTTCCCGACACATCGCTCGTAGTTTCTGGAAACACCGGGGATGTTTTTAACGACGCGGTTTCTTTTTTGAAATATCGTTACAACGGCAACTTCAACAACCTCAGCAGTGTTAATACTCTTTTTGGGGGAGTGGGGCAGACCGCATTTCAAACCGACTTTATAGATGGTTATTCAACGAAGCCGATTCTGGTGCCTCCCTATAGCAACCAGACTGATCCAGATTACCAGCCACCCAACGATTTGACCACTCGGCCGTGGTCGGGCGCGGACAACAAAGCGCGGTTTATCAATCCCCAGGAGTTATTTGACTCGGCTAAAAGTTCTCCGAATTTCGTGGGTCAACTACAGCGGGTTTCCACGAACAATAATTCTTACGACCGCTACACCTTTCAACGTTTGCTTGAACAAATCGGCATGGGTTCAGAGCCGGAGGTGAAGGGGAAAATAAACATTAACTATGTGAACGATCCGACCCTGAACACGGTGAACACGAACTTCGTGGATTGGACGGCTGTGCAGTTTTTTACCAACGTCGCTGCTCGGCTATTCAAGGACAATTTAGTAGCGCTACCGGTTTCGCCTACGCAGACGAATTTTTACCTATTTAACACCAATAATCCCGCCAATCTTGTCCGTGCTGGATTTAGCTACGCAAACATTCAGATTTATCCGACTAACGAATATACTGCCCCTGTTCATCGGTTGTTGCAGTTGGCAGCCAATGTTTATGACGCGACAACGACTAATAAATATCCGACTCTTTTTCGTCCTCAAGTCTATACAGATGCAGGACAAACGATTATAAAAAGCTTTGTGGCTGAAACCAACTCCCAGTTCCTGTCGTCTAATATCATTGCGTCGATTCAGGAACCTACTAATGTCATTAATCCGGATGGGTTAGTTTGGGGTGTTCCCATGATTATCGGGACAAAAAAGGGATTTCCTAACTTCAACAAGTTCGTAATGCAGACCTCGATTCAAATTTCGCGTAATTTGCAAATCAGGAAAAGAGATAGGACTACGATCCCGCCCGTTTTCACCCGAACTAATCAGCAATTGTTTCTTGGAGTATCCAACAGCATTGCTTTGGAAGCATGGAACTCCTACGTATCGGCTTATAACAAGAGCTTAAGAGTAATAGTTACGAATACGACCAGCATGTCTCTGACCAATCAGTCCGGTGTCACCATATGGCCGGCAAATGGTCAACCGACAAACTCGGGGGTTTCTGGTTTCACCAATTTTCTAACCTGGCCGGGGGTTCTGGCGGGTTCCAATGCTTACTACTTGCCTATAGGAACGAATTCAATGACGTTCCTGGCGGATTCCCAGTTTACAGGCGGGGCTGTTCCTTTCACCAGTTTGAAAACATATTCAACAAACAACATCGGATTTCCCGTGCCGACGTGGACCGTCGTGATTACGAATCGGTTGCTCTATGTTCTGATTGATACTTCTGAGCCGGGTGGCAGGGTGGTTGATTTCGTCAATTTGGCAAATCTTAATAACAACTTAGATATTGCTGACGCACTTTCAAAAAAGGAGCTTAACTCGAGATATGCGGACCTAGGGGCGCCTGACTCCTTTTTGGGGAAGCTATGGGATACCAACCGAATTGATGGTAGCGGGACGGTAACCGTGCCCACTAAAGGGGTAGAGTACCAAATAAGCGTTTCCATGGAAGACCCAAAATTGGGAGGCGATTTGTGGGATAGTTTGAATCCCTCCAAGCCGACTGGACCCCAACGGGAAAGCGAAGTGGATAATTTCCTGAAGTTTATGGGGGATGACCGGGTTTATGACACCAAAAATCAAACCATTCCCCCTGGACTTTCGATCCAGACTCCCTTCAATCCCGCTATAAAGTTTGACCAAACTGCGGTGTGGGCTATTAACGACCCTTTGGTTCATTACATGGCGGAAGATTTAAAGAATACCACCAATTCTCTTCAGGCAAGGGCGCATCCGACCGATCCTCCTCCAACAATGTATTTGAAGAACCTAAGTCCTCGTTATCGACCATGGGGCGGCAATCGTGTGCCTTTCTCAACAGGCCAACAAATTGGCCAGATAACTGATAACACAGCGTATGACTTTACGGTAAAAGATCCTCGGGTGCGCTGGTCGGACGATTGGGATTTCCCTACCAACAAATTTCCGAGTATTGGCTGGCTTGGCCGTGTGCATCGTGGCACCCCTTGGCAAACTGTGTATTTGAAGGGGTCGATCAACACAAATTGGTTTAAATGGGCGGGGCACAATGAGAGCAATCCCACGAACGATTGGAAATTGATGGATGTATTCACCGCATCGCCAAATGATAACGCATCGCGGGGCTTGCTTTCGGTGAATCAAACAAACGTTGGGGCTTGGTCCGCCGTGTTGAGTGGAGTTGTTGGGTTGCGCAACTCTTTAAATGACACCGATGTACAGAAGACTGAGCCTGGCGGAGCTCAATTAGAAGCTGCGGTCATTCAACCTAATTCGCCCGAACTTTTCAAAATTTTGAACGATATCAATGAAACCCGACGGACACAATTTGGAGGTGTTTTTCAAAATCTGGGGCAGATTTTGGCGGTGCCGAGTTTATCGGCGAGTTACACCAATCTGGTGATCGGAACCGTCACGAACAATGCCATATCTCCTTCACCTTTTTTGAATATTGGCAATAGCACTGACAATCCCCAAGCCAATGAGGCACAACGGTATTACGGCATTACGGATGAAGCTGTGGAGCGAATCCCCCGGCAAATCATGTCGCTTCTGAAATTGGGGGAAGCGCGCTATGTGGTTTATTGCTACGGACAATCTTTGAAACCCGCCAATAATTCATTGGTTTTGAGTGCGCCAGCCGGGAGCGGCTTGTTTAATCTTTGCACCAATTATCAAATAACCGGGGAAGTATTGACTCGCTCGCTTTTGAAAGTCGAAGGCACGACAAACAATCCGAGAACGGTGATCGAAAACTACAGCATTTTGCCAGCTGATTGATGAGAGCGAACCCGACAAAAAATTTAAGGAACTGCAAAGCCGGCCGGCTAGGGGCGCATCTTAAATTTGATACGGAGCGCCGGTTTGCAACCGGCTTTGCGGACAACTTTTTCAGGCGGTTGGTTGGTTTCGCCTCCCGTGCTGGTTTATTCAGCGTTAAAGCCGACCAGAGGTCGGCGCTCTGTTCGTTGGTAGTGGTGTCAAGATGCGCAGACTGGCAAGAATTTACCAAGGTTTTTGTTGGTTGGCCGGCCTTTTGTGGTATGTTGAACGACACAAGAATTATTTCCCAAACTTGGTCCAAATAAATTGTCTATGAGACCTAAAAATTGGTTTTTTCTGAGCATTGCGCTGTTCATCGCCGCCGCGTTCTTCTGGCACCTTGGCGAAAAGAAGCGGCTGGCCAGCCCTCACGCCGCACCGACGGTGCCTGCTCAAACGAGCCAGTCATCCCGCGCTCCCCACAAAATTTTTGCGAAATCCAGTTCATCCAAAAAACGCATTGAACTTGCTTCTGACGCGTCAACGAAGCCGGACTCCACCAATGCCAAATCGCTTTATCCCAATCGGCTGAGTAACACGACGAAAACGATTGACCAACTTTCCCACGATAACAAAGCGATTTTGTTGCGGAACGCGCTGATTGATACCGGTGCAGGACGCGTGAGTATTCCAAATCACTTGCGGGCCAAAGGCGATCCGGGCAGTTACATTGTGCAATCGAAGGGTCCCCTTACCGATATATTCCGCGCTCAACTCGCTGAGGCCAAGGCCCAAATTATTTCCTACGTTCCTAATAATGCGTATCTGGTGCGTATGAGTCGCGACAATGTTGAGGCGCTTCGCGGGATCAAAAGTGTTCAAGCTATATTGCCTTTTGAACCGTACTACAAACTCGATACCGAGCTGTTGGATTTAGCGGTCAAAAATGAAGCGTTGTCGCTCGATCAACCTGTCCGCGTAACGTGGTTTCCCGGGCAGAATGAAGCGGGCGCGACAGCATTGGCCGGGAAGGGGAGCGTGCTCAGTGTAGATTTAAAAAGTTCTCCCTTTGGTCCTGAATCAATCGTTGCGACTGAAGATTTAGTAGCTTTGGCAAACATTCCGGAAGTGCAAGGGATTGAGCCATTTTATGAACGTGGCTTGCTCAATGATTTAACACGGGTTCGTTTGGGCGTATCGACTAACTCGCTAACATCAACCCCGAATTACCAAAATCTGACTGGATCGAATGTTCTTGTGAATGTGAACGACACAAGTATTGATAATGGCCATCCCGATTTAACTCCAAGAATTTTTGTAGGGCCAGGGGTCACGAACACTGACGAAGTGGGACATGGGACGCATGTGGCGGGCATTATTGCCAGCAGCGGGGTAAACGGACCGACTGGTGCCAATGTGCCGGGATCAGCGCCGAACGCAAATTTCCGCGGTAAAGCGCCAGCGGCCAACATTTTTTCGCTCGATATTTTTGCGGGTTTGGCGGATTCAGAATTGCAGGAGACAGCAGCGCGAACCAATTTGTTTGGATTTAATCGTCAGTCGCCTTTGATCTCAAATAACAGTTGGGGCTATCCCGGTTCGAAAAATTACAATTCAGCATCGGCCAGTTACGATATGGCGGTTCGCGATGCCATTCCGGGCGTGCAAGGTTCTCAGCCAATAATTTATGTTTTTGCCGCGGGTAATAGTGGCGGGGGAAATAACAACGGGCAGGGTGGATCCGCTGGCTCGGTTATCTCGCCATCCACTGCCAAGAATGTAATTACCGTAGG
This sequence comes from Verrucomicrobiota bacterium, assembly GCA_039925885.1. Classification (GTDB taxonomy): domain Bacteria; phylum Verrucomicrobiota; class Verrucomicrobiia; order Limisphaerales; family CANJXF01; genus CANJXF01. Next base: position 44,713 of record JBDSYB010000172.1, read on the forward strand.
CGCGTTGGAAAGCCCTCGCTTCATTACTAACGATGTCATTCGCAAAAATCGGTTTTGCAACCTTTCAACCAATAAAGAATTTCTCGGCTTCACGGACAGTTCAAACGAAGTGGCATTCTTTTCGAGTAGAGGAAATGTTGGTATTGGCCAAGAAGGAACTTACGGGCGACTTAAACCTGATGTGGTGGAGCCAGGGACGTTTATCCTATCTACGCGGTCCCGCCAGTTCGACGAAGGCGCTTATTATAGTACGACTAACTATGACGTGCGGACAATTCCCAATCTAATCTTGGATCCTGGCGCGACGAATCGCTTTTCTATTTTTGTGTCGGATGACCCCTGCGATGAGGGTCGTGCTTTGCGGTTGAGGATTGATACGCTGCCTAACTCTACTTCGCCTGACCCCTTTCCACCTTTGCAGATATTCGTTAACACGAATGCCGCCGTCTCTGCATCGTCTAACCCCGCTAACTTTGTCGGCACGAATTCCGTGACGCTTGTCGAAGGGGATCCACAATTTTTTCGCGGGGTGCGGGTTTACTGCGAGATCGTCAACACGAACAACATAGAGGTAAGTTTCAACCGTCGAACAGAAATCATGCTGACAAATGATTATGGTAATTATTTCGACACCTTGCGAAGCCTAAATGCCACAGTTGCTCCAAACTATTTTTTTGAATCTGGAACCAGTATGGCTGGGCCCGCTACTTCGGGAATGCTTGCGCTCGTGCAAGAATTTTTTGAGCAAACTTTGCCTGCTGGTATACGTCGAACCAATAGTCCCGCAATGATGAAGGCCCTGCTTATCAACAGTGCTCGTTCTCCCGACGATCTACTCTATAAATTGGATGCGAACAGCACCTTGAATATTGCCGGGTGGGGCCTGCCGAACTTAACGCGCATTTTGCCGACGGTTCTCGCCTCTGAGCCCGATACTAACAAGTGGCCGATTCAGATGTTCGACCAAAGCACAAATAGTGCTCTGGCCACGGGAGAGGCGCATTCCCGAACAATTACAGTCGCAGACACTAATTCCCCTTTACGGGTTACTCTTGTCTGGACTGATCCTCCCGGCAATCCGCAAGTCGGCATTAAGTTAGTCAACGATCTTGACCTTGTGATAAAAACGACTGTGACCAACGGCTTCGGCACTAACGTCACGACTACCACAAATGTGTATCTAGGAAACCATTTCTCTGGAGGTGGACAGTTCACGGATCCTGTTGAGGTCGGGACGAATTCAGGGAGTTTTTTGGATTCATCGCGTGATGTGGTGAACAATGTGGAAAATGTTTATATTAATGGCCCGCTAAGTGGCACTTACGAAGTATCCGTTGTCGCCCGACGTGTGAACGTCAACGCCGTCACCGCGCACACCAATGGAGTTGTCCAGGATTACGCTCTGGTTATTTCAAGTGGCAATCTGGCAGAGACTGCGCCCTTCGCAGTGGCGCCTATCGCTCCACCACCATCGCCCAACACCAATGGGTTTGTTCAAGTGATCGGCAATGGAACTTCGCTTTTGCATCAGCGGGTTGGAGCAAATTCCCCATTGATCGGAACTAATGTAGGCGGAGTTCCGGCTGGATCATTAAGTCAGTGGAATTTTTATGTGCTGAACAATCCCAGCAATCAACAAAATGTGGCGTTCCTCACCTTTCTTCCCCCGAATATTTCGGGCACGACTAATGTTTCTCCAAACAGCCGTCGCAATATCGAGGCAGACATTGACTTGTATGTTTCGACAGATCCGACTTTGACCAATTTGAATCCGGCAGCCATTGCGGGAGCGATGACCTCGCGCAAACGGGGTGGCCAGGAATTGATTGTTTTAACGAACGCAACGTCGCCAGTTTATTACGTTGGCGTTAAATCGGAAGATCAACAGGGAGGAGAATTTGGATTTTTTGGAGTTACCAGCGATGTTGCTTTCAGTCAGCAAAATGCGAATGGCGATGTCACGCTCAATAGTTTGATTAATATTTTTGACGGATCTAGCGACATTCCGGATGGTTCCAACTCAAAACCGGGCGGTGCCTATTTCATGGCAATTGCGACAGAGCCAATCAATGTCGCCCGGGTAGTTGTGACCAACCGCTTCACCCATGAGCGTTTTGGCGATTTGATTGGAACCATTACGCATAATGATCTATTTGCGGTTTTGAATAACCATAGCTTTCCCATCATCCTTCCGCTATATCCCGAGGGACAGGAATCAGGGACGTTCGAAGGAATTTACGATGATAGTGGATTGATGGACATTCCCAATAGTCGTCCCGTTGATGGTCCCGGTAGCCTGAACGATTTTATCGGGCAGGATGGCATTGGCTCATGGATGCTGGCGATGGAAGACAACGCCCTAAATGCCACTGGCCGGGTAGAATACCTTTCCTTGTTCCTGGAGCGCGCGTTGGAGACGAATCAGTTGTTTGGTGGAGGAAGTGGTTTCGCTGTTTCAGGAACAATACCTCCGCAATCGTCAAGAGGAATCAGCTTCGTTGTCCCGGCTGACGCGACCAACATGATCATTTCCATCGCCCCGAAGGAAGGTGCGCTCGACACGGTAGTGCGGCGCGGCATCCTGATTCCAACCCGCAATCCTTATGTGGATAAAGGCACCAATATTTCGCCGCCCGGAGGAAAGCTCACCTGGGGACTGACGGAAGCGACTCCGCCGGGACCTTTGAAACCAGGAAGGCATGTGTTGCGCTTATACAATGACGGTGGGGCTCCAGTTACGCTCAATGGTTCGGTAGAGTTTGAGTTAAATCTGACTGCCGCATCGTTTCAAACCTATGTTTCTGGAGGTTCAGCGTCTATCTTAGACGATGCAGTTACCAACTCGGTCATCAACGTTAAGCGGAGCGGACGTTTGGTTGATGTAGAAGTCGGCGTGCGCATAGATCATCCACGGATTTCTGATCTGGTGCTGCATCTTGTAAGTCCCGAAGGACCGCGGGTCTTGCTCGCGGAAAATCGTGGCGGGCTAACAACCAATGGCTATGGCTTCAGCAACCTCACGACTAACGTCGTTGATGGCCTGCAAAACGGGGACAATAACCCCGCCACAAATACTATCCCGACCACCTCGAATTCCGGGCTTGTCAGCGTTGATTACGATTTCTTTGATGTGGCGGATCAACTTCAGATTTTTTACGATGGCTTTCTTCTTTTCGACAGCGGCATGGTTGTGGGGGCGGGAACTGTCTCGGTGCCTTTTGGCCCTGGCATTGCTTCAAATGTAGTCATCGTTATCAATGGAGAGGGGAACACGAATGCCACCGCGTGGGAGTATACGGCTACTATCCTTTCCGGGCAGCTTGTTTACGCAACGTTCTCGGAGAATACCAACCTTGCCCTTGTGCCGATCAAATTTGCCTTGCCGCCCTTCGGGACTAATCTTCCTGGCTCGAACGTGGTTGTTTTCATGACGAGTGATTTTGAAACGGAAATCCCGGGGACCTTCGCAACTGGCTCGACAGTGGACGGTTGGAGTGTGGTAACTAATTCGGTGGCGGTCGAAAATTTACCTGGAGTTGCTTATAGTGGAAGCAATTATTTGAATCTGGGTAACGGAGCAGTTGCGCGCACTTTGCCATCTACAGACCCGAGCAAGATTTATAACTTAAAATTTTCCTACAAACGCGCACCCGGCAGTCCAATCGGCGGGGCGAAAATTGGACTTTCCGGGGTTTATACAAATGAATTTATTGGTTCGGCGGGATGGATTCCTTTTTCTCAATCTTTCGGAGGAGTTTCAGGCGGATCTGTTTTACAACTCGACGGTACATTGCCTAACATGTTGTTTGACACCTTCTCACTGTCAGAAGGCGGCGACCCCAATTACTTTTTGCCAGAAGAATCTCTCAAGACCTTTATCGGTGAACAATCGCTGGGCGATTGGAAACTTGAAATATGGGATAGCCGGGCAGGTCAACCGCTGAGCAGCGCCAACCTTCTCAGCTGGAAGTTGGATCTGACCTTTACCTCTTCTAATGCCACTGCGGTGGTCGTCGATACAGGCGTCGGAGTAACGAACACCGTGAATGGTAATGAGATTAAGTATTTCATCATCGATGTTCCGTTGGATGCAACCCACGCCACTAATATTCTCCAAAGTTTCGGGGGGCCGTTGAACCTTTTGTTTAACCAGAATCAATTGCCGGTTGGAAGTGCGGCGCGCGGCGACTATACTTTCCTCTCTGTCAGCACAGGAGGAAGCTACGACTTGAACACTTTGACTGGGCCACCTTACCTTCTTCCGGGACGGCGGTATTATCTGGGCGTCCAAAATGCGAACCGGTCGCAAACTAATCAGTTCAGCCTTAGGGTGGATTTTGATAACACAAACAATCTGGTGGAAGTCACACCGTTGTTTAATGCGATTCCAGTTTCCACCAACTTGCCGACAGATCGGTCGATTCATTACTATCAGTATGACCTTTCCAACACGGTAGGCTCTCTCACGTTTACTTTGACCGGACTAAGTGGTGATGTGGATTTAGTTGTTCGCCGTGGAACTCTACCTTCCCCATCCCAATTTGATTACAATAGCACTTTTGCAGGAACTTTGGACGAGACTATTGTGGTGCCGAACCCATCGCCAGGCCGTTATTACGTCGGCGTTTACGGCTTTGCACCAACGAATGGAATCGATTACACGGTTACGGCGACTGAAGCAGGGGGCGTAGCCGTGGTGCCGGCTCCAGTGTTCCTTCCAAATCCAACGGTTACTCCAACGGGTTTTCAAGTTACTGCGACTACCGTGGTGGGTCGGATGTATGAATTTCAAGTTTCAACCGATTTAATAACTTGGACTATGATATCTACCACGACTGCTACTTCTATATTAACTACCTTCACTGATAACACTCCGCCCTCCACGCAGGTGGCTCGCTTTTACCGCTTGCTTTTGCTGCCGCCTTAGAGCCTATCTGAAAATCTGGCGGCAGGCATCCCTGCCTGCATCTGGGGCAAAGTCTTCAATCAGTGGAAGTTGTCACGCCGCCTGTTGGTTCCGAGAAAGTGGGTGGGGCTTGGCGCAACCGTTGTCGTGCGCGACAGCGCGGGGAGACGAGTCGCGCTATCGAATTGTGGGTGTGGACGAAACAGATCTCGACAAAGGTTGGGTAGCTGTCGACCTCCTATTGCGCGGGCGTTGCTCAATTTCAAGGCGAGGCAAAAGTGCGATTCGCTGTTCCGACGAAGCTTTAGTTGAGGAACGTCTGACCGAGCATCGCAATAATCCTGATTCTGCTGTGTCGCTGGAGACAATGAAATCCCGCCTGCGTTCGCAATTCAGAAGTGAATTGGCGGATAAGTCATTTCTTCGAAGTTGAAGAAGACGTTGCGAAGGTTGCGGCAGTGGTATGAATCACGCGAGGCTGGATTGGGCGCGGAGTTCGTAGAGGAAGTTATCAGAGTATGGGATGCGCTGGCGCAAAATCCGTTGCTCAATGCGCGTCGTGATTCGCGAAAAAAATTCGCTGGCGTTATTCGGAACGTTTTCCCTACCGAATTATCTACGAAGTGATAGAAGCCTACCACTCCGTAATCGTCGCGGCAGTATTACACTCGGCGCAGGATGATCGACACTGGAAAAGCGCATCGGTTAAAAATTTTCAAAATCTCACGAATCGCGGCTGTGTTCGTGAGAACACGGCTGACTTATCTTTGCACGTCGAAAAGTTCGCGAATTTATTTAAGCCGCGCTCTCACGTGGCGCAGCCACGAGTGCAATGACGAATTATGATTTCGCGTCGAGCGGGGGCGGTTCGCGGAACTTCGCGTAGAGTTTCCAAAACAATTCCCAATAATCTTCCCGCATCGGATGTAAATCGGGATAGCCCGGAATCGTTGCGCCGAGATACGGCCAATCGATTTCGCGCTTCACCAGATTTGCGCGGACGGGATTCGCCAGAATATAAAAACAAACTTTCGCAAACGCATTTTTCTTCCATTCTTCCTCGCGCAAAACATGATCAAACGCTTGCGGTTGCAAACACCACGGACGTTTCGCGCTATTGCCTGCGCCGGAAACCAGAGTGTCGCCGGCGAGTAACCGATTCAGATGAAGCCGCAGAAATTTCATCGCATTGAGTTGATCGCTTTCCAGCGCAAGTCCGAGCCACATCAAATGAAGATGGTCTGGCATGAGGCAATAAGCGGGACAATATAAACGTTCGCGCGCACAAGCATGAGTGAGCAATTCGCGGAATTGAAAATGAAAACGTTCGTCGAGCCAGCCGGGCGAACTCGGCTCCACGCGCAGACGCCAATGCACGGCAGCGAACGCCTGGTAACGCGCGCGTTCGAGTCGCGGCAGATGATGGAGCGGAGGATTCTGCACGGCTGTGGAATAGCAAACGGCAGAGGAGAAGTCAGCACTATCGTGGCTGCGTCTCGTGAGAGCGCGGCTGACTTTCTTTGAAACGAAGAAAGCTTTGCGAATTTATTTCAGCCGCGCTCTTACGAGGCGCAGCCACGCAGTCCAGCAGTGAAGATTACGCGGGAAATAATTCTCCAAATTCGCGAGGATTAAGAATGTTGACCGATTCAAATTGTTTCAAGACCAGCAGGTCCGAATCGCCTGTGACCAGATATAAACAGGCCGCGTAGAGAGCCGCTGCGAGGATTTGGTTGTCATCCACATCGCGACAAGCCTTTACCAACGAGTGCGGTTCCACGAATTGGGTTTGACGTTCCACGAAAGAGTCATCAATCGCGCGTGGCGAGGGCTAAACCCAAATTTAAGGCGCAATTTTTCTTCCACTTCATTGAAGATGTCCTGCGATGCGCAAAACGTGCAGGTGGATCGCGCTTTCCGCCAGAGTCGGCGGCAGGAGCCGTCGGTGGTCAGAAGGGCAAGCCAGACGTTACTGTCGAACACTCCGCGCACGTGGGAGAACGAGAATTTCTTCTTTCGGTCAATCTGTTCTGGCGCGGGAGGCGATCAAAGGCGGTGAGCAATCGATCCAACTCGCTCTCCGTGGAAAAAATATATTGATAAACTTCCGCGACTTTTTGATTCGAGAGCCGCTGAATCTCTGCGATTACCTCATCGGGTTTCATGCAAATCAAATTACTCTCCAGCCAGAAACACGCAACGCGCAAATACAAAGATTGGTGGATCACGGCTGACTTTTCTCTTTTACACCTCCAACTTCGTCCACTTTGCATTTCCTTTGGAAGATTCCACCACGGCTTCAATGAAGGTCATGCCGCGAACGCCGCCTTCGGTTTTTGGAAAAATCATTTTCGATGTCGGTCGGTTTTTTTTCTTCGCAAGGATCCACGGATAAGAATATGAATTGAAAGCAGGTCGGTTTGACGAAATCATTTCGACGAGTTGAACGTGATCGAAATAAATGAATGGAAAAAATTAATTTTATTGGGATGGCGCTCGTCGCCTTGCTGGTGGGAGGTTGCAAAAAGGCCGACGAAACCTCGCCCGTGGAAACAATGAAAGTTCGAGTCGGTTACATCGGTCTAACCTGTGAAGCGCCTATTTTCACCGCTGTTGAAAAAGGTTTTTTCAAAGAAGAAGGACTCGATGTTTCACTCGTGAAATGCGAGTGGGCCAATTATAAAGATGTGCTCGCGCTCGGCGGATATGATGTGACGCATCATTTGATCATGTATTTTCTGAAGCCGATTGAACAGGGTCTTGATGTGAAGTTTACCGGCGGAATTCATCGCGGTTGCTTGCGCGTTCAGGCGGGCTTAAAAGGTAATATTCATTCCGTAAAAGATTTGCGCGGCAAACGCATCGGTGTGCCGGGAATGGGAACGCCGCCATTTATTTTCGCGAATCGCGTCTTGGGCGCGAACGGCGTAAATCCAAAAACAGAAATCACATGGCTGGTCTTTCCGGCGGGCGAATTGGGTTTGGCGCTCGACAAAGGAGAAGTTGATGCCGTCGCGGACTCGGAACCGATTGGCAGCATGCTTCTCGCCAATGGCAAAGTTCGCAACATCGCCGACCAGGCGGCGGACGCGCCTTACAGCACGGAATATTGTTGCGCGGTGATTGTGAACGGAAAATTTCTCGCGAAAAAACCGAAGGCCAGCGCTGCGGCGACTCGTGCTTTGTTGAAGGCGGCGAAATGGGTTGAAACCAATCCGGCGGCGGCAGCGAAACTTTCCGTGGAAAAAAAATATCTCGCTTCAACTGTGGAACAAAATGCCGTTTCGATTTCAAAACTTCGCTATGTGCCGAGCGTTTCTGGAGCCGAGGATGCCGTCAAACAAGCTTCGGCTGAAATGAAAAAAGCCGGGATGCTGAGTCCAACCACCGATGTGAATGATTTGGCGAAACGCGCCTTTGCTCATCTCGACGGTGTTTCGGACGAATGGCTTAACTCACTTCAAGTGGAAAAACTCGCGGATGGTCGTGTGCCGAAAAGTTGGGTGCTTCGTGAATACGCGAAATTAAATCCAGATGATCTTTGCGGACCTTGTGGATTGCCAATCGTTCAATGAACGCTTCTTTTGAAGAAATCAAAAAGACGCCGCCGGATTTAATTACGGACAAGCGAACCCGGAAAATCAGCGCGCAGATTTCGCGATGGTCAGCACGAATTATTTTGTTAATTCCGCTGGCGACATTGATCGCGTTCGCCGTTCACCTTTGGGCATCAAGGAACGAACCGCCTGCCGATTCGCATTCGTATTTTATTTTTCTCGGCGGCGTTTTTGGACTCGCGATTTTGGCGGCGACGCTCCAGCTCTTTTCCTCACCTCTGCGACGATGGTTGCAACACATGTGCCCCATCATCGCCGCCGCAGTTTTACTCCTGGCAATTTGGGAAACAATTACATCTGGTGTGCGATGGTTGCCGCTGCCTTATTTTCCAAGTCCATCGGGCGTGTTGCAAAGCCTTATAAATGATCGCGCACTTTTGTTCGACAGCACATGGCACTCACTGTTGCTTTTGATTTCTGGATACGCACTCGGAGTGGCGGTCGCATTGGTGACCGGGGTTTGCATCGGGTGGTTTGCGACGGCGCGTTATTGGGGGATGCCAGTTTTAAAAATTGTGGGGCCGATCCCGGCGACGGCGTGGATTCCTCTCGCGATGGTCGTATCTCCATCGGCAATGTTTTCCGCCGTGGGATTAATTGCGCTCGCGGTTTGGTTTCCGGTCACGATGTTGACGGCTTCGGGAATTTCCAACACGCGCGAATCGTATCTTGATGTCGCTCGCACTTTGGGCGCGAGTCGATCCTATTTAATTTTCCGCGTCGCGATTCCCGCGGCGATGCCCAATATTTTTATCGGACTATTTATGGGATTGGGTGCGTCGTTTTTAACGCTCGTTGTCGCGGAAACGGTCGGAGTGAAATCCGGACTCGGTTGGTATGTGAGTTGGGCGCAAGGCTGGGCTGAGTATGGAAAAGTTTATGCCGCGCTCGTTATCATGGCCGCATTTTTTTCCACGATCATGACGGTGCTTTTTAAAGTCCGCGACCGCGTGCTCGTCTGGCAAAAAGGAGTGATCAAATGGTAACTGCCGCTACTCGCACCATGACCGAAGGGTCCACTGTTCGCGTCACAAACGTCAGTAAAAGTTTTCCTGCACCGAATATTTCTGAGGCTGATGTTCTCGCGCTGAATGCAGTTTCTCTTTCGGTCGCCGCAGGGGAATTAATCTCACTCATCGGTCCGAGCGGTTGCGGAAAATCCACGTTGCTCCGTTTGATTGCCGGACTCGATTCTCCCAACTCCGGCGAATTGTCCGTCGGCACGCAAAACATTTCTGCGCCCAGCGCGGAACGCGGTTTGGTTTTTCAAGATCCGAATCTTTTTCCGTGGCTGACGGTTCGCCGCAACATCGAAGCCGGTCTCGTCGCGGGCGGCGTTCTTCACAAAAAGCGAAATGAAGTCGAAGCATTTATGAGGCTCGTCGGCCTTGAAACTTTTGCCAACGCTTATCCGCATCATCTTTCCGGCGGCATGGCGCAACGGGTCGCCCTCGCCCGCGCGCTCATCAATCATCCCAAAGTTTTGCTCCTCGACGAACCGCTAGGCGCTCTCGACGCCTTCACGCGGATGCGGATGCAGGACGAAGTTCTCCGACTCTGGCAAGCGCGCAGCACCACCATGCTTCTCGTCACGCATGACATTGATGAAGCTATTTACATGAGCGACCGCATCGTCATTATGACGCCGAGGCCCGGTCGAATCGAACGCATCATCGACGTCGCGCTTGAACGTCCACGCCAGCGCAACGGTCCGGAATTTTTAAAATTGCGCGGGGATATTTTGGAATTTCTCCATTTCGCTGGAAAATCCCTTGCCTAAAACTTTTTCACTAACCACACACGATTGCGCAAAATCCAGCATCCAACGCCCGCGCCAAAACAATTTCATTCACGCGCGGGGAAAAGTTCAGAATAAAATTCCGCCCTTTTACCAATGCGGCGAAACTCGAAACGAAAAATGGCATCAGAAATAATCGGATGATTTGCCAGCGTTCCAATTTGTTTCCGCGCGTCGTGGAACAGATCCAGAGCGCGATGCCGATGGTTAAAGCACGTTTAGCCACAGATGCCACAGATTACACGGATTTAAAAAGACAGAATTAAAGATTGGTCCAAGTCGCAAACAATTCTGTATAATTCAGTTAATTCTGTCTTCTTCTCTGTCCGTGTTCACCTGTGGTTAAAGTTTTTTACTCTCGCGACATCTCGTCGATTAGTATTTTCTGGAGCGCGCATTATGGCTTATCAAGAACAACAACTGACCGACATCTCGAAGCAGTTTCAAATCTACGGCGAGATTCTCCACGCCGAAACCTGCAAGATCGGTCACATCAACGAAACCTATTCTGCCACTTACGATCAGGGTGGAACTAAAGTTCGTTACATTCATCAAAAGATAAACAAATCCGTGTTCAAGGATGCGCGCGGCTTGATGGAAAATGTCATGCGCGTCACCTCGCACATTCGCAAAAAACTCGAGAAAG
>JBDSYB010000173.1:0-8169 GCA_039925885.1 Verrucomicrobiota bacterium
CCAAAGAAAGGAGCAAGAGTAAAAAACCTCAAAAATGATTCAGGCGAAAAGAGAATTGCCCTGCATTTAACGATCAAATCGACGTGGTGCCAGTTAAGGAAGTTGCTGGACGCGATAAAATCTTCGGCTGAAAGCGGGCGGCTCGGCAAAACTAGAGGTGCTCACCGTCGCAACATTCGTGCGGAGCGAAAGCCAGGTCGTCAAATTTGTGGAGGCCAAAATGTAATTAGTTTTCCCCACCGTCAGCCCGGAAATGTCGAATTGAAATTGTCCGCTCACGACTTTCGGTAAACTCATCGTAATCGGAGCGACTGCCGCGACCACTGTAATAGAGCCGGATCCGCCGATACGATCAAAGTAGGGGTAATATCCACCGGAAGTGAAAATCAGGGAAGCGGTATCGCCCGATCCGCCTGCTGGATCCAAAAAAATTTCTGCTCACGCACCACTCATACTGGTCACGGTATGCGTAAAAAAATCGTCGAGGTTGCTCCATGTGACGGTATCCCCGATATCAATTGTTAAACTGGGTGGCGAAAACGAGTTGTTAACGGTGACGAAATGCTCGGTCGCGGAGAGCTGGTCAGCGCACGCGATGATCATGAGAAAAATTAAACTCAATCCGCGTTTCCAAACACCTTGCTTCACCAAGCAACGCTTTAGCAATCACTCACGGAGGTCAATCTAAAAAAAATGATGTTCGCGCCTTTTTGGAAAATAAAATTACTTCGCGAGAACGATGTCGATGAGTGCGGAATGGCCGTTGGTTGTTCCAAAAAAATAATTCTCCACTCGCCATCGGCGGCAAGCTGTTTTGCAGATCTGACCAAGTGAGAAGAACTGAGCCCGCGCTGTTTAGAGAAACATAAAAAGGGCTTTCCGTTTTCGGGGCGCGACAAAGTTTGCGCCAAAGATTCGCCGTATTTCCGTTTGAAGAAATCAATTCTTCAATTGCCTGTCATTCCCCTTTGCACAATATTCACGGCCTTATTTGATATGCGCAGACAATATCCGTTTCATTTGATCGAGCCGAAGTGGCAGCAGTTTTGGGAAAAGCAGCAAAGTTTTCGCGCCTTTAATCCCGGCGAAGAAATTCCTGCAGACCATCCGTTCGCGCACCGACATAAAATTTCCGGCAAAGTGACAGCAACGCAATTGCCGCCGAAGTTTTACATCCTCGACATGTTCCCCTACCCGTCCGGCGCGGGTTTGCACGTCGGCCATCCTGAAGGCTACACCGCGACCGATATTCTCTCGCGCTACCGGCGCGCCCAGGGTTTCAACGTTTTGCATCCGATGGGTTGGGACGCATTCGGTTTGCCCGCCGAACAATACGCCATCAAGACCGGCCAGCATCCGCGCAAAACGACCGAGGAAAACATCGCGAATTTTAAACGCCAAATAAAGTCGCTCGGCTTCAGTTACGATTGGTCGCGCGAAGTCGATACGACCGACCCGAAATATTTCAAATGGACGCAGTGGATTTTTCTGAAACTTTACAATTCGTGGTTCAATCCAGAGACGAATAAGGCTGAGCCGATCGAAACGCTCGAATATCCAACGGAACTGGTGGGGCGAGCGTCCTCGCGAGCCGACTCCAAAGACGGCTCGTCAGTAGCCTCGCCCCGCCAAGACATCGAAGACAAGCGACGCATCTACCGCCATTCAAGACGTCTCGCCTACATCGCGGAAGCACCAGTGAATTGGTGCGAGGAACTCGGCACCGTTTTGGCCAACGAAGAAGTCATCGACGGCAAAAGCGAAGTCGGCGGATTTCCCGTCGTTCGCAAACCGATGCGCCAATGGATGCTCCGCATCACCGCTTACGCCGAACGTTTGCTCAACGATTTGGATGGAATCGACTGGAGCCATTCGCTCAAAGAAATGCAGCGGAACTGGATTGGGCGCAGTGAAGGAGCAATCGTAGAATTCGAAGTCGAACATTCATGCCAAGATTGCATCATTGAAGTATTTACCACCCGGCCCGACACGCTTTTTGGCGCGACTTATTTGGTGATCGCTCCAGATCATTGGGCTGTGGACGCCGTGACTTTCAATGAACAACGACCGGCCGTTGAAGCTTATCAAGCTTTCGCCGCGGGCAAATCAGATTTGGAACGGACTGAACTCTCAAAGGAAAAAACTGGCGTGTTCACCGGAGCTTACGCAATCAACCCGGTCAGCGGTAAAAGAGTGCCTATCTGGATTGCCGATTACGTTCTCGCCAGCTACGGCACAGGCGCAATCATGGCCGTCCCAGCACACGACACGCGCGACTTTGAGTTTGCAAAGAAATTTAATTTGCCAATTGTTCAAGTAGTTCAGCCGCCAGATTCCAAAATAGATTGGCAAGGCTTCACTGACGATGGCACTTCAGTGAATTCAACTGGCCCAGAAATTTCAATCGCTGGATTGCCAACTCCCGAAGCCAAAAAGAAAATTACGGACTGGCTCGAATCCAAAGGTCTCGGCAAAAAAACCATCAACTACAAACTGCGCGACTGGCTTTTCAGCCGACAACGTTATTGGGGCGAACCGTTCCCGATTATTTGGAAGCGCAACGCAAACGGAAATCTTTTTCACGAAGCGTTACCGGAATCTGCGTTGCCCTTGATGCCGCCCGAACTCACCGATTACAAACCCGCGCCCGGTGGCGAACCGCCGCTCGCTCGCGCCAAAGATTGGGTGAATCTGCCCGACGGCTCGATTCGCGAAACGAACACGATGCCGCAATGGGCGGGCAGCTGCTGGTATTATCTGCGTTATCTCGACGCGCAGAATCCGCAAAGCTTTGTTGGCAATGAGGCGGAAAATTATTGGCTGGGTGCGCGTTCTTCCACTCAAGCCAAACCAGCCTCACCGGGTCTTTCAAAAGCAGAATGGCAACAAAAGTTTGATGAACTTTATGAATACGCCACAAGAAATCTTGGCAACGAAAAACGCTTTATTCACTTCAACACAGTCAGTGAAGAAGAGGCTGCTTTTCTTGAAACCAAAACTGGCTTCAAGCTAACGGGATTTCGTCGAATGGTGGATCATTATGCCCTTCGACATATCGATGTTGAGCATGGCGGCGAGAGCGAGCGCAATCGTGGTTTGTTGCCTGTGACACGGGATGACCTGGCCATGATTCCAGAAATCATTGCTACGGCTGATGACGTTCGCTATTCGGGAAAAAACCGTCACGGGTTGGACGTCATTCTTTACATCAAACGCCTGAATGGAACCGTTTTCTATTTTGAAGAGATCAGGCGTGCCAACGACTTGCTGGCGGCAAACACGTTGTACAAAAAACCGGCGACGGGGAGCGATGCCACCGAAGCAGCCAGCTCTGACACGTCCGAAACGCACCGTCGCACTAAAGAAAATATAACCTCCGAAACTTTGAAAAACAAGACGGCGGTTACAACTCCCGGCGTCGATCTTTACGTTGGCGGAACAGAGCACGCCGTTCTGCATCTGCTTTACGCGCGCTTCTGGCACAAAGTTTTATTCGACCTCGGCTACGTCTCGACGCCTGAACCGTTTTTCAAACTCGTCAATCAAGGACTCATCCTCGGCGAAGACGGACAAAAAATGTCGAAGTCGCGCGGCAACGTCGTCAATCCCGACGACGTCATGGGCGAATACGGCGCAGATGCTTTTCGCCTTTACGAAATGTTCATGGGTCCGCTCGAGATGGTGAAGCCGTGGAACACAAACGGCGTCGCCGGCGTTTACAAATTTCTCGGTCGCGTCTGGCGCTTGTTCGTGGATGAAAAAAGCGAGACGGAGTTTGAACAGGCCGAAGCAACCGCGGAGATGCAAAGACGCGGAGAGTTGCTGGAGAAAATCCATTTGAGCGCGGCGATCAAAGGTATTCCCGCGTCGCCGTCTCAACTCAAAACGCTCCACACCTGCATCAAAAAAGTGACGGAAGATTTGGATGGTTTGCGTTTCAACACTGCCATTTCCGCAATGATGGTTTTCGTGAACGACGCGATTGCGTGGGAGACAAAACCAGTTTCCGTGTTGCGTGATTTTTTAATTTTGTTGCAACCGTTTGCTCCGCATCTGGCGGAGGAACTTTGGGAAAAGCTGAACATCGAACATCCAACATCGAACACTGAACATCGAATTGATCTCGCGTATGCGAGTTGGCCTAATTTTGATGCCGCATTGCTGATTGAAAACGAAATTGAAATTCCCATTCAAGTGAACGGAAAATTGCGCGACAAACTCGTGATTCTGACGAACGCGTCTCAGGACGAATTGCAAGCGGCGGCATTGGCCAGCGAAAAGGTCAAATCGTTCGTGGACGGCAAAGAAATAAAGAAGATCATCGTCATCCCAAAAAAACTAGTGAACATCGTGGTGGGGTGATTCGTCCGATGCATTGACAAGATTTCAAAATGGGACGTAATTTGCTCGCTAACTTATGAAAAATATTCTTACTGCGGTTTGTTTGGCCACCTTCCTGTTCGCCAGTGCCGCCTGGTCCGCAACCCCCAAGGTTGGGGAGAAAGCCCCGATGATTGATGGAATTAATCAGGATGGGAAGAACTGGAAATTGAACGAACTGATCGGTAAAAAAATTGTCCTCCTTTATTTTTATCCGAAGGACAACACGCCCGGCTGCACCAAGGAAGCCTGCGGTTTGCGCGACCGGATGGGCGATCTGACCAAGGATGGGGTGGAAGTGATTGGCGTCAGTTTTGATTCGGTGGAAAGCCATCAAAAATTTATCAAACAATATAATTTGAACTTCCCGCTTTTGGCCGACACGGATGGAAAGATCGCAGATGCGTATGGCGTCCGGAAAGAGGCTGGTAAAAATATGGCGCGTCGCGTGAGCTTTCTGATCGGCAAAGACGGAAAAATCGCTCATGTGACCGACAGTGCGAGCGCGGATGTGCATTTGGCCGAAATGAAAGAAGCCATTGCCTCACTGTCCAAGAAATAGGCGGTTGAACGTTTCGTTGGTTTTAAACTGTGCATCTCAAGTGCCTTTTGGTTTCCTAGGAGTGAGTTTAACCTCTTTCAAGAAGCGACTCGGGGTTTTCAGCACAAAAAACGCTATATCTTACCTAGTGATTAAAGATGGTCGCACCGGATAGTGAAAATTTCGTTTGCCCCGTTTAATATGCGACGTCTGCAATCAAGTGCAGTTCTCGGCTGGAACAACCAAATTTATGCTTAATAAAAAATTTTTCGCAAACGCGACTGCGGCTTTGGGCGCCTTTTGCCTGTTGCTCCCGGCGTCGCTTCTCGCCCAAGGCAGTCCTGACATAATTTGGAAAAGGCAAGTAAGCCAAGACCGAGTCAACAGCGTGATTTTTTCGGCCGACGGGAATACCATGATTTCCGGCGGTTCGGATCGACTAATCAATTTATGGAGAGTTTCTGATGGAGCATTGCAGCAAACATTAAACTCCAGCGCTCCGTTTGTTCATGAGAGTGCGATCGAATCGTTGACGATCACACCTGATGCGAGTTTGCTGGCTTCGTGTAGTTATCAGTTGATTCAACTTTGGAAATTGCCGAGCGGCGCTATGCAACGGTTGACGGGCCACACCGATTGGGTGGTGGGAGTTGCTTTTTCGCCGAATGGAAGCTTGCTGGCTTCTGCTAGTTTTGACACGACGACAAAAATCTGGCAGGCTTCCGATGGAGCACTCTTGAAAACGATTACGGGAATTGGGCAACAAAGGTGCGTGGCTTTTTCACCGGACGGTTCTCTTCTGGCAGTGGCAGGCGGTGGAGATAAAGCTGTTCGCATCTTTCGCACTTCGGACTGGACGCTGGTGCGGACATTATTCGGACATTCGCAGGACGTTTTTGTAGTCGCCTTTTCACCCGATGGGAACACCATCGCTTCAGGCGGCTACGACAGAACTGTTAAATTATGGAACGTGGCCAATGGGGCATTAAAATACACTTTTTCAGGAAACGGCGGCGTTGTTTATGGGCTGGCCTTCACACCCGACGGAAGCAAGCTTGGTTATACCGATGGCGAGGGGAATATGATCAAGATTTACCGGACTTCGGATGGAGCGCTTCTCCGCACTTACAATTTAGAAGTGGATCAAGTGCAAACGGTCGCATTTTCGCGGGATGGTTTGCTTGGTTACGGTAGAATTGATGAGACCGTTGTGCTAAGCAGGATCGATACTTCACCCTCCGCGCGCATCACCAGCCCAGCCAGTGGAACTACGTTTTATGTGCCTACTAATATTACAATCGCGGCTAGTCCCAGCAAGACAGATGGATCGATTACGAAGATGGAGTTTTTCAAAAACGGCGTGAAGCTAGGAGAAGATTTTACAGCGCCTTATTCTTTCAATTGGAATAACTCGACGCCAGGCACTTATTCATTGACGGTTGTGGACACCGATGTTTCCGGAGCGACGACCCGTTCAGGAGGGGTAACCGTCATTGTGGTTGATCCAGCGACCCAGCCACCAACGGTGTCAATCACCAGTCCATCGCAAGGCGCCACCTTAAATGCACCGGCCTCCATCACAATTCAGGCTGCTGCTTTCTCCAGGGACGGCGTGTCAAAAGTCGAGTTTTTCCAGAACGGAGCTAGTTTAGGACAGGACGCCACTGAACCATTTTCTGTGCAATGGAGCGCGGTCTCGGCCGGAAGTTATTCGTTGACAGCAGTGATGACAGATGCAAAAGGCGCGACCGCCTTATCCGCACCAATTTCGATTTCCGTGGCGGAGGGTCTAGTGGAGACTTCTTCAAGCATCACATTACAAGCCAGCGGCAACGGTAAAATTAAATTACTGAAGGACGGGCAAATTTTGAAAGTAGCAAAAACTTATAAGGTGCAAGCAGTGCCGAATGCCGATAATGTTTTTACGGGGTGGACGGGCAGCATTAACGACGAAGCGCAGACGCTTTCCTTTACCATGATTGACGGGATGAGCCTCACTGCCAATTTTATTCCAAATCCATTTGCACTCACCAAAGGCACTTATTATGGATTGATTCAAGCTGCCAAACCCATTCATCAGCGGACTGGATTTCTACGGATCGTTACGACCCGTGCCGGAACCCTGAGCGGAAAAATCAGCATTGGTGGAAAAGCTTATTCATTAAGAGGGAAGTTTCAGTCGGATGGATCATTCTCCTTCAACCTGCCCAATCCTGAAATGGTGTTACAACTTCAGCTTCATCTCGATGATGGGTCCGATCAAATCACTGGTTCGCTCGCCATGGGATCATTGGTTTCCACACTTGTTGGAAACCGACAGGTGTATAACGCCAAAACTAATCCTTCTCCGGAGGCTGGAAAATATACCGTGCTAATACCGTCGAATCCTTCTCGACCAAACACCCCGCCCGGCAGCGGTTTTGGTATCATGAAGGTAGATGCGTCCGGCATGACAAGGACAGCGGGTTCACTGGCGGATGGGACACCCTTCACCCAAAGCGCTGCCTTATCAAAAGTGTCCACTCTCCCTTTATATGTGGCAGCCTATGCGGGCGAGGGTTCAATTTCCGGGATACTCTACTTCAGAAATGAAGCTACAATCAGCGATTTAGATGGAACAGTAAATTGGTTTCGCCCAGCTATGGCTGGAGCAAATGTTTTCCCGGACGGCTTTGTTACTCAAACCACGTTGCTTGGGTCCTTTTACACCCCTTCGCCAGGGACGGCCGTTCTTTCCGTGCCTAATCAAGAGGACAACGTATTAATCAATCTGGATAATGACGATGAGAATGTCCGGTTACGACAACCAGCGACTCTGGACGCAAATAACAAAATTGTCGTTCCGCAGGCCAATACTGAAAAAATCAATGCTTCTATCTCGGGGACGAAAGGGTTATTAAAAGGTTCATTCATTCACCCATTGACTGGGGTTAAAACAAGTCATCGTGGAGTAGTTTACCAGAAACAAAATGTGGCGGAAGGCTATTTTCTGGGGTCAGGGCAATCGGGAATTGTATCCGTGGTACCCGTTGACGCATCGATTCCAATCGGGGTTTCTTTCCCTCATGATACCACGACCAACCCAACCAATACCACGACTAACCCAACCAATACCACGACTAACCCAACCAATACCACGACTAACCCAACCAATACCACGACCAACCCAACCAATACCACGACCAACCCAACCAATACCACGACCAACCCAACCAATACCACGACCAACCCAACCAATACCACGACCA
>JBDSYB010000174.1:0-4323 GCA_039925885.1 Verrucomicrobiota bacterium
CGGTTCCAAAATTCGCCGCGAGTTTCCAATCAGATAATCCCACTGCAACGCTGGACCCGGATCGACTTTGTTGGATTGAATATGGTAATGGCCCAGCACGCCCTGGTAATTATTCAATTCATCGTCCTCCAGTTTGCGCGTAATCAGTTTCCCGGAAGCGTCCCGAGGATAATCGCAACGCAACTTTGGAAACGTTTTACAAAGTGTGGCCGTCAGTTTGACGAGCGCCGTGTATTGCTGCGGCGTGTAATCATACTGGCGCAAAACCCGCCCCTGCACTTCGCCCACCACCGGCTCATTGCGCGCGGGGTGTCCCACAAAATCAGGAGTGCGAATTGTTTCCGGCTTCAACCATTTTTCAAATTTCAACTTCGTTTTCCCCTTGGAATCCCGCTCATACCATTTGTCGAACGGCTCCTTTTCTTTTTCTCCGTAAGCGCCAATGTTTGCTATCTCAATACCAATGGAACGTGTGTTCGACGAGGTGGCGTGATAAGCGCGCTCCTTCAAATCAAGCGTTTGATAAATCGTCCCGTCCACATCCAGCATGAAATGAACGCTCAATCCACGATGGTCATGCAGAATGTTGAAGCATTGTCGGCTGGTTCCGCACACGTCGAAATGCAAAACAAATTGGTCAACAACGCGTTGCAATAAAGGCAAATCCCAACCGCCACCGCGCACCCGCTCAATCTCATTGGTGGTCAATCCGGCCTTGCGCAAATTGAAACGAGCGGGCGAGTTGAGATCCTTGGCTTTTTCCTTTGAAGTCGCAAAGTCTGATTCTTCAAACGGCGCAAAACGACGCTCGGTGCGATACGCATCGTACCCGCCCGGCTCCATCCACGTCACCACTCGCGTGCCGGTGTGGATAAATTTTCCAGCGACAATAATTTCATCGCCCTTGCGCTCCGCCACCACGCCCGGACGCGTCGCGCAACCGCAAAAAAATAGAACCGTCAACAAAAACGTAGCGAAAGAAACTCGATGGATTGAAATCATCCTTCTTTTTCCTCTGACCTGCGCGCTGGGTCAAGAAAAGTCTGAAAACCATCAAAGATCTCCTCGTTTTTCCGGCAGATTCCGCACACACCATGCAGCATATAAGCGGAACAAAAACCGCTGCAAGAGTAGCGCAGACGAACAAAAAATTCATAATCGTCGTCAGGCCAGTTCAGCTTCCTCCCGGATTTTTATTTGCTCGCTGTTTTGCCTTTCCAAGCGCCCAAGGGCAGAACCTGTGAACGGGCGGCCCATGCATCCCACTTCGCCGCGAGTTCCTCAACCTTCCCTGTATTCTTCGCGGCGAGATCGTGCATTTCCGTCCGATCCTTTTCCATATCGTAAAGTTCCCAAGGCTCGTCCGCTTTCGCGACCAGTTTCCATTTGCCATCCCGCACCGCCCGATTGCTTTCATGTTCCCAGAATAACGGATTTTTGCGCTGCAGGTTCTTTCCCTCAAACGCGGGCAATAAACTCACCCCTTCCAGCGGTTTGATTTTTTCTCCGCGCAATTCTTTTGGATAATTTGCGCCGGAAAGAGCCACGCACGTTGCCATGATGTCGATCAAATGACCCGGCTGCGTTTCCAGTTTTCCCTCGCGACTTTTTGGAATTCCTTTTGGCCAATGCACGATGAGCGGCGTGGCAATGCCGCCCTCGTGAACCCAATGTTTGTATTCGCGAAACGGCGTATTGGATACGTTCGCCCAATTGCGTCCGTAACCCATGTAGGTGTCTTCCGGACCGGGCATCACGCCGGGACCGCGCCGCACCCAACGCCCATCGCGCGTTTGCATCGGCGGCCAGATTTTTGGCTGAAGTTCATCCTTTCCCATCGGTTTGGGATTGGTCGTGGGTTGATCCGTGGGCGCGGTTCGTCCCATCAACTCGGCACAACCGCCATTATCCTGGAGGAAAAAAATCAGCGTGTTCTCGAAGCGTCCATCTTTTTTCAACTGCGCGACGATGCGCCCGATGCCTCGATCCATGTTATCAATCATGGCCGCATAAACTTCCATGCAGCGCGCTTCCCATTCCTTATTTGCAACCCGCGTCCAATCGCCCGCCTGGGGAGATAAATCCCATTTTGCATTGATCAAACCCAGTCGCCTTAGTTTTTCCAGGCGCGCTTTGCGTTGCGGTTCGTAGCCCGTGTCAAATTTGCCTTTGTATTTCGCAATGTCCTTTTCCAAAGCGTGCATCGGCCAATGCGCCGCCGTGTAGGCCAGATACATGAAAAACCGTTTATCCGGTAATTCTTCATTTTGTTGTTGGAGAAAACGAACCGCGTTATCGCTCAACGCATCTGTGTAATAAAATTTTTCCTTTGGCTTATACTCGGGATCATTTTCGGGAGTGATGTAAGTATTCTGGCGGCAGAGCGACGTCGGATCGTAGTAACTCCCGCCTCCGTTAATCGTGCCGTAAAATTTTTCAAAACCGCGCTGCATCGGCCAATTGGATTTGTCGGCTTTGGGCGCAACGAACCGCGTCAAATGCCACTTGCCGCACATCATTGTGCTGTAACCGTCAGCGCGCATCACTTCCGCAATCGTTGCGCAATTATGGCTGAGATTCCCGCGATACCCTTCGTGCCCTGAGTCTGTCATCATGTGGCCAACCCCGGCTTGATGCGGGTAAAGCCCGGTCAAAAGCGAGGCGCGGGTCGGACAGCAGCGACCCATGTTGTAAAATTGCGTGAAGCGAACGCCGCCTTTCGCGAGCCGGTCAAGATTAGGCGTCTCAATCCCACTCCCGTAACAACCCAGGTCGGAAAAGCCCATGTCATCGGACATGATGAGCAAAATATTCGGGCGCTCGGCGGCGTTCATAAATGGTGCGGAGAAGAAAAGCGCGATGCCCAATGCGCGTTGCCACCTGGTTAACGAAAAATGCATTTTTCTCATTTGTTCTGTTATTTATTTTTGAGGTTTCTCCGGCACGCCATCCGCGCCCGTTTTGGTATCGTTCTGTTCCTTGCGCCACGCGACCAGTAGTTTGCTCAAATCACTTTTGACGTCACTGTAAATTGGATCGCCTGCCAGATTGTGAAATTCATACGGATCCAGCACTACATCGTAAAGTTCTTCACGCAGACGCCAATGATAACGCTGCAAAATATCTTTAGCGCGCGAATCGGTTTCAGCTTTCTGAACCCAGGAACTCCAATATTCCCGCCCGCCATCGTGATCTTTCGCCTTGTCCATGTGAGTCACGTATTCGTTTTCGGGCGACAAATTGAAAATATATTTGTAACGGCTGGTGCGAACGCAACGCATCGGCGAAATATTCATCTGAAAACCGTCCTGTGAATGCGTGGCGAAAATTGCCTCGCGATGAATTTTCGTTTTGCGTTCGAGCACAGCCAGAAAACTTTTTCCATCGAGATCCGAAGGAGCTTTACCTCCAGCGAGTTCCATGAACGTCGGCAAAACGTCGGCCAACGAAATGAGCGCATCGGTTTGTGTGTCGGGCGAAATTCTCCCCGGCCATCGCACAATGAACGGAACGCGAATGCCTTGATCATAAAGTCCCCATTTGGCGAACGGCCATTGCGCGCCTTGATCGGCCGTGTAGATAAAAACCGTGTTCGTCGCGAAACTATTTTTTTCTAAACTCGCCAAAACATTTCCCACGTTTGAATCCATTTTGGAAATGTCGGTGTAATAGCGGGCGCGCGATTTTCGCAATGACGGCGTGTCGATGTGGTTCGGCGGAACAGTAATCGTCGCCGGGTCGTAAGTCGCGTTCTCCGGCCAGATGACATGCGGACTGTGATCGCATACCACGAGACAAAACGGTTCATCCCTGGAAATTTTTCCCAGCCATTCGTCCACCGCATTCGTGTTCAGATCCATGCGCAACGCGCGATTGTTTTTAAATCCCGGCTCGGGAACTTCGGAATTTTCAATTCGCTCAAAAGGAAAAACCGATTTTGGCCCAAAGTGCGTTTTGCCTGCTTGCGCGACGCGGTAACCAAGTTCCTTTAAATAATGCGGCAACGAACGAATGTCTTCGCGACACTGCGACTGTCCAGCGAGATTGTTGGCGTGCGCTCCGTTTCTGAACGGCATCAAACCGGTGAACAGCACAGCGCGCGACGGCATACACGTGGGCGAACCCGCAAACGCATTGCGAAACAGCAAACCTTCCCGCGCGAGGCGATCAATATTCGGCGTGCGAGCTTCCCGCGAACCGTAGGCACCGCAGTCCGTCGCCGTGTGATCGTCCGCAACAAAAAGAACAAGATTGGGTTTGACGTTCTTGGCGCCAACAGAAAATCCGCTTCCAACCATCAGCAGCGCCCAGGCAATGATGGCG
>JBDSYB010000175.1:0-11066 GCA_039925885.1 Verrucomicrobiota bacterium
GGTTGGTCGCGGCCGCCGTGTTGGGAGCGATTCTCCAAAGCTCCGTCAGCGCGCCGGGCGATGTCCGCGCGGTGAGCCGGGCGCCGTAAGATTCGGAAACTCTGACGCTGTTGCTGATCGTCAGAGCATAAAAGCCCTGGCTCGCCAGACTAATATTGCTAACGGTCAAAGTCGTATTCGTGGCATCCGCGATGGCGACACTGCTCAGGTCGGCCAGATTGGGGCGATAAGTCCATTGGTAAGTCGCCGTAGTGGCCGAGGTCACGGTGGCGTTAAATGTCGCATTCGAGCCGACGCTGGCGATGACATCGACCGGTTGGGCCGTGATGCGGGGTTGTCCGGCCACGGCCGGAAAATCCAAAGTTGAATTGGTGATCGCGTTGTTGCTGACACGGACTCGATCGATCAATCCGCGGAAATACCGGGTCTCACTTTCCTTGCCGATCAGTAAGCGAGGGGTGCTCGTGCTGGAAGTGAATGCAACATTCGTGTTGCGAGCTGAATTTTGGCGAACAATGCCGTCGAGATAAAAAACAACGCGCGAAAAATTTGTCATGGCGATGGCCACATGATGCCACCGTCCGTCGTTGGGAAGATGCACGGGAGTGGTATAGTCTGCATTTCCAAAAAGCGAGGTGTGCAAGGTTCGGTCGCTGTTGATCGAGAGCGAGACGCGCGGCGCAGGGCCGTCGGTGCGGAGAATTACCTCGCGTTCAAAAATCATCCGACCCGTCGGCATTTTTATCCATGCTTCGAGGGAATAATTCGTGTTGTTGGCGGTCAAATCCGTGTTCGTCACGCCAAACGTCGTGACGACTTGCCGAATGGGAAGAGTGTCGGAAAGAAACGAAAGAGCAAAATCTCCGGCCAAACCGGTCGGGGTGTCATTCGTCCAAACCGGACTGCTGAGTTGCGGCAGAGTGGTAGCCGACGCGAGCGTTGGACGGGAAGGAGAAACGGCACTGTCAGCCGGAAAGGAAACTTCATTGAAATTGTAAGCCACCTTCGTGCTGGCATAGTTCGCGGCGTTTGTTGCAGCAACGCTGTCGATCAAATTACCGGGAAGGGCATTGGTCAGGAGGGCATTGTGAATGCGCACGCGGTCCAAGGAACCAGAAAAAGAATTCCCGAACCCATCGGCAGCGAGGCTGAGGTAATTATGATCGGCAGTTTTGACAATGGTGTTGGTGTTAGGCTCGAACGTTTCGATACCATCCACATAAAAATGCACACCGACACCCGGCTCCCATGCCGCAGCTAAATGTGTCCAGGTCAGGGTATTCAAAAATGCGACTGAGTTTGTGATTTCCACGTTGTTTCCATCGCGAACCAACGTGAAGACTTGGCGGGCACCGCCTTTGATCACCATTTTGTAGGAGTTGCCATAAGAAACGACGCCCGCGTTGGCGTTTCCTACACTCGCTAGATTGACCCATGCTTCCAAGGTGATCGCGCCGTTGGTCAGGTTCAACACCGGACCATTCGAATCATCTGCCAAAAGAAAGCCCGCGCCGGCAGTGGTGATTGATCCGTCCCCCGTTGAACCAGAAGGAGAATTAGTGTCGAGCGTGACAAAGTCCGTGGCAGGATTTTGTTGCGCGCCGAACAGCCCGATCAGGCCGCTGGCGGTATCGACCGTGCTGCTACCGGTTCCTTCATTAAAAGGAAAATTGTTCAGCACGGCGGCGTTAAGGTTTATTGCCATTCCAAAAAGGAGAATGGGCAAAAGGGTGGTAGCGAGGACGCGAATGGAATGTATAGTTTTTTTCATTTTAGATTTGGATGTTGGACTAACGTTTAACCGAGGTGCGTTTCATGAGCCAGCGCATGTCAGCGGCTTGACCGACGAGCGTCGGGTTACCGGCGATGGGATCTGTTTTGCGAAATTCCGGCGAAGTCCATTTCTTAATCTCACTATGACCGTCCGCAAAAGAGAATCCGCTGGAGAAATTGTGTTGGATACCAGGATAATCACGCAGCTCCGCCGCACCGGTAGGTTCGAGCGTATTGGGATTACAATTCGCCATGTTCACTAAAAAATAGCCATCATTGATGATCTTAGGGTTTTCATCCAGAAACACCCAAAGCATGGAGGGATTGCGGGCGTGCGTTAATTTCGTGGGAAGCGCAAACGCAGGAGCCGAGTAGGTGGGCAGACCATACAAATAATCGGGCGTCGCCGAGGGAACTGAGAAAGTATTCCCGCCCACCAAAAAATTCATCGACATGCTGCGGACATGAGCGGAGGTGTCACCGGGACATTTCCAAATTTTAAAATTTCGGCCAAGATATTTTGCCAACGGGCTTATTTCCAAATAAAGCGTGTTCGTGGGATCGGTCTGCATATGGCCTTGAACCCACGTTGACTCCGTATATTGATTTGAAACTGTCCCGCCGTAGGCAAATAACAACCGATCATTGTTGTCTTCCGCATACATCCGCCAAGACAACATCAAATGCTTGTGGTTATTTAAGCATTGGATTCCCTGCGCCTTCTGTTTGGCTTTGGCTAACGCTGGCAAAAGCAGCCCTGCCAAAATCGCGATGATGGCGATGACGACCAATAGCTCAATCAAAGTGAACCCACGCGTAGGACAACCTTGGATTTTTCTCATACAAATGTGACGTTTTTTTTTGAGAGTGGAACGTTTAACCCATCTGCGGTATTTCGAACGGTATTTAAGTTGGTTTTTCAATGATTGTCAATTTTTTCTCGCTCTAAAAGTGTTACATTTAGGCAACGGCTGTTCGACATTTCTGAATCATCTTTCTATTCTCGGATTGATGATTGCGCTGGTCAAAAAACACATTGGAAAAAGAAAACTCATTGCGCCAGCTGATATGGAACTTTCCACGGTGACCGATGATCCTCAAAAGGCGGGGATATTATTTTGGATTACAAACGTCGGGTCGGCCGGCCGGACGTGACGCCGAAAACTCTGGCCTGATAAAATCATGTATCAAACGACGCAGCTCGAAAACGGATTGACCATTGCCACGGCGAAAATGCCGCACATGGCCAGCGTGAGTGTGGGATTTTGGGTCGGCGTTGGTGGTCGCTACGAACCGGAAGAAATCAGCGGGGTCTCCCATTTCATCGAACATCTACTTTTTAAAGGAACAAAAAAACGTTCTGCAGAAAAAATTTCTCAGGACGTCGAAGGCATCGGCGGATATTTAAACGCATTTACGTCCGAAGAAAACACCTGTTTTTACTCCAAAGCGCGCCATGACCGCTTCGATGAATTGCTCGACGTGCTGGCCGATATGTTTCTCAATTCCACATTTTCCTCAGCAGAAATCGAACGCGAACGTGACGTTATCAAGGAGGAAATCGCCATGTATCGCGACCAACCGCAGCAATATGTGCATGAATTGCTGAACGAAACGCTTTGGCCAAACCAGCCCTTGGGCCGTTCTCTCGCTGGAACTGAGAAAACGCTTGATGCCACCACGCGTCCGCGCATTTTAAATTTCTTTCGCCATTCCTACGTCGCGCCCGCCACTCTGATTTGCGTAGCGGGAAGAATTGAACATGAACGAGTCCTCAAAGCGGTGCAAAAATTTGCCAAACATTTTCCCACTGGGGGACGCGCCGGTTTTGCGCCCGCTCAAAACGAGCAAAGCAGACCGCGCCTTCGGCTTTTAACAAAAGCCACCGAACAAACCCAGGTTGCGCTCGGCATTCGCGCTTGCTCGCGTTACGACGAGCGCCGTTACGCGTGGCGATTGCTCAACACCATTTTGGGCGAAAACATGAGTTCCAGGCTCTTCCAAACTGTCCGGGAAAAACATGGCCTGGCCTATTCGATTTATAGTTCCGCGAGCTTCTTCGACGATACGGGCGACCTCGTTATTTCTGCGGGCATTGACACGGAAAAATTGGAAAAAGCGCTCAAATTAATTTACGTCGAACTCAAAAAGCTTTGCGACAAACCCGTGTCGAAAGGTGAAGTCAACCGAGCGCGCGATTACGTAATCGGCCAGCTCGATATGAGCCTGGAAAGCACCGAGCCGCAAATGATGTGGATGGGCGAACACCTCCTTGGTTACGGAAAAATTTCTGAACCTGAGGACGTCAAAAAACGATTGAGCAAAGTCGGCGTGGAGGAAATCTGCTCGGTCGCGCGCGAATTTTTACGGCCCGAAAGAATGAGCCTGGCGCTCGTTAGCCCTTTGAAAAAAGCGCCGTCCCTTCCGCGATTCTTGAGGCAGTAAGTCGCCGAATTTTGTCGGCCAAAGGAGTGGTCGAAACATTTACATTTGTGACGGTGCCGAGAATTTTATTATCCGGCGCAAAAATTATTTTGACATAATTTTAAATTCAATCAATGTATCCGCATTCGTTGATATAACGAATCTCATTCAGAGTGGTGGAGGGATTTGGCCCGATGAAACCACGGCAACCGATTGAAGCGCGTCTTCAGTGTCAGGTGCCAATTCCAACTCAAACAAGTCGTTTGGGAAAAGATGAGAAGAGCGCAAAGTTTTACCTCTTCTCATCACTGGGAAGAGGTTTTTTATTTTGCGATTGTGGCTGCGTCTCGTGAGAGCGCGGCTGATTAAAAAATATTTGCCGCGCTCTGCCGAGACGCGGCTACGAAGAAAATTTTATGGATAAACAAACAGGTTTCATGAAGGCGTTGAAGTGCCGCGAGTGCGGACGCGAATATCCGCTGACCGCCACGCACGTCTGCGAGTTCGACTTCGGCCCGCTCGAAGTCGCCTACGATTACGACCGAATCAAAAAGTCGCTCACGAAAAAAGCGATTGAATCGCGCAACAAAAACATGTGGCGCTATCGTGAGTTGTTGCCGATTGCCACGGAACCGACGGTTGGTTGCGACGTCGGTTTCACGCCGCTCCTCAAAGCAGATCGTCTCGCCCAATGTCTCGGCATTCGCGAACTCTGGATCAAAAACGATGCCGTCAATTATCCAACTTTGTCGTTTAAAGATCGCGTGGTCAGCGTCGCGTTGAGTCGCGCGAAGGAACTTGGTTTCACGACGGTTGCCTGCGCTTCGACGGGAAATCTGGCGAACTCGGTGGCCGCGAACGCTGCTGCCGCTGGACTGAAAGCGTACGTTTTTATTCCATCGGATTTGGAACAAGGCAAAGTGGTCAACTCGCTCGTCTATGGCGCGAACGTCGTCGGTATCAAAGGTCATTACGACGAAGTGAATCGGTTGTGCGCGGAAATCGCGGGAAAATACGGCTGGGCTTTTGTGAATGTGAACATGAGGCCGTATTACGCCGAAGGTTCCAAGAGCATGGGCTTTGAAATCATCGAGCAACTTGGTTGGAAAATTCCGCAACACACAATTGTGCCGATGGCGTCGGGTTCGTTGCTCACGAAAATTCAGAAGAGTTACCAGGAATTCGTCAAGCTTGGGCTGGTTGCTCAGAGTGAATATTCCGTTCACGGCGCGCAGGCGACGGGATGTTCGCCCATTTCCGTCGCGCAAAAAGCGGGTCTTGATTTCTTCAAGCCGGTGAAACCAAACACGATTGCAAAGTCTTTGGCCATTGGAACTCCTGCCGATGGTTTCTACGCGTTGAAAGTGATGAAGGAAACCAGCGGCTTCGCGGACGACGTGACCGACGAGGAAATTCGCGAAGGCATCAAACTGCTGGCGGAATAC
Organism: Verrucomicrobiota bacterium; assembly: GCA_039925885.1. GTDB lineage: Bacteria > Verrucomicrobiota > Verrucomicrobiia > Limisphaerales > CANJXF01 > CANJXF01. The sequence continues at coordinate 5,643 of JBDSYB010000175.1, forward strand.
GAGGGCATATTTACTGAAACGGCGGGTGGAGTGACGGTGGGAGTGGCTCGGAAGCTGATCGAGGCTGGAAAAATTCCTGCAACCGATTCTGCAGTAATTTGCATTACTGGGAACGGTTTGAAAACACTTGAATCCGTTGTCGGACATGTCGGGCAGGCGCGGGAAATCAAACCGAGCTTACGCGAATTCGAAGCCCTGCTTGAAACTGAGGCCAGATCGGCCGTCGCAGCCTGATATGAAAATCAATGTTCGAGCGCAGGAACCATTGCGAAAATTGTTGGACAACGAACAAGTTGTCGAAGTTTCCGGCACGACGATTTTGGAAGTGATCAAGATTTTGCAATCGCGCTATCCGAGCTTCGCGCAACGTTTACTGGACGAGACGGGCTCTGTCCGGCGGTTCGTTAATATTTACGTGAACGAGGAAGACATCCGCTTTTTGCAGAATCAGCAAACGACCTTGCAGGATGGCGATGAAGTGAGAATCATTCCGTCCATCGCCGGCGGTTAATTACATCGAACGCCCAACACTGAATATCAAACATCGAATTTATGCCTATCAATGTGAGAATCCCAACCCCGCTCCGCAAACTGACCAACGAAGAGGAAGTGGTGCAAGTCGATGCCAAAACCGTCACGGAAGCATTTGCCCAATTGCAGGAGCGTTTTCCGGGGATCAAAGAGCGCCTCGTGGACGAGAACGGTGAGGTGCGCCGTTTCGTGAATGTTTATGTGAACGAAGAAGATATTCGCTTTCTCGAGAACCAGCAGACTCCATTGAAAGACGGCGACGAAATCAGCATTATCCCGGCGATCGCGGGAGGCTAGGATTTTCCTATGGCACAAAAGCAATCGACATCAAAAAAGGTGAGCGTAAATCAGCCGCAGCAAACGCGGCTCTGGCTGATGTATCCGGCTAAGATGATCACGCGCCCGGTCATCTGGGAAATCGGAAAAAAATTTCCCGTCGTGACCAACGTCAGGCAAGTGAGCGTGACGGATGAAATTGGAATTGTTTCCCTGGAGTTGTCGGGCAACCGCCCCGATATCAAAAGCGCGATCAGGTGGTTGGAGAAACTCGGCATCAAAGTCGAGCCGGTGGAAATCAACGTCATCGAGAGTTGAGGCGCAGAATCACCACTTGACCAGTTCAGAGGGGCTCGCTATACCCAGTCCAGCTCTTTTAACCTCGGGACTCCTTATGACAAAGCGCGATCTGGTTATTCATATCAGCAACGAAACGGGTTTGGTCCAACAGCAAGTGCTCGAAGTTGTGCAAAGGACGCTCGATTGCATTTCGGAAGCAATGGCCCTCGGCAAAACAGTCGAGTTGCGAAATTTCGGCGTGTTCGAGGTAAAGATCCGCAAGGCGCGCATTGGACGCAATCCTCACGCACCGGAAACTGACGTTCCCATTCCGCAACGCGCGGTGGTGAAATTCAAACCCGGCAAAGAAATGCGCGAAACCGTGTTGAAGCGGTCGCCCCAGGCCAACCTCGCGGCCCCGCAATAAATTCGCTCGATCATTTGTCATTCCTCGCTCAGAAATAGCTTCTTCCGCACACCTCTTTTGGGCACTTTCGCGGATGAATATGGAACGTTTGCCCGGTTTCCGAGATTTTTATCCTGAGCCTTTGCCGCATCCTGAAGCGTGGAGCGCGGACGCCCGCCAATACATCTTCGGGAAATGGCGCGAGACGGCTCGCCGCTATGCGTTTCGGGAATACGACGGACCTCCGCTGGAACCCCTGGAGCTTTTCACGCTAAAAAGTGGCGAGGAAATCGTCGGGCAACTTTATAATTTTCAGGACAAAGGCGACCGCTCCATTGCGCTGCGACCCGAGATGACCCCGACCCTTGTTCGAATGATTTCCGCCAGCGAGCGCAATTACAAAAAGCCGATCAAGTGGTTCGCCGTTCCCCAGCTCTTTCGCTACGAACGCCAGCAGAAGGGCCGCTTGCGCGAACATTTCCAATTCAACTGCGACATCTTCGGCGAGAGCGATGTGTCCGCTGAGGCTGAATTGATCGCGCTTCTCATTGACACGTTGCGCTCGTTCGGTCTGACCGCCGAAGATTTTGTCATTCGACTCAGCAGCCGCAACGCGTGGCAGGAATTTTACAAACGCGGAACCGGGAACTCGGAACGCGGAGCCGAAGACGAATACCGTTTCTACCAGATCATCGACAAGCTCGAGCGCGAAAAGCCCGAGCAAAGCAAAGCCAATCTCGACACCCTCGGTTTTTCCCTCGACGCCGTGAAAGAATTCATCGAGGCCGGCACGCCGACCTCTGAACTCGATTCCATTCTAAAAAACCTGGCCGCGCGTGGGCTGGGTGATTTCGTGAAGATTGATTACCACGTCATTCGCGGCCTCGCTTATTACACCGGCGTGGTCTTCGAGGCGTTCGATCGAAAGGGAGAATTTCGCGCCATCGCTGGCGGTGGGCGCTACGATAATCTCATCAAACTCATCAGCGGCGGGAAAGTGAATCTCCCCGCGCTCGGCTTCGGCATGGGTGACGTCGTCCTGCTCGAACTCCTGAAAGCCCGCGAGCTGCTACCGAAATTTGATGCAGGCATCGACGCCTTTTGCCTGATCGAGGACGAGAAACTCCGCGACGCCTCGGCGCAATTAATTCACGATCTGCGCGGCCAGGGATACGCCATCGAGTATTCTTTCACGCCCGCCAAAGCCGACAAGCAATTCAAGCGCGCGATGGAATTGAACGCCGGCTACACGATCAAACTCGAGAACAACGAAACCGGCGATCTGCGCGTGAAGTTAAAAAATTTGCGCACGCGCGAGGAAAAGACCATGGGGCTCGCTGAGGTGGATTTGAAACTCAGCTAGAGGTCCAGCGGAATGGGTTTGTAGAATTAACGCGGGAACGCCCACACCACACGGAGCTCCGCATCTGAACCGTGGAGAATTGAATGGCAAGGAATTGGGAACGTAGCCTACGTTCGTAGGAAAGGAATACCGAGATAAGCTGCGAAGTGAACCCTTTCGCAGATCATGTAAATGTTAGCAGGCGGCTGAAAAACGCGCGGTTTTCGTTCAGCTTTATTTTTCTTTGTGTTCATGAACGGACTTATGCGCTTTGCTGTCGCTTTTGATGGTCCGAGTAGGTTAACAAAATTAATGCGCCTTTGCGCCGGCATTTGGCGCATGTCAGGGTGGAACGTAATGAACTTAAACAACACTATGAATTGTATCAAAAAAATCTCTCTGTTGGTTTTCTGCTGCCTCGCGCTGGTTTCGTATGATTCACTTTTGGCCGCTCCCGGTGCCGTGGTTCCCTGGACCACTTATGAGGCTGAGGACATGAACACGAGTGGCTATGTCAGCGGGCCTCAATATTATCCCGGTTTTTTGGGGACGGAATGCTCCGGGCGACGCTTCGTTCAATTGTATGACACCAATCAATTCGTGGAATTCACGGCCAACCAATCGGCCGATGCTTTGGTGATTCGCTACGGTGTCCCCGATACCGTTGACGGCCTGGGTGCAGATTACACTCTCAATCTTTATACTAACGGAGTATTTGCCCAAACGCTGACGTTGACTTCCAAGTATTCCTGGCTCTACGGCAATTATCCGTTTAACAACAATCCTAATTCGGGTTCATCCCGGAACCTTTTTGATGAAGTCCGACTGAAGATTCCCCTTGTGCCGGGAGAGTTGGTGCGCTTGCAAAAGGATGCTCCCAACACCGCTGCCTATTACAATATTGACTTGATGGATCTTGAGATCGTGCCTGGACCGCTGAATCAACCCGTCAATTCTCTTTCAGTCCTGTCGTATGGTGCGGACGCAACCGGGATTGGTGATGCGACCACCGCGCTTAAGAATTGTATCTCTGCGGCGTCTTCCCAGGGCAAAAGCGTCTGGGTGCCCGCCGGTATTTACAAAATCACCTCCGCCATAAATCTTCCTTCCAACATTACCATCCAGGGTGCTGGCATGTGGCACAGCACATTCTTCGGGGATCCCGCGCTTTACTCGAACTCCTCCCGGCGCGTGGCTTTAGTTTATCAGCGCAATTTTCTTTACTCGCAACCAACCTTTAATTTGTTTCTCTCTTAAAAGAGCCTCATGAATACTTGGAGTTGACTCATAATAAACTAGAAATTGGATATTGTATTTGCTTGTAAAACCAGGAACAAGTTTCTTTTTATGTTCATCAACACGGCGCATGAGATTATTCGTCACGCCTGTATAAAGTGTGCGTGACTTGTTTGTCATAATGTAAACGTAATATTCCTTTGCCATACCCACCTTCTTGTCATCCTGAGGGAGCGCATGTTGCGACCGAAGGATCTCTCACACATCGGTAGAGATGCTTCGCCGCAAAGAGCACGAGCGCGGCTCAGCATGACATGGACGGAGAAATTATTTTCTTCTCTCTTCCAATGCCTTCACCAATAACTCTTTTGTTACATTTGGGTCAGCCTTGCCTTTGGTGGCACGGGCGACCTGTCCCATCAGCCATTGGATGATGGTCTCTTTGCCAGCGAGAAATTGTTCAACCTCCTTGGGGTTATCACTAAGAATTTTTTCAATCGCTTCCTGAATGAAACCTGTATCTGAAACCTGCGCGAGATTTTTCTCTTTGACAATTTCCTGCGCGTCGCCGCCATTTTTTAGCATTTCATTCAGCACAACTTTCCCTGAGTTGCCGCTGATGGTTTTATCGCTGACCATGTCAATCAGTTGTGCGAATTGTTCAGCAGATAATTTAATATCTTCCAATGCTAATCCTGAGTCATTCATGTAACGCATGAACTCGCCCGCGATCCACGAGTGGATTGTCTTTGCTGAACTCTTTGATTTTGAAACCACCTCTTCAAAATAATCAGCGAGCGATTTTTCGGATGTCAACAGAATCGCTTCCTGTCGTTTCAACTCATATTGTTTTATGAATCGCTGAGTTTTTGCATCGGGTAATTCGGGCAGGTGACTGTTTATCGAATCGATCCACGCGCGGTCAAGTTGAAGCGGGGGCAGGTCTGGCTCAGGGAAGTAGCGATAATCGTGCGCGTCTTCCTTGCCGCTCTGCGAAACCGTCACGCCGCGCGCTTCGTCCCAGCCCAATGTTTCCTGCGCCACTTCGCCGCCATTTTCATAGACTTTAATTTGACGTTCGATCTCATAAGCGGATGCACGCGTCAATGCACGGAAACTGTTGAGATTCTTGATCTCGGTTCTTTTTCTTAATTCGAGGCTGCCACTCGGTCTGACGGAGATATTCGCCTCGAAGCGCAGAATACCTTTTTCCATATCCCCAGAGTTGACTCCCAGATAGCGCAGGATGGCGCGAATCTTGGTCGCATACGAAAGCGCGGCTTCCACAGTCCGCAAGTCTGGCTCGGATACGATCTCAAGCAGCGGCACGCCTGCGCGGTTGAAGTCCACGAGG
>JBDSYB010000176.1:0-2790 GCA_039925885.1 Verrucomicrobiota bacterium
TCTTTCCAAAGATGAAATTGAAAAGATGAAGAAAGACGCGGAGTTGCACGCCGACGAGGACAAGCAGAAGAAGGAAGAACTCGAAACGCGCAATGATGCGGACAGCGCGGTTTATCGCTCGGAAAAAATGTTGAAGGACAACGCGGATAAAATTTCTGCGGACGACAAAGCGAAAATTGAAACTGCTGCCAACGAAGTCAAAGAGGCGCTCAAGGGCACCGACACGGCGGCGATCAAAGCGGCGAGCGACAAAATGAACGAAGCCTGGCAGGCGGTTTCAGCGGAGCTTTACAAAGCGGCGGCGGAAAAAGCGAAGGCGGGTCAAGCGGGCGGTGAACCCGGCGCGCAAGCTGACGCTGGTCCGCAACCGGGCGGGGAAGCGAAATCGGATGAAGGTCCGATCATCGACGCGGAAGTTGTGGATGAAAAGAAAGGTTAAAAGCAAATGGCTAAACTGAGTTGGACTTGTGATAAATGCGGAGAATCAATTGATGATGTTGAACATGGGTGGGTGGAGTGGATCAGTTGCAAAGATACAAATGGAAATTGGAAAGGCCGAAATTTACGTTTAGTCCATCATCAACCGTTTAGTCCCATAAAGAGCGGGAATGGCTGTCAATACAATCAACGGGTGGATTTAACAAATGAGGAGATACTTTCGGATTTACCCCTCAGAAGTTTTGTGGGCGCAGATGGGTTAATGGATTTGTTGGCATTAACTGCCGATCAAATTCCAACTGATGAAGTCGTCGAAATGGTTAAACGGTTGCATATTCCCAATTACGAAGCGGCTCGTTTACATTTCCATAGAGCAATTGCGGGCGGTGCTTTTGAACCGAATACAAGACCGGGATTCTATTCACAAAGCGACATCGCAGCTGTCTTGAAATTTGTTCGACAAAACCCCGAATAAAAATTTTCCGTCAGCAAGTGCTGCGGGAGTTGATTCAGAATTAAGTCCGCATGGAAACGAACGAACAAATAATGCAAATTGCGCGACGATTGATCTGGTGGAAATCGCCGGAAGAGGTTTTGCAAAATGTCCCGCGCTTTCTCATGCAGGCAATGACACTGGGTTCGTGGAAAGAAGTGGAAACGGTGCGTGAAACATTTGGTGTTCCGGCATTACGCGACGCATTTTTAAATGCCGAGCCAGGTGTTTTCGACGCAAAATCATGGAGTTATTGGCACGTCGTATTTGGAATGCCGGAACGTCCTTTGGCGGGTGGTTCTTTGAAATGAATTTCGTTCCTAGAATGGAAATTTTGCCCGCGCCGCAACGCGCGCTCTGGCCGGAATTGAAGCAGGTTCCAAGTCAGTTCGTGCTTTATGGCGGAACGGCCTTAGCATTGCGACTCGGCCATCGGCAGTCGGTTGATTTTGATTTTTTTAGTTCCGAACCGGTGAACGCGGAACGATTGCTGGATACATTGCCGCTACTGCGTGGTTGTCAGGTGCGGCAAGCGGCTGAAAACACTTTGACGGTTTTGGTGAAACGTGCAGGCGGAGAAGTTTTTTTGACATTCATCGGCGGGTTGCCGTGGCAACGAGTCGGAGAGCCGGAATCGACTGACGATGGAATTTTGCGCGCGGCGTCCTTGCTTGATTTGGCCGCGACCAAAATGCGCGTTATCTGGGCGCGCAATGAAGCGAAAGATTTTTTGGATATTCATGCGCTACTGAAAAACGGCATGACTTTGAACGATGCTCTCGGCGCGGCAATGGCGGTGTATGGCGAACAATTTGAACCGATGGTGAGCTTGAAGTCGTTGACCCATTTTGTGGGCGGCGATTTGGCATCGCTCCCGGATGAAGTGAAAAAAACGTTGCGCAATGCGGCAGCAGCATTTCAAGGCAAGACAACTTTTTTCGTGCCGAAGAGTCGTCTGAGTGGCGCGGATAAATAAAATGTTCTTTGGAATCAGATGAAGCAAACCATTTACATCGAGACGACGATTCCGAGTCATTATCACGACACTCGTTCTGATGCGGAGTCGATGGTGATTCGTCAATGGACGCGTGATTGGTGGGATGAATATCGCCACGATTACCAGTTGGTCAGCAGCTTTGCTACGATTGAAGAACTGGAGCGCGGCAGCCATCCGATGAAAGCGGAAAAGCTCGCGATGATTCAGGAACTTCCGTTGCTGGAAATTACTTCTGAAGTGATCGATGTCGTTGAGGTTTATATTGCGCACAAAGCCATGCCGTCTGATCCGCGCGGAGACGCTTTGCATTTGGCTCTGGCGGCGGTTTCCAAGTGCGATATTCTTTTGAGCTGGAATTGTCGGCACATTGTGAATCCGCGAAAAGCGGAACACATTGAAAAGCTAAATAACAAAATGCATTTGCACACGCCCCGGCTTTTCACGCCGTTTGAATTATTAAAAATGGAGTCTGAAGATGAAACCTAAACTTGATCCAGTTGTCGCGGAAGTCCGCAAAGCGCGACATGAAATTTCAGCCGAACACGGCCATGACACGAAACGTCTCGTCGATCATTATATCGAGATGCAAGAAGCGATGAAGAAGACGGGCAAATATCGTTTCGTAACCGGCTTTTATTCGACTTCGGAAAAAGCGACGAAGGCGGGCAAATAATTTTCCCGCAGCGAGTGCTGCGGGAGTTGATTCAGAATCAAATAAACAAAACAAAACATAAAAACGTATGGCACTAAATGTAAAACCTCTCGGTGATCGCATCCTCGTGGAAGCAGCCGAAGAGAAGGAACAAAAAAAGGGCGGCATCATTATTCCTGATACCGCGAAAGAAAAACCGACCGAAAGCAT
>JBDSYB010000177.1:0-5159 GCA_039925885.1 Verrucomicrobiota bacterium
GGGCAAGCCAACAGGGCGACCATGATGCCTTTGCATCGCTCGTGAAACGTTATCAGCACATGATTTATTCTTTGGCCTATCGCATGACCGGTTCCCACGCCGACGCCGAAGATCTGGCGCAGGAAACTTTTATCCAGGCGCATTCGGCTCTCGCCAGCTTTCGCGCTGAATCCCGCTTTTCCTCGTGGCTCTATCGCCTGGCGGTGAACCAATGTCTCAATTGGAAAAAACGAACGCATCGCCGCGACGAAATTCACGACCAATGGAGCGAACAGGAAAATTCCGTTGCCAACGAAAATGAATCCGCCACCGCCGCCGTCAACGAAGCGTTGCTGAAACTGGACGCGAAACAACGCGCCGCCATTATTCTGACCGTTTACGACGGATTGAACCACGCGGAAGCCGCCCACGCGCTCGGCTGTTCTGAAACAACGGTTTCGTGGAGAATTTTTTCCGCCCGACGAAAGTTAAAATCTTACCTGAGCAAAACGATGAAAGGAGTTTCCCCATGACCAATAACGAACTGGAGCAACTTCTCAAAACCGTCAAAATTCCTGAACGCGAAAATTCATTCTGGGAAAACTTTTCGCAAACTGTGCTGCGAAAAATCGGTTCGGAGTCCCGCCTTCAGGCAGCTTCCGGCGAAAACCGTCCGAAGACGGAACTCCAAACCCGCAGACCAAAGTTAAACTTCGCGCTTTGGGGAATCGGCCTCGCCACCGCCTGTCTCGTCGTCGGATTTTGGTTTGGTTTTCGCAACGGACATTCGCACGGAACCGAAGAACAACTTGCTGCCGCGCGAAAATATCTTCAGAACGTCGAAGCACTTTTTCCTAATCAAGTGCGCGCCATCGTTTTTGAAAACGGCGAAGCGCGGTTGCTTCTCTCCGAAAAAGCCGATGTGCCATCTTCTCCGCCCCTATTCGTGAAAATTTGTTCAGGCGAAAACTGCCGCAACATCGTCACTTTTAGCGGTCAAAAAATTCAAGCTAACGGCCAAACGTTCGAAGTGCTGTCGGACCATCGAGGGCAAATTCTTCTCGTCGGAAATAATTCTGTTTGGTCGAGTGCTGATCCTGTGCAGAAAAACAATCGCCTCATCCAGGCGCAACCACTGCAACTCTGATGAAACGACTCCTCTTCATTTTATTTTTCCTACCTGGCGCGTTGTGGGCGCAACTGGAAATCATTCCCGCCAAAGAAACGCCGCTGGTCTTCGGCGGCAAAACGCAAGTCATCGAGTTTATTTTCAAAAATCCGACGGACAAGGCAATCACAGCGGACCTTCGCCTCCAACTTTTTCAAGCGAGTTCGGCAACGCTTCTACCAATAGCCGACGCAAAACCGTGGAAACAGTTGCAGGTTCTCCCCCGCCAAACCGTGATTGAGAACCTCCCGGTGGAAATTCCAACCGTTCGCGCGATCACGGAATTTCGCGTTCGATTTTCTGAGGATGAAAAACCAATCGCGGATTTGAAAGTTCGAGTCGCTCCAGAAGATTTATTGAAACAACTTTTTGCGCTCACTGAAAAGACGCCGACTGGAATTCTTGATCCCGACAATCAACTCAAGCCGCTCCTCAAAAAATGCAAAGTCGAGTTCCACGATCTGGAAAAAGATTCTGGCTTCGATGGTTTTCAAGGAAAGCTCGCCATCATCGGCCCATTTCGTTCCAAAGATTCCGTTCCTGAAAATCTGAAAAAGCGCGTCTCGGCAAAGCGAGAAAAGTCGCTGGCCATCGTCTGGATTCAGCCGCCAGAAATGAAAGCCGATACACTTTTGCCCATTTATTTTGTGCGCGAAAATGAAAATGCCATTGTCATCGTGCGAAACGAAGTCGTTGCAAATCTCGCCGAATCGCCGCAATCGCAATTGAATTTGATCCGCGCTACGCAACTGGCTTTGCATCCTGAATCTCTGCAATTACCTGAAAATGAAACTCCCTAAAATTATGAAACGAACATTCCAATTATTACTTCTCGCCTGCGTCGCGTTCTGCTCCCTGGCAGCACGCGCCGAGGAAAAAATTCTCACCGTCGCCATCTTCGATTTTGAATCGAAGGACGAAGCGGTGAAAGATCTCGGCCCAAAAATCGCCACACTCGTGAACGCCAATCTTTCCGCCGAACCCAACGTCATCACCGTCGAGCGCGCGGAATTGGAGAAAGCGCTCGGCGAACAGGAGCTTGGTTTGAGCGGCACCGTTTCCGCCGACACCGCCGCGAAAGTCGGCCATTTGACCGGCGCGAAAGTTCTCGTGACCGGACGTGCCTTCAAAGTGGAAAAGGAACTAGTCATTGTCGCAAAAATTATCAGCACGGAAACGAGCCGCGTTTTCGGCGAAATGGTGAAAGGCGCTGCGTCCGCTTCCATCACCGATTTGTCCGCCGACCTCGCGAAAAAAATCGCCAAAACCGTTTCTGAAAAAGGCGACGTCCTCGTTGCTAAAGTGGAAACACGCGAAGAACGCATTGAAAAAATCATCAAATCGTTGAAAGGCGAAAAACGTCCGGCTGTTTCCGTGAAAATTGCCGAACGCCATTTCGGCACGCCCGTGATTGATCCTGCTGCGGAAACGGAACTCTCACTCATCCTGCAAAAAGCCGGGTTCACTGTGGTTGACGAAAAATCCGACCAGAAAGCCGACATCGAAATCACCGGCGAAGCCTTCAGCGCGTTCGGATTGCGCAAAGGAAATTTAATTTCATGCAAGAGTCGAATTGAATTAAAAGCGCACGACCGAAAAACCGGCAAAGTTTTAGCCGTAGATCGCCAAACCAGCGTGGCTGTGGACATCGCCGAACAAACCGCCGCAAAAACAGCATTAGAAAATGCTACCGTCGAATTGGCCGAACGAATGGTTCCCAAGCTCACTCGTTAGGTCGCTAAAGCTTTCAATTTTCTAATCCAAATTATAAGGGACTGTCGATCATGCGGGAAACTATAATTGCTTTTGTCTTCATTTTTTTCAGCGCATCCGCTTTGGCAGCACCCGCGCGGTTGGCCTTGATTGTTGAAAACCCGCTTGCTGCATCGACGGCGGATCTATTGACCGTCGAACTTTCCAAACATGAGCAGGCACAAGTGTTGGAACGCGATCAAATCGAGAAAATTTTGCGCGAACAAAAAATTTCCGCTGCGGGGGTTACTGAAAAAGATTTTTTGAAACTCGGCCAGATTCTGGGCGTGGATGGTTTGATTTTCCTCGATGTGTTGAAGGAGAAAACCAATTCTTTTCTGACCATGCGCCTCGTCGCGGTTAAACAAGGTGTTGTGCTGGATTTCCTCCAAACGCCGTCGCCGATTGTTGATGCTATTGGTTGGGCGGAAGGAACTGCGAAACGAGTCGCCACCTTCATTCCAAAGCTACAGGTGCTCGCCAAAGATGCCGTGCCGATTTCCATTTTGAATTTGCGCTCGGCAGCCAGTTCCAGCGAAGCGAGCCAACTCGAACGCGAGTTGACGTTGCTCCTGGTAAACCGGCTCATGCGCGAGCGGGAGATTTTTGTTTTGGAAAGGCGACGACTCGACGCGCTTGGTTCTGAAAAAGATCTCAACAAAGATGAGTCGCCGTTTTGGGGCGGTAGTTATTTGCTCGAAGGCATCATCGACAAGGAGGGTTTTTCTCGAGAGCAAGTAACAATCAGCGCACGCGTCGTTCCACCCAACGGTGGCACCGCCGCGCAAATCGAGCTGGCTGGAAAACGAAGCGACCTGCCGCTGTTGATTGATCAATTAACAAAAAAAGATTTTATTGGCGCTTCAGAAAACAAGCTCCGCCCCGGAATGGAAACCGGTGGAGGAAGCGGCGCAATTCTACGACGAAGCAAAATGGGCTTTGAAATGGGGCATGCTTCGTGAAGCGCAAGCGGCAGCAGATTCGTCATGGGCGCTTGGCAAGCGCGATGTCGATTGCGCGTCGGTGAGGGTAGAAAGTTATCTGGCTGATTTTGCGGTGAGATCGCAGACTTATCTTTATGAAATCGTCGGCGATGAAACGGGTCCGGTTAGAAAAGTTAGCCGCACTTTCACTGTCATCCAGCCAGCCGATCCACGTCGTCTCGAAACGGTTTTGCATGGATTGAATCTATATGACCAATTCCTCCAAACGATGCCGATGGACGAACCAAAACTCGATTCACCGTGGTTTCAAATTGGCGTCAGCGCGCTGGAGTCAGGTAGTGGGGTGTTGCAGCACTTTTATTTTGTCCCCGCAGAGCGAAAGGCGAATGCGGAAAAACTTCAAGACCTGCGCTCATTGGCCCGCTCCATTTGTGCCCGGATGCTTAAGTCTCCATCGGTGCGGGAAATTTATTGGCTGAACGGCTCGACGCCAAGCCTTGACCAATTCCGTAGTCGTCTAGCACGAAGGAACTTTTATCGGAGCATCGCGGCAGGTGCAAGGTTTTGGCAGGAGACTCCCGAAGAGTGCATCACGGCCTATCGCGAGTTGATGAGCGGTGACGGTTATGGACAAATCCGTCGCGCATTACTCGAACGTAAACTGGAGTCGCCAATGGTTATCGCGTGGAATGGCGCGGACGTCAGCCGGCTCGGCCAAATCTGGAATGGCTTTCTCAGCGAGATGGAAAGCTCCACAAATCTGGCGTTGCGAATCGAAGCAAAGTTTCAAAGATTTGCGGATGCCAATGTGGACGTTGAAGGACAACTGGAACCGCCCTTTGAGGCGCTTTGCTCCATGCTCGTATCGAATCGTGAGGAAATAATTCAATATCCATTTGAACTGTTCACCACTTACGACCTTCACGATTTGGTTTCAACCAAATGCTCGGATGTTCAAAATCGGGAAAAGGAAAGGATCAAGGAACGTTTCGGAAAAGTTTATGCGCCGCAAATCGATGCAATGCGCGAGGAATTTTCCAAGAACTATTGGGCGCGGATGCGGGCACAAGGCGATGTAGAAAAATTCGCGAAACAAAAGGAGTTTCTCCAAAAAAAGGAGGAATTCGACAGTGGGAAATTTTCTCGCGTCTTCTCTCCCTTCTTCAAATATTCCCCCACACAGGCTGCGGAGCTTCAACCGTTGGTGCTGAGCTATAAATCGAATCTCGTGACGCAGTTGGAAACTCTTCCCCCGGTCAATAAAGGCCGCCTCCGCAGTGCCAAATTTCAGGTGGACAGATTGGAGGCTCAAGTGA
>JBDSYB010000178.1:0-4195 GCA_039925885.1 Verrucomicrobiota bacterium
ACCCTGTTTCGTGAGCAGGGAGGAAACTTTTTCCGCCGCGCTGTTGGAAACTTTAATGAGCCGCTCATCGCCTTTGCGAAAAGTCGGCGCGGCGGGGGTCTGAGCAGTGATGGAAGCAATCATTTGTTGTAGAAATTACTGGCGTTCGAGGGAAGCGTCAACCTGCGGCTCGATGATCGAAACTTTCTTTGCTCCGCGAAATTGCCAGCGCAAAAGCGTGCGGTAAATGCGCCATGAATCGAGGATGGGGCGAAAGTGAGAGAGACGATTGCCATCCAGATAAACGGTGGGAATGGTAACTGAGCCAATGCGTTGTCGTTTCTTGAGAGCGAACAGTAAGATTTCCAATTCGGTTTCGTAACGGCGCCCTTCGATGTGATCGACGACTTCCCGCACAAATTCGCGTTGCAATGCGCGAAAGCCTGATTGCGTATCCTGGGGAGCGCCGGGATAAAACCAATTCATCAATAATGCGGTCAAGGTGTTCCCAAAACGGCTGCGCAACGGCATGACGACGCGGCTTAACCGTTCACCGATGACGAGAGAAGTTTGCTCGTTCGCACATTCGGCGGCCAAACGCGGAATATCCTCGGGCCGATGTTGTCCGTCACCGTCAAGGGTGACCAAAACTTCGAATGGAACGGAAGCGAGCGCGTAACGAAACGCCTCCAACAGAGCGACGCCTTTGCCGCGATTTTCTGCAAAATTCACCACATGCACGCGACCATCGAAGTCGCGGGCAACTTCGCGCAAAACACGTTCGGTGTCATCACTGGAACCGTCGTTTACCGCGATAATTTGTTCAGCGTAACCCGCCGCCGCGCGGACGATCGGACCACAAACTCCCGCCAGATTGTAACAGGGTATGACGCAACAAACGCGCGGGAGAGTGGCGTTGGCATGGGGAGCAACTTCGGCGACGGAAGGACGCTGAGAAATCGGAATTTCACGCCAGCCCGACCCGTTATAAAATTTTCGCCCCGCTACAAGTTTCACGAACAAACGGCCTGCTTTTTCCATCGTTCGCAGGGGAATAAAAACTTCCCACTGATCCGCAGTGCGAACTACCCGAGCTTTCGCAAAAATTTCTCCGGTGCTTGCGTCACGGATGGCTGGCTTTAAATCGGAAGCAAGATCGATTGTCTGGCAGACGACGGCGTCGGGAGTGTTGGTGACCAGAAAGAGAATCGGTTTTCGGGCCGACAGTTTTAACTTCAGGCGTAAGTCTTTCCCGCAGAAATCCGCGTCGAATACTGGATGCAATTCTCTGTGAAGACGCGCTGGAGATGGAACAAGAAATTGTTCTTTTTCTTTTGCGAACGCCAGAAAACGGCGGCGGCTCAAAGCCATTTGCGTGTCGTGACAAAGGATCGCCCGACGTTTTTTTTCCTGTTGATCGGGGCTTAAAACAATTTGATGAATTTCTGTGTTGCCCGGTGGTTCGCCTCGCGCATGGACTAGATATTTCAAAAGTGTGCAGGGAGATTTTTCGTAAAACTCATTTTGCGCCAAAGCAAAATACAAGAGGACAGCGAGCGCATTGTGATCGGGATGAAGGTCCCGCATGGAGGGCGCAACGAGTAAAGTGGGTTTCCATTCGCAAAGTTCTGCGGCTATTTTTTTGATCAGGTCTGCTCCGCCCGCGCGCAGCAAACGGGTGACGCCCTGGTCTGGATAGTGCCAAAAAGTGATTTTGTTTTCGGCTACGCCCAGGACGCCCAGCGCGGCGATTGCTTCGGCGCGACGGCGCTTTCCCCAACGCGCGCCGGCGACCGCATCAATTCGCCAGCGCCGTTCGACGAAACGTTGCGGCCACGGATTGTTATCCCCGTCCGTTACGAAAACGACACGCACATCTGCTCCGGATTCGATGGCCTTTTGAATCAGGCCGCCCGCGCTCAACGATTCATCATCGGGATGCACGGCTAACACGAGGACCCGTTGCCAGGCAGTTGGAGGAATTGAATTCATCGGGCTAAACGAGGGTAGGTTCGATACTTGGCAAACTCAATGCAATAGAATCGAGCGAGTTTGACCGGAGTTGCCGAAAGGCAGATGAGGATCGAACCGGGTATTCAAGAGAAAGAAAGGGAATTGCCGCGGCGAAAAGACAAAAGCAATTTGTTTGGGGAAGGGCAAAATTATTTCTTAATGTCGCAGTTGGCTTCACCACGCTCGGTTTGTTTTTTGCGGAAGGCAACATAGGCGGCGCGATGTTCGGGATATTTGTTTCCGAGCATCGCAGTGGCGAGCAGTGCGGCGTTGATTGCGCCCGGTTTGCCTATGGCCAAAGTTCCCACGGGAATGCCGCCGGGCATTTGCACCATTGAGAGAAGAGAATCCATTCCGTGCAAAGATTTCGATTCAATAGGAACACCGAGAACCGGCAATTCCGTTTTCGCGGCAGTCACGCCAGCCAAATGTGCCGCCCCGCCCGCCGCCGCAATAATGATTTCCAAGCCGCGCGAAACGGCCGTCGAAGCATATTCAAAGAGCAGATCAGGCGTGCGATGGGCGGAGATGACCTTCACTTCATGCGGCACGTTCAATTCAACGAGTTGCGTGGCGGCGTGTTGCATGGTGTCCCAATCGGATTGGCTGCCCATGATAATTCCAACGAGAGGTTTTTGGTTTGCAGTCATAAATTCATTTTAGTGTGCCGGCGGCTGATGGTTTAACAGATTTAAAAATTCCACGATGCTAATGATGGGGATACCGTGGGCGAATTTCAATTTCA
The DNA here is from genome assembly GCA_039925885.1 of Verrucomicrobiota bacterium. GTDB lineage: Bacteria > Verrucomicrobiota > Verrucomicrobiia > Limisphaerales > CANJXF01 > CANJXF01. The sequence goes on from JBDSYB010000178.1 coordinate 2,738, forward strand.
GTAAATGCTTTTTGTCGCCGCTGACAATGTAATCAGCGGAAGCCGCGACGGCGCATTGAATGAAAATTTCATCGTCCGGATCAGAACAAATCGGTTCTGTTCTCCCCGGTAAAAAAAACTTCGCCACAGAAACAACCGGGTTAAGCCAATCGGCTTTTGCAGAATATTGGGTGGAAAGATCGTCCACGACTTCAATGTATTCGGCCAAAATCTCAGCGGAGATTGCGATGGAAAACTCTTGTCGCACGGCGCTCTGTAAAATCAATTCCGGTTTCCCCGAAAAATATGTTGATGAAACGATCAGGTTTGTATCGAGGACAACGATCATTTCTTATGTTTTCGGCGCCGCACTTTTTGGATGGCTTCCTCAATTTTTTCTTCATCAGCCGGAGTCAAGGGAGGCAGTTGACGACCTTGCGCGACGAGGGCTTGAATTTGTTCTTCAGAGATGGGCTGAATTTTTTGAAGCAAGATGATTCCATTGCTGAGCGCGATGCTTAACTTGTCGCTCTCTCGAATTCCGGTTTGTTCCCGCCAGTCGCGAGGTAGATGGAGGTCGTTGGCGGAGACAATTGCAGTCATGCAGTGAAGATGATTTATTTTTAGGCGGCTATCAATGGCAATTTACTTCCCCGCTTTGTCCAGCGCATCGGCCACGATTCCGGGCGTGAGAATCGGTGGCAGCACGATGACCGGCGCATTCGGATCGCGCGGATAAACCAAAACCAGCGGGACGCCAGCGCGTTCCTGACGTTTTAGTTCGGCGGCGATGCGCGGATCTTTGTCAGTGAAATCGCCGAGAAATGCGATGGCGCTGATTTCTTTGAGTTTGGCGCGGGTCGCGGGAACTTCGAGACTCGTCGCTTTGTTCACCTGACAGTTCAAGCAATTGTCCGCCGTGAAATCGACGAGGATGGGGTGGCCTTCGCTGCGAGCTTTTGAGACGGCCTCGGGACTCCACGGTTGCCAATCGATTCCGTCGGCGCCTTCTTTCAAAGTATTTGCACTCGCGGAAAAGGTAGTGGGCGCGCGCCAATTTAATTGATTTTCCAGTGCAAAAATGTATCCGCTGCCCACAAGTAAAATACTAATTACGATTGCCAAAGTTTTTCGTTTGCGGCCGCGTTGCACGAATTCGCCCCAGACCCACGCGGCGGCGGAAAGAATTACGAGGAATAATCCGAGCCAGAGCACGCCCGATTTTCCGAAGCGCGGCGCGGTGAACCAGAAAATCCAGACGGCCGTTGCGAGCATCGGAAAGCCCATTGCGATTTTAAATTTTTCCATCCAGGCGCCGGGTCGCGGTAAAATTTTCAACCAGTTTGGATTCCAACATAAAATCACGAACGGCGCGGCGAGGCCCAAACCGGAGGCGAGAAACATCAGCAGGATAATTGCCGGTGACTGTGTGAAAGCAAAACCGATTGCGCCCGCGAGAAAAGGGGCGGTGCAGGGAGT
>JBDSYB010000179.1:0-9074 GCA_039925885.1 Verrucomicrobiota bacterium
ATGGATCTACTACCGGTTTAAATTTGTTTTTCAAAATAGAAAGCTGCTCAATCTTTCAAATATCTTCGATCAACCTATTCAGGTTTTCCATTCGCGCCACGGCTTCAATCTTTCCCATCTCATTGAGTACGTTATCTATGACGAAATCTTTGTAGATCGCTGTTATGAATTTGCCTCGTTTCGAGAAACTGTTCAGCATAATCCGGAAGGCTTGGTGTTGGACTTTGGAGTGCATCACGGAATGTTCATGAGTTACCTACAATCGCTACAGCACAGAGGAAAGATTTTTGGAGCTGAACTCAATCCCCCGACTTATGCAAAAGCATGCAAGCGATTGGCTGCGCAAAAGAATGTCACTTTACTAAATGTAGGAATCGGAGGATACGCTCGAAACGTTTCAATTGGGCAGACTGCCATTTCAACTCAACAGAGTATTTATTCTGAGGAAAGCGAGAAATCGATTCAGGTTCCCGTCATAACGCCTGCGGATTTTGTTGCCAAAAATAATTTAATCGGGAAAAAAATTACGGTTTTGAAGATGGACATCGAAGGAGCGGAAAAGGAAATCTTTGAACGGTTTGAGTCCATTCAAGATATCTTGGCTAACACTAGGCTTTTCATCATTGAAATTCATGATCCTGCTGACGTGCCCGTAATTACGAACCGATTAGAATCCGTTGGCCTTCGTTTCCGAGAAAACAGAAGCATCAATTTCTTTTTTTCCAGACCTGATTAGAGCAATGCCGACCTTTCCTCTCGTCAGCCTTTTAATTCCGACCTACAACAGCGCCTTGACCGTGGCTGATTCCATTGCGTCTTGCTCAAATCAAACTTACCAAAATCTGGAAATTCTGATTTACGACGAAGCGAGCAAAGACAACACGCGGGAAATCATCCAGCAGGCCGCCGCGCGCGATCCAAGAATCCGCGTCATCACCAGCGAGGAAAATTCCGGCCCGGTTCGCGCTTGGCGAAAACTTCTGCACGAAGCGCGTGGGAAATATTCCACTTTTGTTTGGTCGGATGATTTGATTTTGCCGCGTTACGTCGAAACCCTTGTGAAAGTTTTGCAGGAAAACCCGTCTCACTTGATTGCAGGTTGCAATGCCTATTCGGAAACCATCGCTGAGGCGGTTGAAAAGTTTTCGGATAAATCAGTCAAAACGGGAATCGAAAGTCGGCGATTACTTCACGTTTTTCCAACGGTGAAGGTCAGGGGCGACGAATACGCGCTTGGCATTCTCGCCGCCGTTTTTCCGGTCAGCCAGATTTGCAGTTTGTTCGACACCAACGCCGCCAAGGATGTTTTCGATAACTACATTCAATTTCAAAATCCATATGGGTTCGATTTTTCACGGCGTGCTTATGGCAACGATGTTTCTTTTCTGAGCGAACTTGGGTTGCGTTCTGGGGAACTGATCCAAGTGGGCGGACCGCTCGTTTCCTGCCGCGCTTCTCCGGCCAGCATGACCGTTAATGCGCATCGAGACCATCGCTGGCAATATTGGCTGCAATACGTTTGGGCGATTCGTGTCGCGTGGACCCGTTGCAAAAATCTTTCGCCGCGCATGAACGCATTGATTCGCGTAGTGGATGATCGTGTCAGTCTATGCGATACAGTCTATTCGCTCAAAAATGGAAAATGGCCGCGTGAATTTAATCCGGTGAAAATGTTCCGCGCCGTCTGGTTTTTGATCCGGCACGACCGCAGGAAAAATGCGGATGTGTCGCCCGCAACGATTCAGGCGTGGCTTGCGAAAAAATCGAAGTGAAAGTTAACGTAGGGCTGAAGTGCGCTGTTGTAACCACGTCACATCTTCGAGACTATCTGCTGCAGGAATGTTGTGTGACAGACTTCCTGTGTAGGTAATTCGCTGTTTAATGGAATTCCCGCGCCAGCGATGAATTTCTGCGTGGCCATCTGCAAAACCAAAACCGCAGGCGCCATTGTGATAACTCGCCGGAAAATCCACAATCCGCGCTGCTGCATTGGTAAGCCCACACTCGAAACCTAATTGCGCGTCGTTGATGCTGTCCGGGTGTTCATCCACGAACACCCAAAGCATCGTCGGCGAGGGTTGTGTCATATCCGTGAGCTTGGCGTAAGTGCGCCAGGTGGTTTGATTCCAATCAAGGTTTCCAGGTAGCCAAGGTCCAGTAACGGCCGTTCCATTCAATTTGGTTCCGACCGCCTGGTTCATGGAAACGCTTCGAACACGCGGGCCAAGGTTTTTAACCTCACTGCGATCTGCGGGACATTTGTAAATGCCCGCAGACTTCGTGTATTGACCGAGCAGGGCATAACGATCATTGAGCAGGAACTGCGTATTGGTGTTATCGGTGTTGCCCGAATTGAAATCCATCCAACCCCACACCCAGCCCGGTTCACCCGGTTCATTTGGCACAAGTACATCACGGTGTTCCTCCGAATACATTCGCCACGCCAGAAGTAATTGCCGGTTGTTGTTCATGCAGGAAATTGCCTGTGCCTTGATTTTGGCCTTACCCAAAGTGGGTAGGAGCATCGCTGCCAGAATCGCGATGATAGCAATTACCACAAGCAATTCGATCAACGTGAATGCGTCCGCGCGTTTTCTGGGCACGGATGAGAGATTGTTTTTTAACGTGACGCGGTTGAGTGACAATTGCTTTTGCGTCGGGTTCATGTTCCAAAGATTCTGCGCCTTCATCGCTCGCGTCGAGCGTTTTTCTTACCTTTGCCCCAAGCATGGAAATGGGTTCCTCCTAAGAAACAAGACGCTCAAGCTGTTGATTTCAAGGCGATGATTTATTCTTTTTTCTTAAGTCATTGCCCCGCCTCGGAGGGGGTTGGTTTGCTATCCAGGCACGGGGTTGGCTCTCTCAATTTCCGAGCGGTTTTCCAATTCAGCTTTAACCAAATCTTCAATCATTGCCTGAAAACTCCACTGGCGTTTCCAGGCCAAATCTTTTTTCGCCTTGACAGGATTTCCACAAAGCCCTGCGGTCACTTGCGTCGAAATATTTGTCGGGTTGGCTTCGATAAAATTTTTGTAATCCAGATCGGCGGCGCGAAAAGCGCATTCCACGAGATCACGAACCGTCCGTTTGGTTCCAGAACTGAAAATGTGTTCGCCCGATTCCTTGGCTTGTAACGTGAGCCAAAAACCTTGCACGAAATCGCGCGCGTCGCTCCAATCGCGTTCCGCAGTCATGTCACCGAGTGAAAGCTTTTTCAACGTGCCTTTTTTAACCGCCGCGACGGCTTGGGCAACGCGACGGCTGAGATAATTGTTCGGACGCAACGGCGACTCGTGGTTGTAAAGAATGCCCACGGAAATAAACTGGTTGTATTTCTCTCGGTAAATCCGCCCAAAACTGTCAGCGGCTTGCTTGGCCACTCCGTAAGGTGTCATGGGTTGGCGAAGCGAGTTTTCGTTCTGGGGCGTTTCAGCCGGTGTTCCAAAAATCTCGCAAGACGAAGCAAGGAAATATCGGATATCAGGATTTTGCAACCGCCCCGCCTCCAGCAAGCGAAGGGTGCCGAGCGCGATGGATTGAAATGTCTGTTCCGGGATCGCAAAACTAAGGCGCGAATCAGACACTCCCGCTAAATGATAAATCTCCTCCGGATTTGTTCGTTTCAGAATGTGCGAAAGGGAAAATGGATCTTCGAGGCTTCCCGTATGAAATTTTATTTTGAGCAGATCATCGTCTGTGAAACGCCTTCGGATTCGGTCCTCTTCGCGTTCGAAAGGCGCGCGGATAATCCCATGCACCTCGTATCCTTTAATGACCAACCAACGCGCCAAATAAGTCCCGTCCTGACCGAGGATTCCTGTGATTAGGGCGCGTTTCATGGAGCGCGCTCAAGCGCCAACCAGATGGACGGTTGGCATGGGCAAAACAAATTTTCCCCCGCGTTTGAGAAAATCATTTTCGCGTTTCTTCATTTCATCAATGAAATGCCAGGGCAAAACCAGGTAATAATCGGGCTTCTTCTTCCGCGATTCATCTTCGGAAATAATCGGGATGTTCGTGCCGATGGTGTAGGAGCCAAATTTGTCTTTGTTGCGGTCAGCGATGGCGGGAACCAAATCCGGCGTGATGTCGCAATATTGCAGAATGGTATTTCCCTTGGTGGAAGCGCCGTAGCCGTGAACCAGCTTTTTTTCTTTCTTCGCTTTTTTTAGAAACGCCTGGAGATCCTTTTTAATTTTCTGAATGTTTTTACGGAAGGCAGCGAATGGCTCATCCGTGTCCAAGGCCATTTCAAATTCTTTGAGGCGTAAATCCTGAACGCGGACGCGCGCTCCGTCGCTCGGCTTGGTTTTGCCCGCGTGACCGACGGCGATGCGGAAACTACCGCCGTTCATGTTGTTCAACGTAACGTCGATCACTTCCAAATCGTGTTCGGCAAAGAGTCGTTCCATTGGCGCAAGTCCGTAATATTCGAGGTGTTCGTGGCAGAGCGTGTCGTAACTGTTCATCTCGAGCATCGTCGGCAAGTAGCTCAATTCCAAAATCCAGACGCCGCGTTCGTGCAAAATACTTTTGATGTCTGCGACAAACAGGTGGGGAAATTCCAAATCGTAAAACATCGCGATAGAGGTAATGACTTTTGGTTTTTCGTCGGGATAAACATTGCGCAAATTTGCTGCGGAGAAAAAATCGTTCACCACTTGCACCCCGTTTTTCCGGGCATATTCGACAATATTAGTCGCGGGATCGAAACCGAGAATGCGAAGGTTGGGAGTTTTGTAAGACTTCAAAAGCGTCCCGTCATTGCATCCAATATCAATCACCAGATCGCCCGCTTGTAATTTAGCAATGTCCGATCCCATTTGCGCAATGCCCGCCAGATTATCGCGCATCGTTTGATTGATGCCAGAGCGATACCAATACGAACGGTAAAGAATTTTGGGCGGAACGGAATGTTTCAATTGCACCAACCCGCACGCATTTTGATCCTGACTTGGATCGCAACGCACCAGATCCAGTGGAATTCTCCGCTGAACGGGCGGTTTGCCGTCCGCGCCCGCAAAAGCGCCTGCGATATACTGGTCGCCAAGGCTGACCACCGGAGTGAGGGCGGTCGAATTGCAAATACGACAACGATTGCGCGTCACTAAAACAGGAGAATACAAAGGTGCCGACATGTGCTTAATCAATCAGAATGGGGTAAGCGAACAAGTTCAAAATGGATGTTAACCAATGACTTTGATGCGGCCTTCCTGGTGGTCTTTCAACAATTGAATATCCGCATCCACCATTAACTTCACCAAACCGTCAAATTTGGTTTTCGGTTCCCAGCCCAATTGTTTTTTCGCTTTGCTGAAATCGCCGATTAACAATTCCACTTCGGCGGGGCGATAATAGCGCGGGTCGATTTCCACATATTTTTTCCAATCCATGCCGACGTGACCAAAGGCGACATCTAAAAATTCCCGGATGGAATGGGTTTCGTTGGTGGCGATAACGTAGTCGTCCGGTTTGTCTTGCTGCAACATCAGCCACATCGCGTCCACATATTCCTTGGCGTAGCCCCAGTCGCGCTTGGCATCGAGGTTTCCCAGAAATAATTTGTCCTGCAACCCGGCTTGAATTTGCGCAAGGGCACGCGTGATTTTGCGCGTGACAAAAGTTTCGCCGCGCCGGGGCGATTCATGGTTGAACAAAATCCCATTGCTGGCGTGCAAGCCATACGATTCGCGATAATTTACTGTGATCCAAAAAGAATAAACTTTGGCGCAGCCATACGGGCTGCGCGGATAAAAGGGCGTCGTCTCCTTTTGCGGAACTTCCTGCACCAATCCATACATTTCACTGGAAGAGGCCTGATAAAATCGTGGTTTAATGCCAGTTTCGCGAATGGCTTCGAGCAAACGAATCGTGCCGGTGCCGGTGACATCGGTGGTGTATTCCGGCGCATCGAAACTGACGCGCACATGGCTTTGCGCGGCGAGATTATAAATTTCTTCCGGTTGAATTTTCCCGATCAATCGCGCCAAACCACTCGCGTCGCTCAAATCGCCGTAATGTAAAAATAACCGATTCTTGCTGGAGTGCGGGTCTGCGTAGATCGGATCAAGTCGTCCAGTATTAAAAGTACTCGCACGGCGAATGATGCCGTGGACTTCGTAGCCTTTGCCTAAAAGCAATTCCGCGAGATACGAACCGTCCTGTCCAGTGATGCCGGTGATAAGCGCTTTTTTGGCCATAAAAGGTGGAATACATTCAGCAACTTGCAGAGTGAAGGCAAGAACTGAATCGCCTCATAACCACTTGGATTAATGCCTTATCAACTGGGGTTTTTAGAAAACTCAATCAACTCCAACAGTTTTTGTTCTGCCTTCCCCGACCGAATTATTTCACCGGCAATCTCCCATCCATCCGCCATACTTTTGGACTTGCCTGCGATCAACAACGCCGCGGACGCATTTAACAAAACTGCATCGAGCTTTGGACCTCTTTCTTCGCCGGAAAAAATCCGACGCACAATTTCAGCATTCGTTTTGCTGTCGCCCCCCGCCAAATCTTTTAATTCCGCACCGCGCACCGGAAAATTTTCCAGCGACAAAGTTGAGGAGTTCATCCCGCGCTCCTGATAAAACTCCGCCACAAAAGTATCTCCCAAAGTGGAAAATTCATCGAGAAACGATTTGGAACTTTCAATGTTGGATGTTGGATGTTGGGTGGTCGATGTTTCCACTTCTCCACAAATCACCATGCCGCGCCTCACCCCCAGCTTCTGTAAAACCTGCGCGAGCGGCTCGCACAATTCAGGGCGGGGCACTCCCATTAATTGCGCGCTCGGCCGGGCGGGGTTCAACAGCGGCCCTAGTAAATTAAAAATCGTGCGTTGCCCGCGTTCGGCGCAAAGTTTTCGGGCGGGCGCGATGTATTTGAATGCAGGATGAAATTTCGGCGCGAAGAAAAACGCGAACTGATGTTGCCGCAAACTTTCGGCCGCTTGCTCGGGAGACAAATCAATTTTTATTCCGAGTGCTTCCAGAACATCAGCGCTGCCGGACTTCGATGTTACTGCACGATTCCCATGTTTGGCGACCGTCACGCCCGCCGCAGAGGCCACCAGCGCAACCGTCGTCGAAATATTAAAGGTATTCAGATAATCGCCGCCCGTTCCACAAACATCCAAAATTTCTCTTGATCGAGTCTCGCTGTCCAAAATTGGTTGAACGGATTTTTCCCGAAGTTCCCGGGCGAACGCTGCGATTTCCTCGACCGTTTCGCCCTTTGCAGAAAGTGCGCTGAGAAATTCCGCCTTGGTTTCCATGGCGAAAGCTTCATCAATCAATTGTCCCACCGCCTCGCGCACCTGTTCTGGCAAGAGGGATTGCTTTCGCAAAAGTTGTTCCGTCAAATGAGCGAGCACGGCAACAGAATAAATTTTGCGAGCCAGGTTCAAAGCGTAAAGTTCAGCACATTCAGCCGATCAACCTGTTAAATTAAAATGGAAATTCTGCCGACACACAACGCCGCCCTTTTTGAAACCGCCGTGCATCGTGCGGCAGAGTTACTTCGCAAAGGGGAAATTGTCGCGTTGCCGACCGAAACGGTTTACGGCCTGGCGGCGAATGCGTTTGATGAAAAGGCCGTCCAGAAAATTTTCCACGCCAAAGGACGCCCCGCTCACAACCCGCTTATTGTTCACGTGGCCAGTCTCGATATGGCGCAACGCTGTGTCACCGATTGGCCCGAAACCGCCCACAAATTAGCCGAAGCTTTTTGGCCCGGTCCCCTCACGCTTGTCCTTGCCCGCTCTGATAAAATTCCAAATGCCGTCTCCTCGGGTGGCGGGACCGTCGGGGTGCGCTGGCCGAGCCACCCCATTATGCAAGCCGTTATTCGCGCCTGCGATTTTCCTCTGGCCGCGCCGAGTGCCAACCGTTCCAACGAAATTTCTCCGACGAACGCGCAACATGTGCAAAAAAGTTTGGGCGAAAAAATTTCTCTGATCATCGATGGTGGACAATCCCAGGTGGGAATCGAATCCACCGTCCTCGATTTAACGGTTCAACCTCCCCAAATTTTGCGGCCCGGCATGATCCACGCCGGAGCGCTGATCGCCGTGCTCGGCAAGTTGACGCATAATTTTGGAAATAACGACGGAGCCTTGCGCAGTCCCGGCTTGCTGCAAAAACATTATTCGCCCAAAGCAAAACTAGTCGTTCTTTCGTGGCGCGATGAAGCGGATTTGGTTTTTCAAATTTCTAAAATCGCCAGCGAGAACTCGAAACTTTCCAACGTCCATGTCATCGCTCACACCCAAATCCCGTTGGACGCAAAATTTGGGCGCGTGGCAGTCATTCCGCATGACCCCGAGGCTTTTGCTCGCGCGCTTTACGCTGAGTTGCATCAATGTGACGAGTTCGGCGCAGAGTTGATTGTCGTAGAATGTGTGCCTGAGACAGAACATTGGCGGGCGGTCATTGACCGGCTGCGGCGGGCGGCGTCGAGTTAGTTTTTGAAAACGATTCCGCTGCCAAAAAGGAGGTCTGCCTTCGCAGTTTTGCTTGCCGCCGATTCATGCGGGCTTAAAGTCAGCCGCAATACAGGGGCCGCTATGAATGAGCAGGAACGTGCCGAATTCCAGCATCTAAAAAATCTCCATCAACTTTTGGAGGCGCAACTGAAACAACTCGGCACGAAAGTTGATGACCTCGAAAACAAGCTTCAGCAAAAATCGTCTGACCTGAATAAATTGCAGCCGATAGAGATTCCTTCTTTGGAAATTCCGAAATTGGAAACATCTGACCCGATTCATGCGCCGACGCCAAAACCGATTACGCCGCCCATTTTGCCAAAAATATTGGTGACATCAAACATCAGGGAAGCTCCACCCGTCATCCCCACCACAAATCTTCCCGAAAGTTTGTTGCAACTGAAAGCGCGGGCACCTTCCGCCCAACCTCCACCGTTGGTTGAACCTGCTCCTCCAAATTTTACAAAGCCCGACGAAACCGAAAAGGGTTCATTCGAAATGCGGCTCGGCACATACTGGTTTGTTCGCGCCGGAATTGTTCTGCTGCTCACGGGGATGGCTTTCTTTGCCCGTTACGCCTATCAAAATT
>JBDSYB010000180.1:0-5697 GCA_039925885.1 Verrucomicrobiota bacterium
TAATGGGGCGAAACCTATCGTAGGGCTGGCTCCCCGGCAAAGGTGTCACCGCTTCAAGAATGGCGGCGTGGCGCTCGTTGATATTTTCCCGCATCTGCTCCTCGGCAGTTTGAAAACAATAGGAACAGGATTCGTTCAGCACGTAATGTTCGTCTTGCTGTTCCGCAGCGCTGAGGGGTGTCTGGCAAACAAAACATTGCGTCGAGTCGGTTTCATGCAGATTTGGATCGACACCTACGCGCTGATCGAAAACGAAACATTCTCCCTCGTAGTGGGCGCTGCCGCATTCCTCGAAATATTTTAAAATGCCACCGTCCAGTTGGAAAATATTTTTGAAACCCGCGCGCTCCATGAACGGCCCGGCTTTCTCGCAGCGAATTCCGCCCGTGCAAAACATAACTATGGTCTGCTCTTTCAAATCGCCGGGAAGCTTGCGCGTCGCGTCGGGAAACTCTCGAAAATGATCGACCCCAATCGATCGAGCATTCTTAAACGTGCCCAACTTCACTTCGTAATTGTTCCGCGTGTCGAGCAGAATTAAAGGCCGACCTTCATCAAGCCACTCTTTTAAAAGCCGGGGGGGAATTTTCGGAGACGTGCGCTGCGCCGGATTGATACCTTCAATTCCAAACGCGATAATTTCTTTTTTAATTCGCACCAACATGCGGTTGAAAGGCTGGTGATTGCTCTCACTTATTTTTGCCGCAAAATTTTCCAAACCCGGCAAGCGTCGCAATTCCTCCAATAGAAATTTCACGTTTGGCGATAAACCGGCGACGAAGAGATTAATGCCTTCGGGGCTAAGAAGAATTGATCCTTTCAAATCCCTCTCATTGGACAAGGCCAGCAAGCGCGCTCGCAATGCTTTGAGTCCTGTGAGTGAAACAAATTTATAGGCGGAAACGTTTGTGAAATTCGGCATCAACAGTCGCAGTTTACGCGAAAATTTTTTCGATGCCAGATTGGTTTGGCGAAAAAACTTAGCGACAAGCAAAAAAAACGGCGGGTAAAAATTCCCGCCGCTTATTATCGAACGAAGTTTTAGCTATTCTACAAATGTCCCATCTTCCGCAATGTGCAATCGCTGACTCGGACCTTGTTCGGCGACCTTCACGTCGTAAACAACACCCGGACGACTTTCTTTAGTGACGCCGATTATTTTCGCATTCGGCATTTTGGCGCGAATCGCATTTTGCACCGCCAGAGGCAGGTCTTCAAATCGCGTTGTAGCTCCAGGAGTCGTCACTACGGTCGCGGGAGCAGCTTCTTGGATAATAACAGGCGTCTGTTCGCGAATGATGACCGGTTGTTGCACAACCAACGGTTGATCCACACTGAGAAGAGTGCCATCGGAAGCGATTTGCATTTCCGGATTTAAGGCCGGTTGGCGAAACGAAACGTTATAGACCTCCCGGCCACCGTGCATATCTTTTTCAACTCTCGCAATATCTCCAGACGGCGAATGGGCGCGAATTGTATTTTGCACTGGCATTGGCAAATCGCTAAGACGAGCCATGTGATGTTCTCGCGTAGCGCACCCTGCCAACAATCCGACCGATGCCATCGCTATCATAATTTGATTTTTCATAATTTTCCTTTTGTTTGAATTTAGTCCCTCTCAAGTAACGAATCCCGGGAAAGATTAAGCAATGGGGAAACGCCCTTGTTTTTTGTTAGGAAATTGCTGAATCAACCAAACCAACCGAGTTCTCTGCGAAATAATTTTCCGATTAATCGTGCTCGCTATTTTTCGCGCACAAGTCGCGAAAAAAACGGGCCGAGCTGCTTTGTAAATCCCGCGTCGTCTGCAATCGTGATGTCGCCTGGGGCGTATTCTTTAGTTCATGTAATTGGGACGACTGTTGCGAGTTAAAATGATCCGCGTTTTCAGCCGTCAATTTTTCCAAACTGGTGTTCTGTTTGGGCAACGCAATCAACAAACCCAAAAAAATACAGGAGAAGCTGATGCGCCAAACCAACCTATGTAACCGCAGCAAAACAAAACGACTGACTGGCGGGACTTCACACTCGTCGAGAATTTCCTGACCAGCTGCCGCCAGGCAAATTCCATAAATTTTGGTTGGTCGCGCGGCCGAATCCAGCACGACACATCCATCCAGATGTCCGGAGTCAATCAATTGCACGCAAGCCGCCATTTGCGAATTTTCCCAGCCCAGTTGCGTGGGAAATTTCCGCCGATTAATTCTGTCCAAGATGTCCAAGACAGTTCTTTTATCGAGCATCGCCGGTAATACTGCGCCCGGATCGCTAGTTGTTTTCATGACGTTGTTTTTGACTACTCTGACCGTGTGAGATTGCGACCTTCACCAAAAAAAAACCATAGGGTTGTTTGCGTGTCCATTATTCAGGCATTTGAGCAGAAGACTGTAGGTGATTTCGGCAATTGCAAGCAGGAAAGATGGTGCCTGAATCAGCTTTTGACTTGCCCCGCCAACAAGCTATTTGCGAATCGACTCCACGTGTTTGCCGCGAATTTTATTTTGATGAAAATCCCACAGCAGCCAATCGTCGTTCTGCACAAAATGATTCAGCTTGGAGTCCCATTTTTTTGGCAAACGTGTGTTCAACTTTTCAACGAAGGGCAGCAGCGGACGTTTTGGTGGAAATCGCTTCTCGTGTTCATCCAGCGCAATATCCTGATGCCAGGCGAACTTTTTTCGATATTTCGCGAACCCAAATCCGTCAAAAAAATTGTCGCCCCCAATTAACGGCAGATACCACAGGCTGGGTATCCCTGACGGATTTTCTTTGATCGGAATTTCCGTCTCGAGTTTTTTTAACAAATCGCGAGCCTTCGCGTCGTTCTTCAAATGTTTGCGCAACTCGTGCAAGGTGGGGAATTCCACTGGCGGGCTGACAAAAAGCACCGGTTTGAGCTGCATTCGTGCGGTGATAATTTCGTGCGGAGTGCCCACACTGTAAATATTCGTGGGACAATACGAGATAGCGAAATCGCTTGTGTCCACCATGCGCAAGTCGATGTGCAGGGTTTCCCAAAATTTATCGGCACACCAGGCGCGCGTCGCTGCCCCTTTTTTTCCGTCGGCGTAAGTCCAGCGTTCCTTAATGCGGTCGCCACTCTTCACATCTTCGCGGCCATATTCGTGCAAGCCGCGCACCTCCGGTTTGAACCACGGATCAAAAACCGTCACGCCCATTACCTGCAGAAACTGGCTGACGCGATTGCGCCATCCGAACTGTTTTTCAGTCGAACGCGACGCCACAAAATCCATTGGTCCAGAAAGATAGACCCGCGCTCCTTGTAATAACTTCGTCTGGCGTTTTGATTTCGGCATGGCACGGATGGTATCATTTCCCTCAGGCTGCTCAAGATTTTGCGAGGGAGCGCATTTTATCGGGCCTCAGGCAATAAACGCTTTCTTCGCGATCTTCAAATTGCCGGGGAAGTTTTCAGCCCTCAGGATTCTCAACCAATTCTTTCAGGCGCGTGGCAAGCGGGGGCGGAAGGCGATCACACCAACTGGCGTCGATCAATCCGACTTCAAGAAGGTCGCGGAGGTGCGTGCGATCTTTGTCGCGAAAGGCAGTCAACTTCATCCGAACCAATGCATCGAGAGTTACGAGCCGGAAGGTTTCTGTTTCCTCTGATTCGGAAACGTCCGGCGCGGCGGAAGAATTCTCGGAACGAACTTTTTCTCCAGCGAAAACGATATGCACCGCATCCCGTGCGCTTGCACTCGGACCATCCAAAAAAATATCCAGACTTTTTACATGGCGGTAGATGAAGCCAACGGAAGAGAGCGCATCGGTTGCAGCGGGAAGATCAGTGCGGCGGAGAAGAATGTCCACGTCTTGTGTATTGCGCACCGCTGCCTCGTCCACACGCGAAACCCACGCGGCGACGGCATTTCCACCCACAACCGCATACGGCACGTCGGCTTTGTCCAAGGCGGCGGCGGCCCGCAATAATCTTTCACGCACTTTTTCCACAGCTCGGATCATTCTTTCCCATGAAACATTTCCATGTTGGGTCGCAGGCATTGCATCTCTTTTTAATCCAGTTCACAAACTGCAACAAGTTTTGGTTCCGTCAACGTGCTGCCATGCGTCTCGCTGGCAGTGCCTTGGGGCATTTTCTTTTTCCACTGCCAGCGAGACGCATGGCAGCACGTTCAATGCCCCATCCCTTGCTGTTCCTGAATGTATTCCTGTTTCAACCCGAGTTTTTCCGGCGCGTGCAGGACGAGCATTTTCGCGCGGATGTCCGCAGGAATATCTTTTCGCGTTAATTTGGAAACAACGATCATCAAACCAATCGCCAGAGGCACGGCCCAGATCGCTGGTTGTTCGCAGAGAATTCGGATTCCCGGATGACCGATCCAAAATGTTTCCAAACCTTGCAACGGATTTGGCGTTCCGTTTTTCTGCGCTGTTTTCAAAACGATGTCGCTCACGCTGGTCAAAGTGATTCCCGCCAGCGCCAGCAAACCGCCGCTCAACATTCCGGTCGCCGCGCCCTTTTGCGTCATGCCGCGCCACCAGACGCTCATGAACAGCAGCGGAAAATAACTCGCCGCCGCGATGGCAAACGCCTGGCCGACCATGAAATTGATATCCAACAGTTCGACTTGTGTGCCGAGCAGAATGGCGATTCCGCCGATGAGCACCGCGCCGAATTTGAACATTCTCATGCGTTGTTCGGGCGTCGATTTCGGGCGCAGGATTCTTCCGTAAACATCGTGGGCCAGCGCGCCGGTCATGGAGACGAGCAATCCGCTGAACGTGCTCATGAACGCCGCGAACGCTCCGGCGCAAGTGATGCCGCTCAATATTGAACCCCAAGGGATTTTATCGGTGCGCTTGTTCGCAGTATTGGCAGCAGGGGAGAAAGGGTGAACGGGAGCAGAGGAGATTGCGCTCCCGGTCCCCCCTTCTCCTTTTCCCCCTTTCCCCCTTTCTCCCCTTCCCCCCTGCTCATTCAAAATCCTCGGCAACTCCAGCACCACCTTATCCGTCCCTTTCGATCCTGCGCCGAGATAAAGTTCCGGCAAAAGATTTCGTCCCATCACGCCGAACACCGGCGGGAAAACGTAAAAGATGCCGATGAGAATCATCACCCACATCGTCGTGCGCTTGGCGGCGACGCCATCGGGGTTCGTGTAAAAGCGAACGAGAATGTGCGGCAAACCCGCCGTGCCGCAAACCAGCGCGATGATGAGCGAATAAGTGTAAAGCAGCGAAAATGGTTTTTGTTCTTCAGCTTTCAAACCAGCTTTCGCAGCGGCTTTAGTGGTCAACGGGCCGAAAGGAGAAATCCATTTTTGATCAGCGGGAGCTTTTTCGGGGAGAGGTTTGCGAAGCATCGCTGCCTGTTGAGTAGGTGTCAAAAGTGTGTTTTTATAAACATCTCCTCCTTGTAAAATAACTGTGTCATTCGTTTTACCATCGCTGACAATTTTCACCGGAGTTGCCGTGTATTGCGACGCTCCTAATTGACTTCCATAGTCCCCATACACATTCATCAGCACGAAAATCGGCACGGAGATGGCGAACATTTTGGCCCAGTATTGAAAGGCTTGCACCAGCGTGATGCCTTTCATGCCGCCGAGCGCGACGTTGAGCGTGATAACCGCTCCGACCACCGCCACGCCCACCCAATACGGCAAGCCCGGAAAAACATAGGCGAGCGTCACGCCCGCGCCTTTCATCTGCGGC
>JBDSYB010000181.1:0-5638 GCA_039925885.1 Verrucomicrobiota bacterium
CGCAGTGATGGCGACGGGCGGCACGTTTGGCAAAGACAAGATTCGCCATTTCAACGGGCATCTTTTTGAAGATTCGACCGTCTTTGAATTAACGGAAGAAGAACTGCTTAAACTTGCCGATGCAGGCACAGCTGATTGGCAATTTATTGAGCCGAGCATCATGGGAACGCTTTTTGAACGCGCCCTTGAACCGGAACAGCGTTCGCAACTTGGCGCGCATTACACCAGAGAAGCCGATATTAAAACTCTCGTTGAACCCGTGCTCATGGCTCCGCTCCGCCGCGAATGGAGCGAGATCAAAGGTGAACTCGCCCCACCAAAGAGTTGGCACGCGAAAAACTGTCCGCGTTCCAAAAGAAAATTTCATCCGTCACCGTGCTTGATCCTGCGTGCGGCAGCGGAAACTTTCTTTACGTCTCGCTGCAATTGCTTCTCAGCCTTGAAAAAGAAGTCGTCGCGTTTGCAACGCAACTTGGTTTCAAGTTCAAGCCAGAGGCGAACGTCCAGCAATTGCGCGCGATTGAATTGAATCCCTACGCTTTCGAGCTGGCGCAAGTCTCCGTGCAAATCGGTTTTCTGCAATGGCGGCGCGACAACGGTTTTGACAACGACCGCACGCCGGTTTTGCAAAATCTCGACGGCTTCCAAAACGGAGATGCCTTGCTCGTGCCGCATTTCAAAAGCAAAGCCAAGACGTTGAAAGAAGCGCAGGCGGGCGAACACGCGGGCGACGATGCTTTGAAATTCTACACCGAACGCGAATGGCCGGAAGCAGATGTCATCGTCGGCAATCCGCCGTTTTTGGGTTCACAACTCATGCGCGGCGAACTTGACGACAACTACGTTTCCGAACTCCGCAAAATTTACGGCGAACGCATTCCCGGCCAATCTGATTTGTGCTGCTACTGGTTTGAAAAGGCACGCGACTTGATTGAACACAAAAAATGCAAACGCGCGGGCTTACTAGCGACGCAGGGAATTCGCGGCGGCGCAAACCGAGAAGTTTTGAAACGCATCAAAGAAACTGGCGACATTTTCTTTGCCGAAAGTTCCCGTGATTGGATTTTGGCTGGTGCAAATGTTCACGTCAGCATGGTCGGATTTGATGACGGAAAGGAATCCAATCGAATCTTGGACTCGAAAAAAGTCGTTGAAATTTCAAATTCCCTTTCCACCACGCAAGACCTTTCAGACGTTGTGAATCTGGAGGCAAATAAAAGTGTCTGTTTTCAAGGGCCAGTTAAAGTTGGCTCTTTTGAAATTCAAGAGAACGAAGCGGTCGAGATGCTTAAAAGTCCGAATCCTCACGGGCAACCGAGCTCCGATGTGCTTTTCCGTTGGATAAACGGTAATGGCGTAACGAAGCGTGAGCCGCCGTTTTGGATCATTGATTTTGGAGCTTCGCAAATTGACGACGCAGGCAAATACGAAGCTCCATTTCGTCACATTCAATCCAAAGTAAAACCTGAAAGACTTGCAAACCGTGACAAACAGCGAAGCACATTCTGGTGGAAACTTGGACGGAGTGGTGGCGACTGGAAAACTTGCTCCAAAGGATTGCACAGAACGATTTTCACGCCACGAGTTTCCAAGCATCGCATTTTTGTCTGGGTTGAAGGTGTTGTTTTACCTGATAGTGCCGTAGTCGGCTTTGCCCGCTCAGATGATTATACATTTGGGATTCTCCATTCACGCTTTCACGAAGTTTGGTCATTGAAGCAAGGCACGTTTTTAGAAACGCGCCCGCGTTACACGCCGACAACTTGCTTTGAAACTTTTCCGTTTCCATTCCCGGATGACTTGTCTTTGCCGTCGCCCGCGTCGAAAAAATTAAAACCGAAAGAATCGGGATGGGAAGACACGATTGAAAACCGGTTTTTAACAGTGAGAGAAGAGCCGCCTGCTTATCACACCGGCGGCGCAACCGCAAAATTAACACCAGCCGAACACCGCGCCGCCATTGCCGCCGCCGCCAAAGAGTTGTACACGTTGCGCGAACGCTGGCTCAATCCGCCGGAATGGACGGTGGAAAAAATTCTGGAATTCCCCGGCTCCCTCGATGGCCCGTGGGCGCGCTACATTGATCCATCTTCCATCCGCAATTCTCCATCCTCGCTTGGCCTCGTTCGCTACCCGCGCCTTGAACCCCGCGACGCCGATTGCGCCGCGAAACTCAAAGCGCGCACGCTGACAAAACTTTACAACGAACGCCCCGCATGGCTCGACCTGGCCCACAAGAAGCTAGATGCCGCCGTCGCCGCCGCCTACGGCTTCCCCGCTGATTTAACAGACGAACAGATTTTAGAAAAGTTGCTGGCCTTGAACCTCGAACGCGCAGCGGAAGAAGCCAAAACCGCGAAAGTGATGAAACCGAAAGCAATCCGCGAAAAACACGAGGATGAAATGATTTAAAGGAGGCAAGGACGCAGCATGATTTTATTGAAAGATTATTCAGGGCAAAACGTGCGGCTGACGGACGAACAGTTGCAGCATATTTTAGAACATCCTGAAATGGCCGATATGGAAGCGGCTCTGAAAGAAACCTTGCGTGAACCACAACTGGTTATTCAATCGCGGACTGATGACACGGCGGCATTGCATTATCGCTACTATTTCGGAACAAAGGTGGGCGACAAATGGCTTTGCGTTGTAGTAAAGTATTCCGAAGAAGATGCTTTCGTCCTGACAGCGTATTTGACGGACAAACCCAAGAAAGGCGAACAATTATGGCCGAACACGTAAAAGTCTATTTCGATGCGGAAGGCGACTTTCTGGAAGTGCGCTTTTCCGACAAGGCGGGTTTCATGCGCGAGACAAACAATGATGCTGTCATGGAGCGCGTGGATGAGCAGGGGAATGTTCTTGGTTTCTCAATCATGCAAGTTAGTAAGCGGGCGAAGGAAAAACCGTTGGTAGCGGAATTAAATTAAGGCGCATCACTTCATCAGCCAACTCCTCTCAGGTTTGACAGGTCGCTTTGCCAATGCCAGTGAAGTCGTCCGCGCTGGTTTAAGCCGTCTGGAAAGTGAAATTCTTTTGCGAACGAATTTTGAAAAACTAGTAAAAGCCAGCGGCGGTCTTGGACGCGATGCGACGGAAAAAGAATCCGCAAAAATAAATCAGTTAATTAAATCGCGCCGCGCCAAAGCCCGGAAACCAAGCGGCAAATGATAATTGCCGTCTTTGACACCAACGTTATTTATTCCGCGCTCTATTTCGGCGGCAAACCGCTTCTTTGCCTTCAAACCGTTGCGCTTGGTTTTCTCGCCCCGCGATTACAGATGAAATCTGGAAAGAATATGAAGATATTTTGCCGCACGCTCCGCAGCGTTATCCATTAAAACCAAAAGTTTCGGAGTGGCTCGCATGGTTCAAACTTGCGGCGATCAAAGTTGAACCCGCAGAGCTTGGCGAAATTTCCAGCCGCGATCTAAAGGACAATCCGTTTATCGCTTGCGCCATTGCATCTCACGCTGAATTTCTAATTTCCGGCGATGATGATTTACTTTCCATGAAACACCGTCTGAATTTCCGCATCGTAAAACCCGCAGATTTCCTTTCGCAAATTTCGAGCAAGACGCTTTGAATAATTGAGGTTTTTGGAATTGTTGAATGGATTTAAAAAAGAACATATCTTCGTATCAGGATAGCTTGATTTATCCGTGGAGCTGCACCAGAATGGCCTTCGACCGAATGACTGCGCAATTAAATCGAATCGAGCGGCTGCACCAACTGTTGCGCGAGCGGATTGTCATCATCGATGGCGCGATGGGGACGGCGATTCAGGAGTTCAAACTGAGCGAGGAACAGTTTCGCGGTGAGCGTTTTCGCGAGTGGAAGGGGAAAGATCTCAGGGGCAATAACGAACTGCTCAATCTTACTCAACCCAAAATCATCCAGGAAATTCATCGGCGCTATTTTGAAGCTGGCGCGGACATTGCGGAAACCAATACCTTCAACGGACAATTTATTTCGCTGGCGGATTACGGGATGGAATCGCTCGCCTATGAACTCTCATTTGCGGGCGCTCAATGTGCGCGGCGCGCGGCGGATGAAGTGATGGGCGCGCAACCTGGCCGTATTTGCTGGGTCGCCGGGGCCATTGGTCCGACGACAAAAACTTCTTCGATCTCGACTGATGTTAACGACGCCTCGTCGCGCGGCACGACCTGGGATGAACTGGTAAAAGCCTACAGCGAACAGGCGGGCGCGTTGCTCGACGGCGGTTGTGATATTCTTCTCGTGGAAACAATTTTCGACACGCTCAACGCCAAGGCGGCGTTTTTTGCGATTCTCAATGTTTTTGATGAACGTGGGTTGTCGGCATTGCCTTTTGGAAAAGAACCGCAGGCCGGAGAGAATATTGTTCCGCTGATGGCGTCGGTGACGTTCATTCAAAAAGATGGCGACCGCGGCGTGACGGGGCAAACCGTCGAGGCGTTTTGGAATTCCATTTCACACTTGCCGCTGCTGAGTGTGGGAATGAATTGCGCACTGGGGCCGAAAGAATTGCGTCCGCGCGTCGAGGAACTTTCAAAAGTCGCTCCCATTTATCTGAGCGCGTATCCCAATGCGGGTTTGCCGAATCCTCTTTTGCCGACGGGATTTCCGGAGACGCCCGAATCGCTCGCCCCCCAACTCCGCGAATGGGCCGAAGCCGGTTTGCTTAATATTGTTGGCGGTTGTTGCGGAACGACGCCGGAACACATCGAAAAAATGGCGAAGGCCATGCGAAACATTGCGCCGCGCAAAGTTCCGACGACTGAATCTTATTTGCGACTCAGTGGAACCGAAGCACTCACGCTCACGCCCGAAGCAAATTTTATAAATATCGGCGAACGCACGAATGTCACTGGTTCACCAAAATTTTCTAAATTAATTCTCGAAAATAAATTCGAGGAAGCGGTCAGCGTCGCCCGGCAGCAGGTCGAGAATGGAGCGCAAATTATCGACGTGAACATGGACGAAGGGATGTTGGATGGCGTTGCTGCGATGACGCGTTTTCTCAATTACATCATGACCGAACCGGAGATTGCGAAAGTTCCGGTGATGATTGATTCCTCGAAATGGAGCGTGATCGAAGCGGGGCTGAAATGCATTCAAGGAAAAGGCGTGGTCAACTCGATTTCACTCAAGGAAGGCGAAGAAAAATTTCTTCAGCAAGCGAGACTGGTTCTTCGCTACGGCGCCGCTGTCGTCGTCATGGCTTTTGATGAACGCGGCCAGGCGGATACCTTTGAACGCAAAACAGAAGTCTGCCAACGTAGTTACGATTTGCTCACGCAGAAAATTGGATTTCCCCCGCAGGATATTATTTTTGACCCGAATATTCTGACGGTCGCGACCGGAATGGATGAGCACAACAATTACGCTGTGGATTTCATTCGCGCGACGAAATGGATCAAAGAAAATCTTCCGCGCGCAAAAGTCAGCGGCGGCATCAGTAATATTTCATTTTCATTTCGAGGCAACAACGCCGTGCGTGAAGCGATGCACAGCGCATTTCTTTACCACGCGATTCAAGCGGGGTTGGATATGGGAATCGTGAACGCAGGAATGTTGGAAGTTTACGCGGAGATTCCGAAAGACCTGCTCGAACTGGTCGAGGATGTTTTGCTGAATCGTCGCACCGATGCGA
>JBDSYB010000182.1:0-5534 GCA_039925885.1 Verrucomicrobiota bacterium
AGGATATTCGCAGTCAAGGTTGGGCCGGTTTCTCGACGCGCTACTGGCTCATCGGCGATCACGATCCGTGCGTGGCATTTCTTTCGCGCGCGGCTTGGGACACGAACGCGACGCCGGAGGAAATTTATCGCGATCAAATCACACATGTTTGCGGTGAAGCGGCTGTTCCAGACATGTTAAAACTTTTCAGCGAAGTCGAAGCCGCAACCGTAACGCTGGAATGGCACGGGCTGGGTCTGACATTCACCGCGCCGCACATGATGATGCAGCACTGGACTCCGGGCGCGTTGTCGCCTGAATTGAAGTCAGTGATTCCGCATTATCAAACAGCGTTGGACGCGGCGCAGCGCGCAGTGGGCAAGACGAAGCCATCCGGTGCGCGTTATGTGAATTATTGGATTGGCCGATTGGAATTCGGCATTGATTACATGAACGCCATCGAAGCCGTTCGCGCCGCCGCCACTGCTGAATCGAACAAAGATTTTTCTCTCGCGTTCACCGAAGCCACGCGCGCCGTAGTTTTGATCAAACACGGTTTAATCGCTTACGCGAACATCGCCGGAGATCGTTCCGACAAAGGCGCGATTGCGGTAATGAACGAATATGTTTTTCGCCCACTGCGAGCCAAGGTTGCGGAACTAAAAAATAAATCGGCGGTCAAACTTCCCGGCGACAAATGACAGACCATTTATGAAAAACAATTTCAAAGAAACATCGTCACTTACGCTGCTCGCTGCAATCACGCTGGCTCTCCTTTTGAATTTTCAAACGGTCGTCATGGGACAGGACGCGGTCGGAAAAAAACTTCCCGCCGTGCGCGCGACTAATTTTCTATCCAAGAAAATTTATCAATCGCCGCAGCTACCGAGCTACACGTCGTGGGCGTCGTTTTTCCCCGGAGAACGCGGTGAGTGGTATTTGGGTTTTGTCGAAATGACCAAGCTCGACAAACCGCAGCCGCGCGCGTCGAAGGAATTCGTTTATGGCATGGCGTTGCCGCGTGGCTACGACACCTCCAAACACAAGCAGGAATTGGTGCTGATGAAATCCGCCGACAATCTGCAAACGTGGAAGGAAGTCGGTCGCGAACTGGTCACGGCCAATGGCGGCGCGTTTGCGCAGGCGCGAACGAAGGATGGAAAATTATTGCGATTCGTTTGGGCGGCTTATTCGCGCGACCCGGCGACGAAGCCGAACGAAATTTATTATCAATCTTCCGATGAAGGAAAATCGTGGAAGAAAATGCCTCCGTTCGTCAGCGGAGAGTTCGCGTGGTATCCGCATCGCCTCCGCACGTTGCGCGACGGAACAATTGTCGTCTGCATTCCGCGCGCTTCCAAATGGGGCGCAGGCACGGATTATCCGATTCGCGCCGCGTTGCGTCTCGACACCGTCAGCGACATGGAAATGATGCTGTTTTTCTCCCGTGACCAAGGCGCGACGTGGTCAAACCCGCTCCCGATTTTCAGCGGTCAAACTGTTTCTGAAACTGATTTTGTTGAGTTGCCTGACGGCCATTTGCTGTTCATCAACAACAGCATTTTCGCCACGCCCGGAAGACAGATGGTTTATCGCGATGGAAATCATTTTACGCCCGGCCCGTTGGAACGCGTCCAGTCCGGCACTGTTCCCGAATCGGTTTGTCTGACCGAAGACGGCATGTTGATCGGCTGTCATCGGCCCGGAACTTATTTTTGGTCAGACGACCTCGGAAAAAACTGGCAGCCGCTCGAAGGCGTGCCGGTTACGATGGAAGTTTATCAGCCGTGGATTCAATACCTCGGCAGCAATACGGTGGCGTGCGCCGGACATTATGGAGCGGACGATCCCATCGGTGGCCGCGACCAATTCATCAGTATTCACTCGTTCAACGTCGAAGTTTTGCAAAAAACAAGCGCGACAAAACTCTGGATCGAACGTGGTTTCGATGAAGCGAAAAAGAATTTTCTGAATTCTTATACTGTTTCGCTCACGTCAGGAACTGCGCCGCTCGCGGACAAAGATGTTCAAGTCTGGTATGTCGCCCGCGATACGCCCGGATACGATTCCTTTAACAGCAAACCGCTCGTGGAACGAATGAAACTCGGTGGCAAAACCATCACCGTTCACACCGATGCGAATGGCAAAGCGAAACTTGATTTGCCTGAGTTCAACGGCATCGAAAGCATTCACGCGAGCTATCAAATGGTGATTCGTTTCAATGCCGACCAAAAATATCCTGACTTCAAATCAGCTCAACTTCCGCAACTTGAATATTATGCGAACAGCGGTTTGGATCCGTAGCGCGAGACTCCGACCAACCCAATTATTTCTTCAAATACTTAAGCAGGAACTCGCAGGATTCCGGCGCGGATTGATCCGGCTCATTCGCAAATCGCAACACGCAAATTCCGCCGACTGCATCTACTTTCTCTTTTAATTTTTTCCCGAACATCGCGTGGTGGATTGCCGTGCCGGGGTCAGTTGCAGGCAGCGGAGTGGGCGTGGGATAAAGCAGCATCGTCGGCGGATCGCCTCTGGAAACGTGATTGATCGGGGAGAACTCGCGGTAGAGTTCCCGATACTCGGCGTATTTATTTTTCACTTCCTCGGGACTGTTTGCGCCGACCGCGCGATAAATCATTCCGTGTTGCAGCACGGAGTCGCCGACCCATTCGGCAATCACTTCGGGATCAATCGAAGTTTGTCCATAGACATCCACGGCGGCGCACAATCGGCTCGACTCGTGCTCGACCGGATCTTTGCTTTTTCGATTCGCGAGGTCGTCGTGGTAAGCGAGCCAAAGCGCGGTGCAAGCGCCCGCCGATACGCCCGTGGCGGCGATTCGCTTTTTATTTAATTTCCATTCCGACGATTTGCTCCGCAGAAATTGAATCGCCCGCGCTGCGTCGTGAACGGGCGCGGGAAGTTTTGCTGTATCAGAATAACGATAATTGATGGAGGCAACGGAGACGCCGTGTTCGAGCATGAACGATAACAGCGGCAAAGTGAGAAGCGACTTGTCGCCGCCGCGCCAGCCGCCGCCGTGAATGTAAACCAACAACGGCGCGCGCTTCACTGATTTTGCCTGCCAGAGATCGAGGACGTTGCGCTCATCGGGGCCGTATTTCACGTCACGAAAATCAGGAGCGGGAAAGGTGTTGGTCTCGGCGGGGATTGCGGCAGTCGCGATGACGGAAAATAAAAGTGAGAAAAAAATTTTCATACAAATGGCGATTAGAAATAATTGTTCAACGGTTGCATCCCGGCAACCGCTTTGTCGAACTGAGTTATTCGGCTCATGGAGCGAGGTGGAATTCGTTCGCTGCGCCGTTTGCGCGATAAGCCTGCTGTGTCCAGGCAAAGGCATTCTGCGCTTCGGCGGGAGATACAGCACCGCCGCTGCCCCACAGCGGTGCGGTAATGTTGAGCGGACGCGGCGCGACGAGAGCGGCAAGTTGCGCGATGTCTGCGCTCTTCAGAATGTTTGGGATGAGCGGAACCATGCTGCCGTAGCCGCCGAGGGCGCGGCTTCGCACCGACTGGGCGCCCTTTTCGTCGGAATAAGCGAAGGGCAGGCCGTAGCCGGGTGGAGAAAAATAGGACGCCAGCAAACCGTGGGCTTCCACCTCGTCGATGGCGCTGCTTTGTCCGGCAGCGAGAATGGCAACCAGTCCCATCTCCTTTTCGCCGCGGACCACGACACGGGCCGTGTTGCCGGAATATTTCTGCGCTGCGCCGATGGTCGTGAGCAGATCTTTGCTCCAATAACCGGCGAGCGTTTCGCCCAATTTCAAGGCGGCCACGGCGATATCGTAATCGCGCCAGCCGAGATAAGAACTCTGCTCGACGGCCGACCGGGTTTCGCCGATGCCGCGCACGTCCAGGCACAGCGCCCAATCGCCGTCTTGCGAAAGTTTTTTACGCTCAGGAGAATCGCTCGTAGCGGCCATGCCTCCGGCATCGAGCAGCACCACCAACCGCGCGTACTTCCCGGCTTTGGTCGGTTCAAAAAGCAAGGCGGGCACTTCGATGCCGACTTCGGGCGTGACGATGAGTCGATGAATTGTCGCGTCGGTTTCACTCACGGTGCCGACTTCGCGCGCTGCGCCGGACGACAAAAGCGACACGCCGAGTCTCCGCGCCACATCGGCCTGCAACTTCGCGCGCAGCTTCTGCCAGATTGCATTGCTCGCCGGCGCGGGCGGCAGCTTCGCTTGTGCGGCTTTGATTTCGCGCTCTACATATTGCGTGGGCGCGAGAATTTCGGGTGGTCGGTTGCCGTCCGGCCAAAAACTGAATGCGGCAATGGCGGCGGCGCGGTCGGTGATCGGCGACAACGCCGGCTCGGGCAGCGGCGTCGTGCCGTCGCCTTCGTTTTTCAAATGTCGGGCGAACCAACCGGCGGCAATTTCGCGCATGGGCGGCGTGTAATCGTGCGGACCTTGCACGATGACATCCCGGTAATTCTTCGGAGCCTGCGCGAGGGTGTAAGTCTCATGTTCGTAGCGATGAAACTCGCCCAACTGCGCTTCATTCATTGCGTATTTTTGAAGAGCGGCATCAACGTTGATCCGACCTTCGATGAAAAGTCGCGCGCCTTCGTCAGTGAAGAGCAAATTGGTGTCGGGATAAATCGTCATCAGCGCGCGCGGAGCGCATAAGGATTGAATCATGCCCATGTCCGCGACGTTGTAAGCACCGGCCATTAAGTCGCATTGCCCGTGGTGATAGATACCGATCCGTGGAGCGTAGATCGGTGCGACGGCCACGCCGACTGCGGCTTTGATGCGCGGCTCAATCGCAGCCAACCATACCGAATGGGTGCCGCCCATGGAAACACCCGTGACCCCGAGCTTCTGCGCGTCCACGTCCGGCCGCGCGGCGAGGTAGTCCAATTCCGCGCGATGATCGGACATAATCAGGCCGAGCATGCTTTGTCCGACCGTTAATAAAAACGCCGTCGCCTGAGTGTCGTGGCCTTCGTTCGAGTTAGCTTTTTCACCGCGTTCGGCCTGACCGAACGGCTGCACCAGCATCACGACATAGCCGCGTTTAGCAAACGACAGGCACCGACTTTGCACTGCGGGCGACCAACTCGGATCGCCATGTCCAGGCAGCATCAGTATCGCCGGCGACTTCCGAGCGCGCGCATCTTTCATCGGTCGCCAGATGAGCGCGGGCGAATAGACACCGTCGCGGATTTTGAGCAGTTGCTTCTCGACCTGAATGCCGTCCACGGCGGCGGCCCCGAGGAGTGTTGCCTGCGGCTTCCGCGCGGCGGGCGGCATCAAGAACGTCTCTTCCAATGCGCTCCGAAGCTGACTTTGCAACTCGAGGAATTGCGCGGGCGGCTTCTTCGCATGGAGCGCTACTGCTTTCTGCTGCGAGCGGCGGGCGTAGTATTTTTCGAGCAGAAGTCCGGAATCAGCGAGAGGCAGCACGCGCCGGGAAAGCGTGCGCTTGTCGGAAACCGCGTCAGGATGTTCCTGGGATGTCCCTTTCAGTTGTTCCTGCGAAAGGATTGGTAACTGCCCGCCCCCGACGACGATGAG
>JBDSYB010000183.1:0-14216 GCA_039925885.1 Verrucomicrobiota bacterium
AACATGTGTCCCAAGGGAAAGCTGTGGTTCGACGTGCTGCAACCCGTTCCCGCCACGGGTGAGCATCACGCGCTGGCTGCTCTTGACGTTTTTTCGACGAATCGTTACGACGTTTTCTGGAAACATCAGACAAATACGTTGTATTTTTCCACACCGCGTCGCACGGGTTGCGATTGGAAAAACCTCAATGAATCTCACGGCAAAGTGCTCGTTTCAACTTTGCGCGAGGGCGCGGTGTTCTGCGTGCTCGGTGACGCCGGGGGTTTCGGCCACGAATTCACTCACATCGTGGATCACTCTTACACAGACACCGGCGGCATCGGCTGGATTTCGCGATGCTGGGATCACTGGCCGATTGGCTGGTTGAACAGCCAAGCCCACGAAGTGAACGCGGACTCGCTCCAGAAATATCCCAATCATTTCTCGCCTTCGGGGATGAATGTTTTCGGATTGAAAAATGACGAAGCCGAGAAGCGGGTTTTTTATTCGCTCATCGGCGTCGGTGGAAATGATCTTGAACCCATTCGCGAAGTTGCACGGCAATGGCTTACTTCAGGCGAAAAGAAAATAAGCGACTTGAAATACATCGCCCGCCTTCCAGAAATCGCTTCCCCTTTTCCGCCAGCGAGTAACTAGGGATTTCGATGGGGGTCGGTGCCGAACATTTTGACCATCTTATTGTAAATGCCCAAAAGGAGGAACGGCGCGGCCCATTGTCCGACGAACAAAGCGTCCTTGTGACGGCCGGAAATCTTCAGCGCGAGGGAGGTGGCGATTGATCCGCCCGCCGCGAGAAGGAAAAGATCTGAGGGTAACTGGGCGGTTTTTGATTCGATGGCATTGGCCAGCTTGCCTTCTGGATACGGATGGGCCGCAGTGATGTCTTGTCTGTTTGATAATTCTGTTTGCATTCCCTCACCGTAACGCGACGACCGGTTCTAAACTAGTGACGAGCAACCCGTTGCTTGTGCTACATGAAAAGCTATTTGGTGACGAAAGGTTTTCCCTGAAATTTTGCGCTAATTGGAAGGGCGGTTCTCGATTTCAAGTTTTTTCAACTGCTGTGAAATTTGCTCCAGGATCGCTTTCCCGCCATCCGTCGAACGCTTCATCAGCAAATCAATATCGCCGGAGTCGGCACGGCTGATTTGTTTCCGTCCCTTCGCAAAATGCCAGAACGCCTCCTTTTTCGTCGCAATCAGGGAGGGAATTCGATAGGTGTGATAGCCATCCTGACCACTGACGAAAATATCCTGGTGCGACGACGGTTCTCAAGCCGAGGCGATAACAGAAATAAAAAATGCGAAATATATTTTTGCGGCATTTTCATTTTTTGCGATTAGGCGCAGGCAATAAATCAATTCCAGAATGGTCAGGACGGATGCGCAACGGGATGCAGCGAATCGCATTTTGTTGCGCGTCAGTTTTCGCGTGGCCACCCGTGGCAAGATAAGAAATGAACAGCGTTCCATCTGGAAGTTCCATCGGTTTGCCGTAGCCGTAGGAATTATCGACAAGAAAACCGTAATTCTTCGCGGGAGATATCCAAGTCTCGCCGCCATCTGTGCTGAAGATCACGCGCATTCCGCCCGCTCCATACGAGCCATGCAAACAAACCAGCGTGCCATCTTTTAAAACAGTGAGACTCGGCGCAAACATTCTCATGCCAAAGGTCACGGGCTTCGTCCATGTTTTCCCTTTGTCATGCGACCACGAAATATCTCCTTCGGGACGCGCCATCATTACCCACCGGCCATCGTGTAACTCCGCAACGGAACATTCCTGCAAATCATGATCGGTTTTGATCGTCGAAAGAAGTTTCCAATCTTTTCCGCGATTGGTTGAACGAAAAATCCCGCATTGATCCGGCGCGCCTTGCGGACGACCATTGATTGCCAGAAGCACTGAACCATCTTTTAACTTTGCAAATGGCCCATCCGTTTCGTTGAAAAAAGGTGTGCTGAGCGGAATGGGTTTTTTCTCCCACGTTTTTCCATTGTCGAGCGAGCGAATGAAAAAAATGTGCGGCTTGGAATTTTCGCCCGGTTCTTCATCGCCAAGATAAACGAAAAAACAACAGAGCACCGTGCCGTCATTCAATTGCACAAATGCCGGGTGCCTGTCGTCGGCTGGCGTATCAATCAACGTCTGCGGTTTGCTCCACGTTTTTCCTTCGTCCGTTGAACGCGTGAACATCGCGCGACCTCCGGTTGGCGCGACGACATTTGTCGGCATTCCCATTTTGCTATACGCCTCAAGATTTGCAGGTGTGTAATGCATCGGAGTCGAAACCGACGCGTGCCAATAACCGGCGTTAAAACCGACAATCCAATCGCCGTTCTTCAGTCGAATCGGCGAGTCCCAGCCCACAAAACCGGCGTAGCCTGGAAATGGATCGGGCTGATTAATTCCCGGTCCCACGATGATTCCGCGACATTGATCGGGCGGCGTTTTGGATTCACCATTATCCACGACGCGCACTTGCGGTTGAACTTGCGTTAATTTTTCTTTGGAATTCGCCGCAGATTTCGGCGCATCCGAAACGCAGCCGTTCATGACGAAAATACCAAGAAGCCCCGCGAAATATATTTTGAAAATTTTGAACATACGTTTCTTCGCGACAATGCCGAAGGCCTTGGTTACAAGTCCAGCTTCACATTATGAAAAATTTTCTCCAACTGATCGTCATCGGCAGCATGATTATTTCTGCCAATTCAAAAGCTGAGACAAATTCCACACCTAAAGCATGGATCGACGGGAACGAACCTGGCTGGCGCGCCTTGGGCGAAAAAGATTTTGCCGCCGTCAACTGCAAGCCGGAAACATTTACGTGGACGAACGGAATGATTCATTGCACCGGCCAACCCGTGGGCGTTCTGCGTTCGCAAAATGTTTACACGAATTTTGAAATGATCGCGCAATGGCGGCATCTGTCGAACGGTGGCAACTCCGGTTTCTACGTTTGGGCGTCTCCCGAATCGATCAAAGGTTTGGAAAAAGGGATTAACGCACCGTTTCCATCAGGCATTGAAGTGCAGGTGCTTGACCATGGTTACACCGAACAATACGAAAAAAGTTCCGGCAAAAAAGCGGATTGGTTCACGACGAACGGCGATGTTTTTCCTGTCGGCAATTGCATAATGAATCCGTTTTCACCCACGGCTCCGGGCGGTGGTCGTAGTTTTCCGCGCAAAAATTTGAGCAAAGGGTCGCCGGAATGGAATCACTATTACGTCCGCTGCATCAACGGCGAGGTGCGTCTTTGGGTCAATGGCGAGGAAGTCTCGGGCGGAAATAATTGCAAGCCAGCGAGCGGTTATTTTTGCATCGAATCGGAAGGCGCGCCAATTGATTTCAAAGAAATTAAAATCCGCGAATTGCCTTAACGCCTTCGGCGACCGCCAAAACCCATCACGCCAAGGAGTGAACGCGTCACTGCTCCAGTGACTGTCGCGGCGAAAGTTCTTCCAACTTGTCGCGCCACTTGTCCGCCGACGCCTTGCATCATTTTTTCCATCGGACTCAGTTCGTTGGATTTCGGGGAAGGGTAGGGAAGTCCCGGCGATTTTGCGCCTTGTTGTTCAAGTTCGATGAGTTTTCGCAAAATCAAACTGATGGATGTCATTGAGACGAGACCGTATTCCGCCTGCACATTTGCTTTCGCTTCGCCGGTAATATATTCGAGAACTTTTTTGAAATCTTTCAGGTCAACAAGCGGCAGTTGTTTGTCGTCGCAAAATTTGAAAACGAGCGAGACGAGACTCGACTGCGTGTCGTTCAAACCAAGAATTTTGGAAAATAAAATCGGGCCGAACTCGTGAACGGTAGCGCGAAGGCGAACACCTTTTTCTGCGGACAACGAAAGAAATTCCACCGGAAAACCGCTCGGTTCCCACGCCGTTCCAAGTTTTTTATGACGCTCCAGAATGTTTGAATTTTCCGTGCCAGGCATCGCCAGTCCGCTCAAATCGCCTTTGATATCCATCAGCAAAACGGGCACGCCTGCTTCGGATAAACCTTCCGCAAGAATGGACAACGTTTTGGTTTTTCCAGTTCCGGTTGCGCCCGTAATCAGCCCGTGCCGATTCATCGTGCGCAAAGGAATCTTCACCGCCGCTTCGGGAACAACGCCGCCTTCAAGAATTCCCGCGCCGAGGTAAATAAACTCGCCTTGAAATCCGTAACCCTTTTTGACGACGTCGCTGAAGTTCGTTTTGTCCATGCGTCCAAACTAACGATTTCAAATCACAATTCAACCTGCGTCCCGCTTCTTCGAAAGATTCAGCTACGAAGAAATTTTCAACCGATAAAAATGAATAATCAAAAATAAAACGGCCACTCTCTTTGTGGCAGACCCATTGATTCTTGTTCAAATGGAATCTTGTCTTTCATCATGTGCAACGCTTGAAAATTGCGTTCAGATTTTTTTTGTAGATCGCGCAAAATATCAAATCCGGCGGCATCGCTGTCGCCGAAATGCCAATACTCAAGTGTGTCAGTCATTCGCCGCAAGAGCGTGAGTGTGGCGGAGCCAGGATAGCTGGTTTGAAGGAGAAGTTCGCCGCTGCGCAACTTGGCCAATTCATGAAACGACGTTTCGTTTTCCACTGTCAGGCAACGCCGTGCGCTGGTTTCGATTTTTTCCGCGCGTTGAATGTCGTTTAGTGCAATACGAAATGAACCGTGAAGTTTTCCAAAATCAATCCAGTCACCATCGAGACAAAGTCGGAGCGGGCCATGAGCAAGAACAGAGCGCGGATTCGCAACGATGCCCAGCGCGTCGAGGGTGCGAATTTCGCCTTGCGTAATTTTTTCTAAAATTCGTCCGAGCTTGCCGCGCAATTGTCCCGAAAACTCGCCTTCGCGTTCCATTGCGGCCAGTTCTTCCAGCCGTTTTGACTTGTCGCACAGGTCACAACTCACGAAGCGCACCAATGATTCTCCTTCCCATCGCAAAAGTTTGGGAAGCAGTGTGAGTAATTCAGTATTTTCTGCAGTCGGCTCGCGATCAAATGGTTCAACGGAATTCCCCTCCAAAGCCGCGCGCCTTTGTTGTTCGCACCAATTTTGCCAGCCTTCTTTCCAGCGCAACGGGACTTCCGCAAAAGCAGCCGTCGAAAATTGCTGCGCTACAGCTTCTCGAATATTTTGCGGAGGAAGCCGCCCGATCAATTTGTAGAATTCGATTTCACTGGCTGGGAGAAATCGAACTTTGGAAATATTTATTCGATCACGCGTGTGATATGGAATCAGTTCGAGAAGCCTTCCATCCAATTCCCGGAGTTGCCGCAGGGCTAATTCATATTTGTCGCCTTCCACGCAATCCGCTTTTTCAAGTAGGTCGGTCAACGACACGATGAGGTCACGAGTTCCTTTTCCAGTGCGTCCGGCCCGGCTTTGTTCGTAACGGCGAGCCAATGCTTCCAAAATTGGCGAAGACACTTTCATGTCGGAAAAAACTTGAGCCGCAAGAGAGCGCAACGAACGCAAAAAATTCTCTGTGTTCTTTGCGTTCTTTTGCGGCAATTCAGTTTCACTTTATTTATCCATCAAACGCCGCGCATCTTCCGAATCGCGCGCCAGACTCACGGGAATATTGCGAATCTCCATTCGCTTGCCGGTGCGACGTTCTTCTTTGGAAACGACGACGAGCCAATCGCAATGTTCAAAGGCGTAAGGAATATTGCCGGTGCTCATCGAGAAAACGCCTTGGAGGTCAAATGCCTTCAGCGCGGTGATGCAGTCCTTGATGCGCTCGCCGCTAAGTTTGGAAAATGCTTCGTCAATCGGCACGAGTCCCAACGACGGCTCTTGTTTGCGCGAACCGTATCGCCGATACGCGCGCAAATAACTCGCCAGAATCGCAATGAAATACGGCGACTGATTTTCGCCGCCGCTGAATTTTCCTGAATGTCGATCCACGCTGGTTTTGCGTCCGGTCTCGTCTTCGACATCCATGTCGTATTCGTAGTAATTGCGATAATCGAGCAATCGCGCGGCTTCGGCGCTCTCTGATTGCTCCGTAAGCGTTTTTAAAAAACGTTCAATCGCGTCACGAAAACGCGGATCGGCAGAGGCAAACCATAATTCATCCGAGTGCGCCAGGGTGTTTGCCTCAACCAATTCGTGCCAAATTTTGAAGTCCGGATTCTGTCGATAACTGATCTGATAACGGTCGTTGCCGATGGGACGTTTTCTTAATTCCTGATTGAGGATGAAAAGCAGATTGCGCACGTCGCCCAAAGCGCCGCTCAATTTGTCGAGAACCTGATTGCGGAAAAGTCCTTCCCAATGTTTTCGTTCGCGCTCGGCTTTGGTTTTGTATTCGGGAATTTCGCTTTGCTCCAATTTGACGAGTTGCTTTTCGTGGCCCTCGTTGGATTCCGATTCGATGGGCAGGTCGTCAAATTTTGGATGAGCCAGGGCCAATTGAATGCGGTTTGATTTTAGTTCTTCCCAGGCAGCGGCGGCTTTCTCGCGACAATCATGGAAAAGTCCGTTGAACTTGTCCGCAGCGACATCCTTGCCGGGAAATTCTCCGAGCATTTGGGAGCGAAGTTCTTCAAGATGTTTCAGCCACAGTGAAATATCGGTCGCGCAAATTTCCTGAAATTTATTTGCTAATCCTTCCACTTCTTTCCGCTGACAAATCACGGCTGAATCCAAACCTTGCACTTGCTGACGCTTCGGACTTTGCAACAAGCCGCGTTGCTCGTTCGTCCATGCGGCCAAATCCGTTTCCAGCTTTGCCTGTTGTTTGGCCAGTTCATCAAACTTCGAACGGTCAATCGAATTGAGCTTCGTGATATTCCCTTTCAACTCGGTTTGAAGTTTGGGAAGTTCGCGGGCGCGGGCGAGATCGGAATAAAGGCTCGGCGAGAGATCGAAATATTCGCGCCAACCTTCGTTCAAAGTTTTGAGCGCGATTTCAATTGGCTTGAGGCGACGTTCTTCAATCTCCAATTCGTCGCGTTGCTTTTCTTTCCAGGCCAGTTGTTGGCGCAAACCTTCTTTGCCCACGAATGGATTGCCGTCGTAAAAACGCGGGCGTTCCACAAATGCGCCGCGCGTCATGAAACCATCTGGCAGAATGGCGAAGTCGTGTTCGCGCAATTGCTCGCGACGTTCCACACAGGTCACGTCGCCGAAAAGATTGCTGATGATGGCTTCAGCAACTGGATGGCTGGTTTTAATTTTGGCCGCGAGTGAGCCGGGGCGAATTTCCCTTTTCGCTTTTAAAGCTTTCGCGGGATTGATCAAAGATTCGCGTCCGATTTCGTTGCCCAACTCAGATGCTTTGAGGTTGTGATAAATTTTTTCGGCCTGTTCGTAATCTTCCGGCGTAACCAGGACAGCGAATTTTCGGGTGAAGGCGATTTCAATGGCAGGGCGCCAGCGTTCATCCAGCACTTCGCAAAGTTTGCAAAGCGATTGCGCGGGCAATTCTGTTTTGCCTGAAAACAGACTGTTGTTCAGTGCGTCGAGTAAACGTGTCGGGAACGGCAGCTTGCCCAATTTGAGCGCGCCAATCTCATCCCGCAATTGTCCCAATTGCTGGCGAATTTCTGCCAACCGTTTCTGGGTGGGATTAGCCGCGCGGCTTGCTTCGGCGGCGGCGCGTTGCGCGGAATCTGCGAGGACGCGCAGGGTTTCACCAGCGTTTGAAATGTCACCCGCTTCAACATCGTGAATGGCTCGCTCGACGGCATTCGCTGGAGTCGCGTCAAATTCCAGCGGCAGAGCGCGCAGTTGTTTCAGCCATGAGCGCGCGTTGCGAACGCGATTGGTCAGAGCCTGTTCAAGCGTATTGCCGATTTCTGTGAGTTGGCTGATTTGCCAGGTTAGTTCGACGTTGCGGCTTTTGATGAAACTATAGAGTTGGCCTTCGGGCGTCTGATGGATGAGCGCGGCAATTTGTTGCGTTTCCGTTCGACCTCGTTCGATCAGTTCATCGAGTTTTAACAACCGCCTTTCTTCAACCGCATATTCTTCGCGGAGCTTGGACAATTTAATTTCGTCGGCAGCCAGTTGTTCAGCCGCGTGTTCGTGCCGGAGTTGCGCTTCAAGATAACGAGCCAAGGCGCGGTCGCGGCGAAGATCGGTCAAACGCGTGAAGGTTTCACGAATGACTTTTAATTTTTCAAACTGATCGTTGAGTTCGGTCAGGTCGCGCTCGTAACTCAGAAACGTGCGGTAACTGGAAGTGACATCGGACACATCCAATTTGTCATCGGGCAAAATGAAATGGCGGCAAAAGTCGTTGAAGCTTTTTAGAAAGGTGAACGACATCGCCGTGGGCAACAGTGAGCGGAGAATGTTGCGGTCAAAATTCAGATGCGCGGGTTGAGCCATGTCGCGCAAATACGCATCCAAACCTTCGGTGAATAATCTGCCATTGCGCGCTTCGGCGAATGCTTTGAAAGCGGTGTAGTCGAGTGGACGTTTTTCTGTGTCGAGAAAATCGCTCCGTTCCAATTTCGTGGGAATGAAAAACGGCGTCACTTTTCCCTGCGTCTCTGCGGCGCTGTGAAATTCGACGCGCAAACCCCACGTCTCCGCTTTCCTTCCGCTAGGCCAGGTAAATTCCAGCGCGACATAAGTAATGGCACTTTGCCGCATGAATTGTGCGACACCATTTTCTTCCTGCTTCGTATCGCCCAAACAATAGCCTTTGAGAGAACGATCAGATCGATCACCAGTCGCGGATTGATTGAAGCGAATGAGACGTTGATCGCCAACGAGGACGAGTTGAATCAAATCCATGAGAATGGATTTGCCGGAACCGGTCACGCCTGCGAGGAGAAGATTGCCTTCGACTGGAATGCTGTCTTTGTAGCCGTACCAATTGAGAGCATGAATGCGACTGAGACGAATGGTGCGGCTCACGTTTGCTCCTCCGAAACGATTTCGTCGGCGGATGATTCGAGATTCTCGGTGGTTGCGTCCGGAATTTCTTTCACGGAAGCCAAATAGATCTCCGCATTTTTGTTCCACTCTTCAATGTTCTGAAATGGAATGACGCGTTTGAGCGTGGAAAAAATTTCGATAATGGAACGTTCAAAAGTTGAATCGGGCGTAAAGCGAACCAGATTTTTGCGTTGGGCGAGCGAGAGAATTTCACGCAAACGCGACGGACTCGGAAGATGTTTGCGCAGCGGCTCAAACTTGGCGGTGAGAGCGTCGTTCAGTTGCTGAACAGTTAGTTTCACCGGCGGCGTTGCACCTCGATCACGGACAGCGGTGTCAAATTCATACCAGAGCGTGAGTAGAACAATGGTGGCATCGAGTTTAAGTTTGAGGGTGAACGCACTGCTTTGCGGAACAGCTTGAACGATGCGTTCTTGATTATCCCAATGTAGTTTCAGATCGAACAAAGCCGCGATTTCATCCACCCATTCCCGATTTTGGAAGCACCAATGGTAAAGATCGGTTTGCGCTGATTGAAGTCCGAGAATGGAACCGTTGGCCATCAAACGCCGCAAAGATTCTCCAAGTCGCTCGCGATCGTGATCGGGAAGGCGCGCCAGAAGGCCGTTGTTGTTGATGGGCGTTGCGTTCGTCATTTACTTTTTCACGAGAGTAAATCGCTCGATACGATAGCCAAGCTTGGAGTCAAATTCTCCTGCGTCCGCTTCGCTCACAGCACGCGGCACATCCACTCGAAATTTCGCGTCTGACGAACGGGCATGCAATAAACACGCAATCAAATCGGCGACATTTTCGTCATTGTGAACATGCTCGCGGAGTAGATCTACGGAGTTAAAACGCGCGTCACTTTCTCCGGGAAGCGCGGCGATGAAACGATTGGCGCGATTCACCGTGAGCGAATCGCGCATCGTGCCTTCCAGTTCCGCTAATGCGCGATCCTGCTGACGCGGATCGGAATCTTCCATCGGTTCAATCTCTCCACCAACCCGGCGCAAGTGCGGAGTGTAAAGCGATTCCATTCCTCCGATGAGTTTGGCGTCGTGCAATAAAAGGATCGGGAATTCAATGTTCAGTTCATCCAAAGCGGTGAGTCGTTGACCGGCAAAATGTTGATTGAGCGTTTCAAAAAATAATTGGATTCGCCCACGATTTTCGCTGGTTGTTTCCTGCAAATAACGAAAACGCGCTTGGGAACGACGAGCAAATTCAGCAGTGCGCCGATCAATCACATCGGCGAGCGGTTCCACCTGTTCAAGCAATTCAGCAAGTTCGTCCAGACGCAATCGCACTCGCGCCATCGCTGCTTCAGGCGAAAGCGCGGGTTCGCGACGCATCATCTCAGTCTGCATTTTGGTTTGAAGATCGGCTTGGGTGAGTTGATCGTTGACCGTTTGTTTCGCATCCGCCAAACGCGAGGGCAAGCGCGCATGAACCAGTTGCGCGTAACAAGTGCGGCCAATCCGCTCGGCGAATTGATCAAACATCACGGCTAAATTTTCCTTCAAGGTTCCGGCGGCGAGTTGCTGCCGCGTGTGGCGTTCAATGGATTTTTGCATTCCGCGCAATTCGGTCAGGCCGGCTTGCAACGTCGCGACGCAACTTTCCACCTGCGCCCACGGTTCTTGCACAAGAGCATCGTAGTTGGCCAGCGTGGTGCAAACATTGATGACTTTATCTGAAAATATCGCCGCATCAGGAAAAGCGATTTTTCGCAATGATTGCATGACGACAACCCCGTTTGAGTCAAAGAAAACAATTTTTTGATAGTCCGAACGCGCATCGTCTTCCGTCAGCCAGCCCGCGTGTTTCAGATAGTCGAAAACCGCGCGGGACTTTTCGCGAATCGTGCTGGCTTGCGCCAACGCCTCATTTTCCGTGTGCGGCAAATCTCCATGCGCTTCCACCACTTGTTCGATCAACGCCAACGCTTCCTCGCGGTCCATGCCGTGATTACTTCGCGCCGCCTCGCGTTCCAACGTGTCCAGCGCATCCACATAAAGCCGCGCCAATTGGCCCGACAATACGCGGAAAAAATCCGGGCGAACTTCGCGGAATAATGATGCGGCGAGAGATGATCTCATTTCATGTACGCCCGCTGATACAAACAAAAACTCATTTTCAAATACTCGTTTGTATTTTGTTTCATTTCGCTCGATCAGCTTTCGATTTGTCAGCGCGAAACCCAATCAGCCGACTGCCCTCGGGATACGCCCAGCTTGAAGTTTCATCCAGTTGGCGCAACGCGGCTAAAATCATCTGGATGTCTTCGCCGTGCAGTTGTTGTTTGCATTCCAGTTCGGCAAGTTTGCGGGCGAGTTCCGCGTAGCGCCCCGATTCGCGCCGCAACGTCACGAACGCGCGGATCACGTGAATGCTCATCTCCACCGCGCGCCGGCTGCTGAGAACATTCGCCGCCGTGATCGCGCCGTGTTCGGTGAAGGCATAGGGAAGATATTTAATATTCTGGCCGCGCTTTAAGGTCGCATTTTGCGACCTTGAACGAAGCGTCTCCTCTGTCTCGGATGTAGTTAATTGAAATACGAAGTCTTGCGGAAATCGTTTCGCGTTGCGCCGGACTTGCTCATTCAATCGCTTCGTCGTCACGCCATAAACGCGACCGAGGTCAATATCCAGCATCACGCGTTCTCCTCGTATCTCGCGAATCAACGGCTCAACAGGTTCAACTATTAATACGCTTTTCTTTTTTGCCATAAAGTATGCGGTCGCAAATTGCGACCGGATCGATTCTGTTCAAGGTCGCAAAATGCGACCTTGAACGATGCGGTTTTTTTGAGGTCGCATTTTGCGACCTCAAAGTTTCACCTCAGAATTTATTCTTCCGATACGCGCCCATGGCGGGTGCGTCGGGATTTACTTCAGGGCCGAAGTAGCGGAGGACGACGAGCGGTTCGGTTTCGCTGCTGTTCTCGAAGGTGACGCCGTTTTTCGCGCCGTCTTCGGTGCAGAAATATTCGTCTTCGGTCAGTTCCGTGAAGTGGATTAATTTCGGCGAGTTCAATGATTGGAGATTTATTTTTCCGACGCCTTGCACGCAGATTAATCCGTAAGCGCCGTTGTCTTTGATTATCGCTTTTGTGCCGGGATCGACGGTCAATTCTTTCGCGGTGAAAAGTTGTTCACCATCCACTTTGCCATAAACAATCCAGCGATCCACGAATCCTTCTTTGCGCGTGTCAGCGACGGGAAC
Source organism: Verrucomicrobiota bacterium (assembly GCA_039925885.1). Lineage (GTDB taxonomy): Bacteria > Verrucomicrobiota > Verrucomicrobiia > Limisphaerales > CANJXF01 > CANJXF01. Next base: position 12,137 of record JBDSYB010000183.1, read on the forward strand.
CGGTTCGAGGTAATGATGTTCCTTGAATTTCGGGTCAACGTTTTTTTCCCAATCGAGTTGGTCAACAATGAAATCTAAATCTTTGTGTATATTCTTCGGCATGTCTTTGACGAGCAGGCTCCACGGAACTTCGCGGCCTTCGACGAGATTTTGATACATGCCAAAAACATCGCTGCCCCATTGCGGTTCGTAGGTGCAGAGCGAGCCGGGCGCGTGAAGAATGCACGGATCAATCAGCCAGCCGGAACCGACTTTCAGGCGATACGCTTTGGATAAATCGAGGATGCCGTTGTCACCTTTGTTCCAGTTTTCAATGCATTTGCGGACTTGCGCTTTCGTAGTGCCGGGTTCGAGTCCCATGAAGGTGTAGGGAAAATTATTGCCGACGTTGTTGTGTTGCGGCGGAAAATAATAGGACTCGGGTTTGCCTTCCTGACCCACAAGTTTCGCCTGTTTTTGCGATTGGTGCATGTGATGCGGAATCGGTCCCATGTTGTCGAAAAATTTAGAATAGACCGGCCACTTCTTATATTTCTTCCAAATCTTGTCGCCGATGATGGTCGAGCCGCATTCAGCGACCGCTTGTTGCAATGTGAAGCGTTGATTGCCAACGACAACATAACTGAGGCCTTCGTCGGGCGTGCGATTTTCATTGGCGCAGGGAGTCGTCGAAGCAAACCAGCGTTCGTCGATGCCGCCGCGATTCAAACCGAACGCATACAAATCGTCGGGGTGAAGTTTGAGGCGTTTGCCCGGCTGCAAAAATGAGCGCGGCACCCAACACGGCGCGAGACGCAGCAATCCGCCCGTTTCGCCGAGCGCGGCTTCGACAGTTTGTTGAGTTTTGTTTTTAACAGTCTTGAGTTGGGTGATGTGTGTGTAGGCCATAATTTTATTTTGTTCCGCAAAAAATCTTTCGCAGGCGTCTTTGTAAATTCGCTGCGATTGAAAGCGGTTACGAAATCCGGCGCAAGCGCAAAGCTGTTGCTGGCCTTCAAAAAGTTGAACGCGAGGTCTGCTTGTGCTGCCTCAAGGATGCGAAGCGATATCATTCTTGATGAGCAACGAACCTCATTAGTGAAAATAATTTTTGCCCGGATTGTGCGAAAGAAAGATTGCATCGACTCCGTTTTGCCGGACACTTCCTAGCCAAAATGATGACTGTCAGTGAGGATCCAAAAACCGCCCTTCCCATCCAACCGGATGCGGACTTTTCACGTCCCGCAGTGAAGCCGAAAAAGAGCGTTCTCAAGCTTTTCGGTGAAGTGCTGGAACACGGCGGACCGGGCTATCTTCAATTCGCCATCACGAATCTTTGCAACGCGAAATGCGATTTTTGTGGATTTGCCGTTGATAAATTTGATCCCAAACAACGTCGCAGCGTCACTCTCAAGGAAGCCAAAGATGTCATCGACATCTCCGTCAAAAACCACATTGGATACCTTCTTTTTGTTGGTGGCGAACCTCTGGTGCATAAAGAGCTTCGGGCGATGGTTCGTTATGCTACGGAATCGGGCATTAAGGCCATGATTTGCACCAACGGTTCGCTTTGGACCGAGCAGAACATGCGTGACCTTGCCAGCGACGGCACGAGCAGCGTCATCATGTCGATTGATTCACACGACGTGGCGAAGCACGAAAAAAATCGCGGGTTGCCCGATGTTTGCCGAAAAATTAAACGCGCCAACGAAGTTTTCAAGGAACTGGGAATTCAAACCACCGCCAGTGTCACGGCGAGCAAACTCATCGACGACTACGAAAAGTTGCCCGATTTTTTAACAACACTTGGGTTCACCAGTTGCACCTTCAGTTATCCGCTCACGAGCCTTGCCTCCAGCTACCTCAGTTTCAGCGATTCTGCGCTCGTGAATTACAAAACAGACGAACTCATCCAGGTCTTTGAAAAAATCAAAGAGATGAAACGGCACAGCGGCTATCCAGTGGTGAATCCCACCGAATCGCTCAGCGAAATGCAGCGCCATCTTCGCAAAGAGCCGGAAAAATTCGGCTGCCTGGGTGGACACAAATATTTTTATCTGGATTGGAATTTGAATCTCTATCGTTGCCACGCATGGGAAAC
>JBDSYB010000184.1:0-10031 GCA_039925885.1 Verrucomicrobiota bacterium
ACGATTACGGCAAGCGCACCCGGTAGAATTCGGTGGAAGAAATCGGTTTCGCAAATTCCGCCGTTAATTTTCCACAGTCCCCACCAAAGGTGACACCGGTGACTGGAGTCCAGATTGGATTGGTCAAAGTGTCGGTCTGACTGATTTCGTGAGTGGCATTTGTGGACGGAGTGGTAAAGGTCAACCGGATGGTTGCACTCAGGTTCTCGATTTTTGTAATTTTGAGCAAGTCCAGCGGAGCCGTGTAAATCACGTCGTCGATGTAGAGTTCCGTTGCGTCATTCGTATTGACGGTCGCGTTTCTCGTTTGAACAATTCCGAAAGCGTTGAACGATGTGGTTATCTGTCGTTGGGCCAAAGAGAGAGTGTTGGTCAAACTGATCGTTCCGCCGGCTCCATCATCGAACGTGACAACCAGCCGACCCGATGGGTCATAGACGTAATTCCAATTGTAAACCTGGGAAGTGAGAACCAGTCGGAAAATCGTTCCGCTATATTGCACTGCTCCATTTCCTAACTGGAAAAACGCTCGCACGCGGGCACCTGGAAGGGCGAGGCTTGTTGGTTCGGCAATGGAGATACCAATCATGCTGGCGTTGACGTTGGGTGTCGCTGGCGTCAAGAAATGGCCGATTCTGACCTCATTGTCTGCGGGAAGAACTGGCATAATGAACTTTCCGCTGGCCGAAATGTTGTCATTCAGGGTCAAAGCTCCTGAGAAAAGATCGCCGTAATATGCGCCATTCGTTCTCCGACTAAACGTGCCGCCCGCCTCACCCGCAGCGGCGCCACCGGCAAACTGGGAGTTTGTGAAACCGAAATTAAAACCATTGCTGCGGCTCAAGAATTCCACCCAGCCATCACAAGCAGCCAAGGCCGCCGAGTCGAAAGTTTCTGAATTGGTGATGGTCGGCTGGGCTGCTGCCGTGACGGTAATTTCGACGTTGGCATCAACGCAAACTCCGTTGGTATTCGACAGGGTAAAAACGGTGCTGCCCAAGCCGCGCCCCACTACCGTGAAGTTCATGTTCGTCGTTCCGCCGCTTGCAAAGAGCAAAGTGAGTTTGCCATTCGCGTCCGCACCTGACGGAACAGCGACATTGGTATTGAGGCTGGTCACAACCACAGAGAGGTCATTGGTGAGATTGGCCGATGTGGGGATAGTGACGCTCACGTTTTGATTGGAGCTTCCGACAGCGGTAATTAATTGGGAAGGAGAGGGCGTCACACAAGTTATGACCGGACCGGCGTAATACTGGACGTTATCAATAAAAAATGTCGAAGTGTTGGTATCAAGCGACGGGGGGATGCCGCCTATGACAATACCAAAACTGTCGATGAACACATTTGTCGTCCTTTGCGCGGCTGTCAGGTTCACCGTGCGCGAGCCAAGCGAGAAACCCCCGAGGTTATACATCGTGACCGTTAGTGATCCGTTGCCGGAACTGAGGGTGGGATCATAAACAAAACTAAATCTGCCTACCTTGTTTGTGCCGAGAGCGATGACTTGCGCCGTGGCAGTCTGGACCGCTGCACCGTTCGTGAGATAGTAAGCCGCCCTGATGCGGAGTCCGTTGGCTCCAGGCTCCGCCACCGTTAAGCCCAGAGTATTGATTCGCTTTGTGACTCCAATATCAGCGCTATTATAGAAGCCGATCCCGATGGAAGCGCCCTCAGGGGTAAAAGTCGGCGAAGCCCATTCTCCATCGGCGCGAAAGGAATCGCTCAAGGAAAAACTTGCTCCGAGAGAAACCCCATAAGATGAGGTGTTGGTAAAATGAATCATCGTCCCGCCTGCTTCTCCGCCCGGTGAGGCTTGTGCGGTGAAATCCGAATTGGCAAATCCGTAATTATTTCCGTCGGTAGTGTTGCCGGTGCCGAACCATCCGGCGGCCGTCGTGCTGGCGTCAGTGTCGAAGGTCTGCACGGTCGCGGCCTCAACAAAGTTCGCCTGAGATACAAATAATATGGATGTAAGCAGAGCCTGGGTGATCGATGAAAATTTCATATTTAATTTGATTGTTTTTGGTTACATGGAATTGAGGAGACTCTATGCGACTAAGTCCTTGTTTGACATAGCAAAACGGATAAAAAACTTGCGAAAAGTGCCTTGTGGCGACCTTCGTTACGAATGATTTCCGATTTGCAAGTGTTCTCGAAAACGACGTGGACAAATTCCAGTTTGTTTCCTAAAAAAGTGGCTGAAATAAAATTCGCTGGAAAAATTAAGTTGGGCGGCGACATCTTTGATGGAGAGACGTCGGTCGGTCAGCAACAGTCGCGCATGATCCAAGCGCAGTTGTTGAATGTGATGATGCAGAGTTCCTTGATCAGAGTTGCGGAACATCGTTCGTAGTGAGGAATAACTGACTTTGGCCACCGTCCCCAGTTCCTTTGCCTTCCAGTCTTTCAGAGGATTGGCCGCAATCGCATTCAAAACGCGGGCAATCGGAAGTGGCAATTCTGCCTGGGGCGATACCAACAGCTTTCGAGACATGAGCAGTTGTCCCAAAAGATTTGTAATGATGACATGCACCTGCCACTCCCATCCCAAAGGGCGCTTTTTCACCAGGCGAAGTAATTCGTATTGGGATCGCCGCACGATCTCGAAATTTTCAATGGCGAATTCCGATTGATGATTTCCACCAATTTGCTCGTGCCAAAACTCCAGTCCTGGCCCGCCAAAACGAAATCCAGTCAACGTCAGGTTCCGCGTCGGCTCAGGGATGTAGGTGCGTGGCTTGCTCATGTCGATCAACCAGAGTCGGCGTCCCGGCTTTAGTGCGAAACTTCCCGTCTCGTGGCGCAATTTTCCCTCCCCAGTTTGAACCCAGAAAAAATGTGCGCCGGGCTTCTCGAAAGGTTCGTGATGATCTGGGCTAGCCAGGCGACGAGTGCCGATGGAAAAAACGTGCCAAAGCAAACGTCGTGCAATGGGCGACGGATCGATGAAGGTGAGTTTATCCAATGATTTAGAAACTTTTGGAATAGTGGGGCAGGTCTCCTGCCTGCCTTGCGAGCTTCCAGCCCGTGAACTTGAAACTCGGGCAAGCGGCCTTGCCGTGACAGGCTGGAAACCTGCACTACTAGCACTGCTCGATGACTTTTCCGGCAGCCTCTTAGATAATTTGCTCATTAATTTCTTTTCCTTCGACACCGCGACCGGACTCGCGAGTCACCGCTTGGAAATTGTCTTTTCGAGTTATCGTGCTCACCCCATACCCGACGACAAATAGCACAACGTGATTGAAAATGCCGATGAGAAAAGGATGCAATTTATAATTGTAGTCGCCTAAATCTAAAAGAACGCGATTGATGGCCGGCAGTTTTACCGAGGTAAGAGTCGCCCAGGCCGTGAATAAAACGCAGGCAATAATTCCCGCGATCGCGCCTTTGGCGGTGGCCTTTTTGGTGAGCGCGCCCAACGCGAACAACCCGAGCATTCCGGCGGAGGCGATGGAGAAAAGTTGCACCGCGAATTCGAGCGCCGAACCGATTCCAATCCAGAGTTGCGATAAGGCAATTGAAAAAATCCCCAGAATAAAAACGGTCGTTCGCCCGACCCACAATCGCGCGCCGTCGGGGGAATTGGGTGTAATGCGGGCATAAAAATCATCCACCACGACGGCGGCCATGCTGTTCAAATCGGAGTCCAGGCTCGACATCGCCGCCGCGATGAGCGCGGCCACCACCAAGCCGATCAAACCAATCGGGAGTTGGGTTTTTATGAAATAAGGAACGATGTTGTCCTTCACCGCCGCCACGTTCGCCGGTAAAGCAGCGCCATCCAGTTGATAAAAAGCCCAGAGACAAGCGCCGAAAAAAATAAATAAAAACCAGATGGGCAGACAGGCGATGGCTCCAAAAAATGCGCTGCGCTTCGCCGCACGATCCGTTTTGGCCAGAAGATATTTTTGGACGATGTGTTGATCCAATGCGTAACGTTGCACCGCCCAAAGTCCGCCGCCGATGAGAAAGAACCAAATATTTTCATGGACCCAACTGAATTTCAAATCTCCCAGGCTAAACTTTCCTCCCGCCCATGCCACTTTCAAAACTTCCATTGGTCCAGCGGCTGGTTTGAAAAGAGCGATACCCAAACAAATCAGACCGCCCGCGATGAGAAGCACTCCTTGAATTATATCGGAATAGACCACCGCCGCGATCCCGCCAATCAAGGTCACGATCAGCGTAATGACTCCGACAAATAAAATAACCCACCAGATGGAATAGCCCGTGAGAAAGGAAACGGGGATCGCCAGAAAATAAAGCGTCGCGCTCATGTCCACAATTCTGCTGATGATAAATGCCGCAGCCCCATAAGCGCGCGCGCCGTAATTGAATCGCCTTTCCAAATAATCGTAAATGCTCATCCGTATCGTGCGCCGATAAAAGGCAACGACGTATCGCGAAATAAACACCATGACAATCGGCAGTAGAAAAAACGATGGAAGATTCCACATGTTCCGCGCGAAGACATTGCCGGGATGACCGATGAAGGTGGTGCTGCTGATCATCGTTCCAATAATTGCAAAACCGATGACCCATCCTGGAACATTTCGTCCGGCCAAAAAATAATCGTCCGTCGTTTTTTGATTACGCGAAAAATAAAACCCCATGCCGAAGATGACGGCGAAGTAGAGAATCACGATGGCCGAATCAATAATTCCCATAACGTGGAAATTTAATCAGCAATTGCTTTCAAATCGCGGGTCAAAATTGTCCCGTTGGCCGGTTCGACCGATTTGACGATGACGAGATATTGATTGGCTCCACCCAATTGCCCATTCCAGCCGAGCGTGATGGTGTCGGTTGGCTTAAACCGTTTCGTATAAATTGTCGCCGTAGTTGGGAGGGGACTTGTGCCTGTGATTTTATCTTCGGTCTTTTTCCAGTCGGCCAGCCACACGGGAAGTTTTGCGCGGTCGTCATGCGCCACGAAAACATCTGCTTCCTTCGCGACACGAAAGGTGGCCAGTGGATCATTTTTGACGTCGCTACTATCGTTCGCAGTTTGGATCCACTCTTCGCCCATCAAATTTTTTGGAATGCTTGTGAAAGTGAATTTCCGGTCGGTGAACATTTTATCACCGACGCGCAGATTTTTTTGCACCAGCCACGACAACACATGGGCAAAATTTCCATCGCGAAATAAGTTTTCGGAAACGACTTTACCTTCGGGATTCCAAAGCGTCGCCATGCCCACGCAGCGGCTGTTGACCCAGGAAGATTCAGATTTCTTTTTATTATTCGAGTGCCACTGCGTCCAAACATTCGTGCCGTCATCGCGATGCTGCCATTGCCAGGCGAGTTTGCCGTCATCCGTCCAGTAACTTTCTTCACCCGTTTTTTTGCCATCGCGATAAGTCACCTCATGTTGCTTCTGGCCTGTCGCATAAAACGCGGTTTGCTTTCCGTCCAACAAGAAAGTTCCATCCGCGAAATTTTTTGCGCTCGAACTGATGCGCGTTTTTCCGTTGGGATAATTTTCCTGTTCCGTTTTTGTTTCGGCTTTGCCATTTGCTTTTGAGGCAGCCGTTTCTCCTGCTTGTGAAATCCACGCTTCGTTAAATTCAAAGTGCAAGCACGGATGGTTCATGCTCGTGATGAGGTGAATGTTGCCGTTCGGCGCCTGGCGCATGACGCAATAACCGAGCGTGCCATCGGAGTGGCTCGATGCACCGTGAGCCGTAATTCCCGGAGTTCTTGATTCGTGCGGCAATGCTTGCGAAATGCTTTTGAATTTCCACGTTGCGCCTTCGTCTTCCGAAATCGCGACATACGAACCGTGCTTTGCGAAACCTTTGGGTTGAACACCTTTGATGTCTTGATAATCGCTTGCGACCAGCAATCGTCCACTCGCCAGACGAATGATGCACGGACGCTGATTGCCGCCCACAGTCGGGAATGGAGTTTTGGTGGGTGTGCCCCAAGTTTTTCCGCCGTCGCCAGAGATGACTTGCGGCATGAAGCCTTCAATGCCGGTGTTCTTTCCGCCCAGCCCAAGAATGCGTCCCTCTTTTAACGGGACAAACGTGGTGTGACGTCCCGCCGTGCGACCGCCCGCGTCGCCCCAGGTTTTACCTTCGTCATGACTGACCCACATCATGGAATCATCATCCGCACCGTCGGCGGCGACATACATCGCGCCTTTCTCATCACGAAAACCACTGGTGATTGGTTGCGCGCGAAAATCAATTTTGCCCGTCGCCGGTTTGACGAAACGAACTTTGCTCCACGTCGCGCCATTGTCTTTCGATGAAGTCCAACGCAAGACAACGTCGGGAGTTGTTCCCGGGCCGCCCCAAAATAAATTCAATTGTCCCTTGTCCGTCCAGAGCATCGGCGAGGCATCGTTCATGTCGGGCAAATCAAAAAGGTAATCCGGCATGTCCCATTCGTCCGCGCCGAAACGGAGCCGGGTCGCAATGAGCGCGACATCGCCGGTGTATTCGTCGTCGGAAGTGTAATAGACCGCGAACACATCGCCGTTGGGACAAACTTCCACTGCGGGACTGTGATTGTGCGGTAGAAAAGACGGATGCAAACCCGCTGCGAGAGTCGCTTCTTTGGTCACGTTTTCGAGCGGGATGGGGAGAATATTTCGACGTTTGAAAAAAGGCTGTTTTAGATTCGCGCCGAGTTTCGCTGAGTTCGTATTTTGTTTTACGGCTTGAGTGACGAAGGGCGCGGGACTTTTTGTAGGTGGAGTTTTCGGCGTTGCCGCTTCAACGACGCGAAACCCGATAGGCATTTCTCCGCTGTAATCTGGAACGCAGCCATTGCGATTTGCGGAGCGCGTGTAAAAGTTTTGAATGAACGGATCGAAATCCGCTGTGCCGGGTTTACGCCGTGGAGTCATCCCGCCGCCGCGAATGATGCGGGCGATTCCAGTTTCAGGTCCAACGGGGTCGGTTTGTTCCTCCCACGAATAAACTCCGTGCCAATCCAAACACCATTCCAGCGCGCCGGTGTGCATGCTGCGCAAACCCCACTGATTCGCCCACTCCGCTTTGGGCGCGTTATCGCCGGATGCAAAATGAGTCGTCGTTCCAGCGCGGCAGGCATATTCCCATTCTGCTTCGGTTGGCAGACGATAATTTTTCCCTTCTTTTTGACTAAGCCATTGGCAGAAAGCGACCGCGTCATCCCAACTCATCCCACCCGCGTAAGGCGCAATTTTTTCCAGCGTTTTGAACTCCGGTCGAAATTGACGGAACTGCTCGTCGGTGACTTCGGTTTCCGACATTAAAAAATCTTTGGAGATAGTTACTTTGTGAACCGGACGTTCATCCCAATCGCCATTGGGGAGGTGGCCCGGTCCGCCGAGTCCCGGCGTGGGCGCTTCATTGCCCATGAGAAAAGAGCCGGCGGGAATTCTCAGCAAACTCATGCCGAGCGAGTTTGTGTGAGCCGTTTTCTCAGCGCTTTGAGCAACGGTCAAATGGCCGAGCAACGCGAAAACAGCCATGACAATTTGTTTTTTCATAAGAATTCTTCAACGAAATTTTCCGGGCAATAACTGAAATGACTTCCAAGCTACGCTCTTTGCAATTGGCGGGATGCCACTTTTGCCTTCGACAAACTGCCGTTTGTTTTTTGCCGGTAGGCGAGCAAAAGGTCTTTGCAAAGTTCCGCCACGACGGGCAAGGCCGATTTTTTCAGGAAAGAAATTTCCGCCCCACTCAGCGGTTGCAACGGAGCAAACACCGTGTCAGAAGTGAAAATTCCGATCTCGCGGAAAATCCATTTATAGACGGCGATGGTCGGAGGAAAACCGGGACGGTTCGGCAGTTTCATCGCTTCGAGCAATTGCCCGAGTTTGGCGGCAACGCCATTGACGGCCGACCAATTCTGGTTCGCAGCCAGATCGCAAATTTGTTTACAGGTATGCGGCGCAAGATTGGCCACACTGCACACGAGGCCATGCCCGCCCACGAACAAACTCAGATCGGCTAACACGCTGGAACCGTTCAAACAACGGAGATCCAACCCTTCCTCTCGGACTCTTGCGATCAACTGTCGGAATTGATCCAGGTTGCCAGAGCTTTCTTTGATGCCGATGAGCACACCTTCACGGGCCAGTTCGAGAACTGTTTCCGTGCTGGCCGAAGTTTTTGTGAGCTGCGGGACGTTGTAGAGAATGACCGGACGCCCTGCTGCTTTGGAGACCGCTCGAAAATGCGCCTTCAATTCGGCCTGCGAATAATCCAGATAGAACGGCACCACCACTGCCAGAAAATCAGCCCCGGCAGCGAGAGCTTGTTCGGCTTTGAGAATGGTTCCTCTCGTGGAAGCATCGCCGACTTGCGCCACCACAGGAAATCGCCCGGCGACGTGATTTACGGAAACCTTCACCACTTCAGCACATTCCACATCGGATAGCGCGTGAAAATCGCCGGTCGAACCGTTGAGCCAGATTCCATTTACTTTGCCAGCGGCGAGATAATCAATCTCCCGGCGCAAACTCTCGAAATCTATTTCCGCAGAGTCGTTCAAAGGCAACATCAATGGAGGAAGCAATCCTTCGAGGTGTTTGGCTGAATAGGAAATTTTCATCATGTAATTTGAAAAAACGCAAAGAGCGACCAACTAATTATTTATAGATAAATTTGGAAGTGATTTTGTCGGATCAGAAAATACCGAAATAGATTTGTCGTGACTGACTTTCGGAGGGCGCCCAGCCGTCGCCCATCCTGGTGGTCAAATCGAGCACCAATCCGAAATCCTCGCTACGGATTCTTTCATATTTTTTGAATTCGACATGCCCATCCACAAAAATGAGGTTGCCGCCTTTCTGATGCACATTCGAGAGGCTCTCTTCCTTCAATTTCCAAGAATTGAAAGCACCAGACTCGGCATACATATGCCATTCAGAGAAGGTATTCGCATTGACGTTGGCGGTTGCTATTTCTGCCTGTTGGAACACTGCGTTCATCCGGGCCCACATCTCTTGGAGAAAAATAATATTCGACGGTTTTGAAATCGCGGTCGAAGACCTTCCTAAAACCACGGCGTTTGCGCAGTAGCTTGAATCGCTCAAAATCGACGGCTTCAAGTTAAGGTCCGTGTGCTTGACCGCAGTGGGACAGGCAAAAATTTTCGAACCGCAATAAGGCACCAGGACTTTCAAGCTATTATTGGGGGTAGTCGGTTCGTTGAAATAATAAGCTGCGGCCGACCGTGGCGGCAGTTTGCTGGCGTTATCCTGCTCATACATGTTCAAGGCCAATGATATTTGCCGCATGTTGCTAAAACATTTTGCCTTGTTCGCTTTTTCTTTCGCCTTGGCCAGCGCCGGCAACAACAGGCCTGCGAGGATGGCGATGATCGCAATGACCACTAAAAGTTCGATCAAGGTAAAGGCTCGGCGTGGTGTGTTCATATTGATTAGTTGATAAAAAAAATTATCCTTAAGCCCACGAAGATGACATAGCAAAACCGACACATTATTTGCCAAAACTGACAATGACCCGCTTCTGTCAGGTAAATAATTCCGTGCTGCAATATTTCAACCCACTGTCGCACGCCAAAAAAACTATGTTGGTTCCGGCCTCGCGCTCTTGCAGCAAACCAATCGCAGCGGCCACGTGCGCGCCCGAGGAAAATCCTGCGAAAATTCCTTCTTCGGCAGCGAGAAGTCTGGCTCCGGCAATTGCCTGCTCGTCGGTGACTTTTAAAAATCCATCCACCTGTGCGCGATCCAGCAGTGCCAAATCCCGACGGGAATATCCTCCGCCTTGAATACGATGATTGCCACAACTCACTTTTTCTCCCGCGAGCGCCGCCGCGCCGTGTGGTTCCACCACGTAGGCCCGCAACTTCGGATTTTTTGTTTTCAGAAAACGAGTCACTCCTGCAAACGAACCGGATGTTCCGACGAAATGAAGAAAGACATCCACCATCCCATTGGTTTGTTCCCAGATTTCAGGGCCGGTAAATTTCTCGTGCGCCTTGGCGTTCGCTTCATTGCAGAATTGCTCGGATCGAAATGCGCCGAGTTCCGTAGCGATTTCATTCATTCGTCGTTC
>JBDSYB010000185.1:0-15379 GCA_039925885.1 Verrucomicrobiota bacterium
CGGCTCTACGGCAGGCAGGATGCCTGACGCTACGACGGTAGCGTCAGGCGTCTCGCCGCCCGGAATGTAAATGGGGTGTTTTTTGAGGGGGTTTTTTTGCGAACGCCTCGGAGGAAAGTGAAGTGATTGGGTGGATTATGCGTTTTTTCCGCCGGGCGGGACGCACCGGCTCTACGGCAGGCAGGATGCCTGCCGCTACGGGAAGGCGATATTGGTTGCCGATATTGAAAAAAAAAGCCGCCCCGAAGGGCGGCTTGTGAGAGAGAATAAACCTTATTTCTTGCGGCGGAGCATGAGCAACGAGCCAGCACCGAGAATTCCAAGAGCAATCGTGGACGGCTCGGGAATGGTCGAAGTTTGATTAAACGTGAAACCTTGGAAGGAACTTCCAGGCGTCACACCAAACAGGGGGGTCCCTGGGCTAGGCGAAGAGGAGGGTGTCTGCGTAATAATACCGGACTGATAATAATACGCTCCACTCGTTGTTGTGGCGTTCGCATAAGAACCAGCAGCGGTGGAATACGCATACAATTGGAACGTAGTCGGTACCGAGCCGGGTGCATTAGGAATACTGATGTCGGCCGTTCCCACAGTTGTAATTCTACCGGCAGCAGTGTCGCTGTTGAAGTAGGTAGAACTTGTGTTTGCCAAGGTCGGGCCATAAACGAAGTAGAACGAATAAGCCTGACCGCCTGCGGGGATCAATGCTCCACCCGGAAGTCTAATGGGCGTCGATATTGAACTGTTTTGAAAGGTAACCAACCCTTGACCAAATACCGACACCGCTGAGAGCGTGAGGGCGATTAGTATTGCTTTAATTTTCATTTATTTTTTTTGTTTATTATGTTTGTTTGCTGTACGACTGGAAACAGACCTACTTTTAATTAACCGTGAACGAGCGAGTCCAAGGTTGAGTTCCGCCATTGTTGAAGATGAAGAAACCGTTAGCTGGAGCTGTCAAAACCTGACGAGGAGCTTCAGTTGTGGAATCATACCAACCAATTGTAGGATCAAAGTTACTAACCTGATAGGTGCTTCCGACCAACTTATAGTGCGTGAAGGCAGCTGATGTAGGGAAATTGGTTCCAATCAACTCGTAAGACTGAGGGGCCACAGACGAAACCAAGGAGAACCCTGAGTTAAGTGATACGGTATTGGTACCCTGTTTAACTTCTCCCACAAAGGTAACAGTGGTGGCAGAAGGACTGAAAACAAAGAAACCTTTGCCGGGAGGAAGCGTGGTAGTCGAAGGCACTTCAGTAACACTATCGTACCAAGCACCTGATGCATAAAGATCGGTATTGAATTGGCCATTAGTTTTGAGCGTGTAAACAACTGACCCCTCAGGGACCGTCGGAAGCACCTGTCCGATAGCATTATTGTTTGAACTTACCAAGGGATTCCCCAGAAGATTAAAACCGTTAGTCAGGTTTACATTCACATAACCAACCACGTTGACCGAGAAGACATCTGCCATGGAAGTCGCTGCAGCAGCGATACCGAGGACAGCCGTTAAGAGTAGTGTTTTTGTTCTCATTTTTTTATTTTGTTTTCCGTTAGTGTTTCCGTGTGTGTCGCAAGGTTTACAGAATTCCAATTTTGAGTCAATACTTTTTTTACAATTTTCTTTCTGTTGTTCATTTACCTTACTGATTACTGGTTACAATGCACTATGTAACCATACGCGTAAAGTTTTATTTTAATTTATTTTTTAGCTCTGAGAACTGGCTTTTTTGAGCGCGGGAGGGGTGGAAGTTTATTCCTCTTTTGCAAACAGTTTTCTAAAATGAAATAAAGGCGATTTCTAGTTTCGGGACAGCGGATTAACGCGGCTTTTTCGTCGTAGCGTGACGAATCTCTACCATTTATCGCCCAATTATTTTTGGGGAATAACGGGGAAGGATTTGCAGCTAAGGCGATGGCCTGGGCAGCGTTTTCTAATGGAAATTGGTGGGTTATGAGAGGGCAGACATCCAGTTTGCGAGACAAAATGAGTGGAGCCACTTCGCTTTGCAACGTCCAAGCGTTCGCCACATTCAATTATCCGACGAGATTGCGGCAAATTCTGAAAAAGATGGTTCTGGCCTGGCAGAAAACGACCAATCGCGGTGTCGCCAGCGAAAACCAAGCCTCTCGGCGTGCAAGGCGTGATTCACCAGGATCAATTCACGCTGGTGGGTTTCGTTCAAACGATTTTCGACCAGCGCCAGATACGCATCCTCGTTCGCACCATAAATTTTATCGCCAACGATGGCATGACCAATGTGAGCGAGGTGAATGCGGATCTGATGTTTTCGGCCCGTGCGCGGGGTGACGCGAAGCAAGGAGAAATTCTGGCCGTCGCGCGAAAAACTCCGCAGCATTTCAAAATGGGTCTGAGCCACCGCGCCATCGGGGCGAACGCAATCTTTGATCGCCACGCGGCTTTGCAAATCTTTGCCAAGCGGCGCGTCAATTACGCCGGATGTTTCGCGCAAATGACCATGCACGATGGCCAGATATTCCTTGTTCACAGCGCGGCTTTCCCAAATTTTTCCAAGTTCGCCCGCGGCCTCAGGATTTTTGGCGACCAGAACCACGCCGCTGGTTTCGCGATCAAGCCGATTGATGAGGTGCGCGGAGGCATTGTTTCCACAGTGCAAACGAACGCGGCTGATCAAGCTGGAAAGCGCGTCGCCTTTGGTGGGATGGCACACCAAACCTGCCGGTTTATTGATCACGAGCAGTTCGGGATCTTCGTAAACAACTTCGAATAATTTTTCCATCAGTCCGCGAATATCATCGGCCAGAGATACGCAGGGGCACAGAGAAAAATTGGCCGATGCAGTCGCCGCGCTTGTCATCAGCGAAGCGGTGCGTATGCTTTGGAGAGTGAAAGCCAAACTGATTTTAGCGGTGGTTCTGCTGGGGGTTTTCGCGTTGAGCCGATGGCCGGGATTAATGCCGAACAATTTTAGCGCGGCCTACGCGATTGCTTTTTGCGCTGGTGTTTATTTGCCCAAAAAACTGGCTTGGTGGTTGCCCTTGAGCGCGCTTTTGGCGACGGATGTTTGCATTAATGTATTTTTTTATCATGTCCACGCGCTGGATAGCTCGATGGTGGCAAATTATCTGGCCTTTGCGCTGATTGTCTGGCTGGGAACGAAATTTTCGGAAAAAAAATCGCGCACGACCCGCGACGTGTCGGCATCCTGGGCAAGACTCCTGAGCGGCGGAGTTTTAGGCGCAATTCTGTTTTATTTCGTAACAAATACAGCGGCCTGGCTCCAACTCTCGGCGTATCCAAAGAATCTGGCGGGTTGGTTTCAGGCGTTGACGGTGGGGCTGCCAGGATTTCCACATACATGGGAATTTTTCCGAAACACCCTTTTAAGCGGAGGATTATTTACCGGCCTCTTTGTGGGCGCGATGAAGCTGGAGGAAAAACTTGAGCCAGAAGAGAAGACAGAAGAATCGCCTGCGCCTGATGCTGAAGAACAGCCAGAGAGCGTGTAGAAAAAGCCCGCGCTGTGACGTTTACTGCGGCGCGTGAGAGCCTATTTCCTTGGATTCACAGCCGGTGGACGCGGCTTGTTTCATGGCAGCGCGACAAAATCCACCATTTGCGCGCAGTCGCAGGGGTTATGCCGCACTGCATGTTTTTGTGACCCGGGCTGGCAAAACATGGGACAATCCTTTAGAGCCACTCGTTAAATCCCGCTTTTGGCAAACTTCACCCGCCAAGCCGTTATATTAAAAAAATACCCCTGTTCACTCTCAATCAACGGGAAAGTTCGCGCTTTTTCGGGGTGCGATTCGCAGAACTGAGAAGTCGGCCTTTGACTTGCTATGGCGATAAGCCGGTGAGTATAACGCAAAAAATTTCAGGGTTGAGTTTGCCTCGTGTGGGCCGACCTTCCGACAAGCGCGACCAGATTGTTGCGGTTGATTTGGGAAGCAGGACAACCAAGGCCGTTTTCCTTCAACGGAATGGCGATGGATTTGATCTCGTCCGCTACGCAATTCAAGATGCCCCCATTTACGACAAGACTCCTTCCCCAGACCTGCTGGGCGAGCATCTGCGCTCCGTTACGCAGAGTCTGGAAGCCAAAACAAAATTTGTGACACTGGTGGCGGGCATTTCCGACACGATTTTACGGAACACGGAACTGCCGCCCATTCCCGTTTCCGAGATGCGTTTAATGCTCAAGTTCAACACGAAAACGTATCTTCAACAGGAATTAACGGATCACGTTTTTGATTGCTTCATTTTGCCCGTCCGCATCAATGCGTCAAAGCCCGAACCGGCCAAAGGTTCCGCCAAGCACAAAGTATGGGTGGGCGGCGCGCGCAACCAGCTTGTCAATGATCTGCAAAAAGCAGTGCGGAGTGCGGGGTTGATTCCCGATCAGATCACGCTCAGCGGGATTGGACCGGTCAATGCCTTTGAGCGCGCGCGGCCAGAAAGTTTTGCGCGCGAGGTAGTTGCTTTGGTCGATGTAGGTTTTAAAACCACCACCATCAATATTTTGTCGGAAGGAGAATTGATTTTGAACCGGGTGGTAACGATCGGTGGTGACAAACTCACCTCGGGGCTTTCTGAAGCACTCGGGATTAGTTATGCGGAAGCGGAAGGAATCAAAGTGGGGATGCCGGCCGAAGTGGAAAGCACGCTCACTCCTCTCCTTTCGCCGCTGGGCCGCGAGCTGCGCGCTTCGATGGATTTCTTTGAACACCAGGAAGAACGAACGATCAGCCAGGTTTTTGTGTCCGGCGGCGGGGCGCGTTCGGAATTTATTATTCAAGCCTTGCAGACCGAGATGATGGTTCCCTGCACCAACTGGAATCCTGCATCGTTTCTGAATCTTGCCCTGCCACCTCAACAAATCGGGGAATTGGAACAAATTGCCCCGCAACTGGCCGTCGCTTTAGGCGCGGCCGCAAGTTTAATTTAATATGCCCATTCGCATTAATTTATTAGCCGAAGCCCAGGCGGCAGAGGATCTGCGGCGGCGCGATCCAGCCAAGCGCTCGGCTATAATCGCGGTTTCGCTGATTGTGCTGGCGCTTCTTTGGTGCCTGACGATTCAAGCGCGAATTTTGCGTGCTAATTCAGAACTTAAAAAGCAAGAAGCCCACTGGAGAAGTATTGAAAAAGGCCACGCGGAAGTGACGGCCGACTTAAAAAAATCCGCTGCGATCGAACGCAAACTGGAGTCTTTGCACCGCCTTTCCACCAATCGCTTTTTACTCGGCTCATTGCTGAACGCCCTTCAACAAACCACTGTTGAACAAGTCCAGACCTTTCGCCTGAAAACCGAACAAACCTTTGCCGCAATCGAGCCGGTGCTCGCAAAATCCAGCACGGGAAAAGCAGGCCTCGCAAAACCCGCCGCCTCTGTTGAAAAAGTCACTTTTGCACTCGAAGCGCGCGATTGGAATCCGGCGGAGCAGAACTACAACAAATTTAAGGAAGCGATTGCTAAATCTCCCTCGTTTCAACCCAAGTTGACCAAAACCGATGCGTTGCGTTTGACCAGTTTGTCCAAGCCGACGCTCGATCAGAATGAGCCAACCAAGCCTTTTGTGACTTTCAGTCTGGAAATGCAATACCCGGAGATCCGCCGCGATGAATAAAACTTCAAAAACAAAAAAACAGCAGATTGTGCTGATCTTTCTCGGCATGGCGGCAGTCATCGCCGCGCTCTGGTATGTCGTGATTAAAAGTCAGGAAACGACCCTCGCCTCTGTTCAAAAAAAGACGGCCGAAATGAAAGACAAAGTGGCCAAAGGCGAAAAGCTTTTGAAAATGTCCGCCGAGGTGGAGGCCACCCTGGAGGCGGAAACCAAAACTCTGGAAACCATCGAGAGCGGGATGGCCTCGGGCGATATTTATTCCTGGGTGATCAACGTGATCAATCAATTCGAGGGCGCCAAACGGGTCACTTTTCTTGATTACCAACGGGAAATAATCAGCGACGTCGGGTTGTTGCCGAATTTTCCCTACAAAGCGGCGATTTTTCCGGTAAAGGGGACCGGTTATTTCCCGGATTTCGGAAAGTTTTTGGCCGAGTTTGAAAATAATTTCCCTTACGTCCGGGTGCAGAATCTCGAACTTGTTCCCTCGACCAAAAGCGGCGCTGAAGACATCGAAAAACTCAACTTTAAATTTGAAATCGTGGCCTTGATCAAACCAGCGGGCCAATAAGAAAGGACCAATGAAAAAAATGTTAAAAAAACTAAGCGTGATTTTTGGAGCGGGCGCGATCTTGTTTCTTTCCACCTCGGCCAGCGGTTCGGTGAGCACCAACGCCGCCGCGGCGGAATTGTTGAACAAATCCGTTTTCAACGACGACGCAAAAACCGGGAAAGATCCCTTCTTCCCCAAATCAACGCGGCGCGCCGGGAGAACGTCAACGAGTCCAGCACCTATTTTGGCCCCCATCATTCAACTGGCTTTAAAAGGGATTTCCGGCCCCGCGAACAACCGGTTGGCGTTAATCAACAATCAGCCGATCACCGAGGGCGAGACGGCGCTCGTTCGCGTGCCCGGCGGCCAGGTCAAAGTGCGGTGCTGGGAAATCAAGACGGATTCAGCGGTGGTTTCCGTGGAAGGCGAATCGGAGAAAAAAGAATTGCGGTTGCGGAAAGATTTTAAATAGCGGCAAAAAAAAAACAGTAAAACTATGAAAACCAAACAAACAATGCTCCTCACCGTGCTGACGCTCGCCGCCAGCGCCTCGATGAGTTTAGCGCAAACACCAGTCGTCACGAATGAACCCGTCGCGACTCCAACCGCAGAGGTCATCAACACAACTGCGGAGGTTACCAACACAACCGCAGAGGTCACTACCACAACTGCGGAATCCAACAATACAGCCGCCGTGTTCACTCCCATCAACGATCCCGTGGTGCTTGCGCCGCAATCGCTGGCGGACACCAACGCTTCGGACGAAATCGTGCCACTGGTACAAATTGATGACGCTCCCCTCGCGGATGCCATCAAAACTCTCGCGCGCCAGGCTGGAATTAATTTTCAATTTGATCCGCGTGTCCTCAATCCGCCCCCCGATGCCACCGGAAAAGTTCCGGCCCAACCCGCCGTCTCTTTCCGTTGGGAAAACGTAACGGCGTTGGAAGCGTTGCTGGCGTTGCTCGAAAATTACAACCTGCAAATGATTAAAGATCCTAAAACAAAAATTGCGCGTATCACCGTCAAGGACGCCGCCGCCCTTGAGCCACTGGTCACTCGCGTTTTTCAATTGGATTACAGCAGCCCGACGAACATGGCGTCCATTGTCACCAACACGATTTCGGCCCGCAGCCGCGTGGTGGCAGACGTTCGCACCAGCCAATTGGTTATCTCCGCGACCGAGCGGGAACTCGACGCGGTGCAAGACCTCATTCACCGTCTTGACACGATCACGAAACAAATTCTGATCGAAGCTCGCTTCCTGGAAATCAACAAGAACCCGCGCACCAGCAAAGGGATAGATTGGACCGATACTCTCGCCGCTCAACGCGTCACCTTCGGCAATACGAGTGCCCACCCGGTGGCGCCGCAACGCTCTTTTGACAAAGGTCAGGATCTGACTGGAATTGTCCCCTCTGGAGGACCGGGAGCGCCTGGAATCATCGCCTCGACCGCCGCTGGTTTCGGCCCAGTGGGTTTCCTCAATGCACAGGGAGCCAGCGTGGTTCTCTCTTTCTTGAACAACGACGCTGATGCAGAATCCATCGCCACCCCTCGCGCTGTCACATTGGAAAATGTGCAAACGGAATTATCCGTGGTGCGTAACATTCCAGTCTTCATCGAACAACAGGGCGCCAATACCGGCGGCTCCGTGCAGGCAAACACCGTCCGTCCCGAGTATAATCTTCCCGGGCCGAATGGATCTGTGTTGAACGAGGTGGGCATAAAACTCTTTGTCACGCCGCGCATTTACGGCTCGTCCAACGTCTTTCTTGATTTGAAGCCAGAAATCTCCGATCGCGAAGCTAGACCGGAAACGACAATTCTGAGCGATAAGGTCAGTTCGGCTCCAATTTTCTCGCGGCGCAAATTGCAAACGCAGGCCATGATCCCCAGTGGATACACTTTGGTTTTGGGCGGATTGCGTCAGGATAATTCTTCCAAGACCCACACCAAGGTGCCGATTCTCGGCGATTTGCCAGGCATTGGCCTCTTGTTCCGCAAGGATGAAAAATCGCGGGATAAACGGGACTTGGTCATCTTCGTAACGCCGACAATTATCAAAGCGGACGATTTCCAACATGCTCCGGAAGCACGGGAATTTCTGCAAAAGAAATTCGTCGAAACGCCGGAAAAAGAATGGTCAGCCTGGGATAGCGGCAAACCGAAAGATTGGTCCAAGCCCAAGGAAGACGGTTCTAAAGAACCGGCTGGATTTTAAGTCCACGCATCAGGGATGCATGAACAAATTTGGGTAGCGATGCTACTCATAGGTGGGGGTTGGTAGCCGGAGGTGGAAACATCTCCGGCTATTTTATTTTATTGCCATTTGCCGCTGAATATTAAATTTATCAATTCGCTTCCGCAGCGTCGCCCGGGTTATCCCCAGTAATTTGGCGGCATGGACCTGGTTCCCATTAGTCTCAATCAACGCTTGCACAATCAGTTCGCGTTCAATGGCCGGAATGAGCTTGAGCTTGGCATCTCGACGCGCCCAATCGAATAATTGCCGCGCCAAAGCCACAAGATTGGTTTGGCCCGGCCCCGCAGCTTTAGCCGACAACTGGTTTTCGCCGGGCAAAATATTTCGCGGGCTAAAAATTTCGGCAGGCAAATCCCCGGCAACGATGGTTTCGCCTTTGGCCACGACGACAGCGCGTTGCAAACTGTTTTCCAGTTCGCGCACATTTCCCGGCCAATCATGGCGTTCCAGAGCAGCCAACGCATCGGCGGCAATGGATTTCACACGGGTATTTTGAGTCACGGCCAATTTCTTCAAAAAATAGTTGGCCAATAACGGGATGTCTTCCCGCCTCTCGCGCAAAGGAGGCAAATGAAGCCGGACGACGTTGAGGCGGTAAAAAAGATCTTCGCGAAACTGCTTGGCAGCAACGGCGTCTTCCAACGGTTTGTTGGTGGCGGCAATGACGCGAACATTGACTTTGACAAGTTGATTGCCACCGACGCGCTCGAAAGTTCCCGATTGCAACACGCGCAGCATTTTTGTCTGCGTGGCCAGAGTCATATCGCCAATTTCATCCAGGAAAATGGTGCCGCGATCGCATTGCTCGAATTTGCCGATTCGCTGGCTGGCCGCGCCGGTGAAGGATCCCCTTTCGTGCCCGAACAATTCACTTTCCAAGAGATTTTCCGGGATGGCAGCGCAGTTGATCGCTACAAAAGTTTGTTCGCTTCGTTTGCTGTGATGATAGATGGCCCGGGCAACCAATTCTTTTCCGGTGCCGCTTTCGCCAGTAATAAGCGCAGTGGCATCGCTGGCCGCAAGTTGCCCGATCAGTTTGAAGACGTTTTGCATCAACTCGCTGTGGCCAATGATGCCCAGTTCGTAATCTTCAGAATCAAGGAGCGGTTGGTAGGAAACCACTTGCTTCATGTCGCGCGCCGTTTTTAGAGCGCCCGCCACGAGTTGTTTTAGCTTGGGAACATCGAAGGGCTTGAGCAAATAATCGTAAGCGCCAAGTTTCATGGCCTCAATGGCGGTCTGCGTCGTGCCAAAGGCGGTCATCATGATGACGAGTTGTTTGGAATCGATTTCGCGCAAACGGCGAAGCGTTTCGAGGCCGGTGATTCCTCCCATGCGAACGTCCATGATGACGAGGTCGGGCTTTAATTTTGGAATAAGTTTCAACCCTTCTTCGCCGCTGCCAGCCGTGGTCAATTGCACATCGCCGCCGTCAAAAATTCGCCGGAACGAATATTGCACGTCGGTTTCGTCATCGATCAAAAGAATTTTGTTCATTTAAAATGGGCGCGAAATCAGGCATTTTCAGTCGCAACATTGGCCGCAGTGACTTCTTCCAGATGTTCTTTTTTCTTGAGGCCAAGGTAAACGACGCCACCCACCAAGCTCCAAAATAAACTTCCGCCGTAGGTTAAGAGCGACAATGCGAGGGCGGATTTCTCTGGGATATTGATTTCCGGCGCAGCCAGCATCAGCACGAAAAGATTTTCCCGCACGCCCAATCCGCTGGGCGTGATAGGCATGGCGGAGATGCAAACAATGATGGGCACGATGACAAAAAGCGCGGTGGGAGGGATGTTTAAATTCAGGCCGTGAGCGAGCGTGATGACTTGTACAACGCAAACCGCGTTCAGCGCCATGGAAAGGGCAATGGTTTTCAGCATGAACAGCCGGTGTCGTCCGAATTGACGACAGGAATCAAGCGAGCGCTCGAGCAATTCGCCTTTGGGCAATTTTCGCAGCCAGTTCCGCGCGTTAGGCAACGGCCTCGAAATCCCTCCCCAAAACGCGACGCTCAAAACAGCGGTGCAACCGGCCAGCAAAGCCAGAATCACCAACGCCGAAGCCCCTAGTTTTTCATGAGAAAAGAGCAGTCGAAAATTGGGAATCATCATCAATGCGGCAAACAAAAGCATTGACCACAAACCGAGCAACCGATCGACAAATACTGTCACCACCGCCTCGGTTTTTTTGTGATGCGTTTCGCGGGCGGCATAATAAGCCTTGATCAAATCTCCACCCGTCGAGCCGAGCAGAAACGAATTAAAAAATTGGGCCACGAAGGTGATGCCGGTGGCGCGGCTCAAAGGAAGATCCAGGCCTTGCACTTTCAGCACCAGGCGCCACCGTATAACGCCTAGTAGAATCGTCATTCCCACTAGAACCAGTGAAAGCGCCAGCGCGCCGGGATGCACCAAAATGACGGTTTTCCAAAGTTCCCGCGAACCGGTTGTCCATGCCATTTCCCATTGTTCAATGCGCGTAAGCTGTTCCCAAACCAGCCCCGTTTTTTTGGCCGCCAATCGTCCTTCCTTCAAAAAAATGGAATGAAAAATCCAAGTGAGCAAGAGCAGGCACAGACCGATTTGCCAGGAAAGTTTCCAGACTTTTTTTAAGGCGCTCACTCGGGTCCCCAAAGATTTTTGATGTGGGTGATGCCGCGCTGCGCCGCCTCCACGCTCAACGACGGGCTGAACTCAAAAACTTTTTTGTGCTTCGGTTTTACGGAGGTTTGCAACGCGGCAAAATTAATCATGCCGGAGCCCGGACTGCGATGGTCGCGGCCTGGAAATTCGACGTCGTGAATATGAAACCCTAGAAGTCTGTCGGCCATGGCTTCGAGATGCGAGGCGTGATCAATCATGCCAAGATTTTCTTTGATCTGGGCATGGCCAGTGTCGTGCCAGTAGCCCACTGCAGCACTGGGAAAGTCGTGAAAAAGAAAGGGGAAATCGGCGTCAATGGGAATTTCTTCCAGCGCCTCACGGTTTTCCACGCCCAAGGTCAACCCGCGTGTTTCAGCTTGCTCGGCGAGACGACGCAACATTTCGTAGGAACGCTCCACGAAAGGCTCTTTCTTTTCCTCGCGTTTCTCGTGGGCTTCCGCGCTGAGTTTTTCAAATTTCGGGCTGTCTTTCTTTCCATCTTTGATCAACTCCAACAGCTTGTCGGTGTAATCTTTTATCTCGATTGAGCCAAGGTGAAGGACAACCGTTTTTGCCCCTACTCGAACGGCGGTATCAAACGTTTTGATGGAATGGCGGAAGGAATTTTCGCGCTCGCGCACGTCCGCCGAGGAAAATTGATACACATTGGGTGCCGCCTGATTGACGCCCATCGGCAACGGACAAAAATTATGGAGCGTGGATATTTTGATTTCGCCAGCGTCCACCGCGTCAAGGATGCCCGGCAACAAACTGATGCGGATACCGTGGCTCAATTCCGCGTAATCAAAACCCAGGTCGCGAATTTCGCGCAACATGGCCCGCCCGTCTGTGTGGCGGTGCGAATTCCAACAAGTTGAAAATGAATACATTTGTGGAAAATGAATCGTGAACCGACAAAAAAGTTAAACCGTTGAAGGGTGAAATCGGCTTCCGATTCGACCATTCAACGGTTTAACATTCGCAAATTACAAATCCGCGTAACGAGCGGTCAACATCGCGGAAAAACGCGCGACTTTCATCTTGCGCCGTTTCCGTTCGCTCGGTTTTTCGAAATGCCGACGCGTCCGCACTTCTTTCATCGTGCCTTCGCGATCGATTTTTTTCTTTAACCGGCGCAGAGCCTTATCAACTGGCTCGCCTTTTTTCAGTTTAATTTCGGTCAAAAGTATTCACTTCCTCTCTGTGCTTTGACTGACAGCCTTCGTAGCTGCCGTCTCCAACTTAGGGGGACGGAGAATAGGTTTGGCCTGGCGGAGTGTCAACAACGGGGTTTTTCCAATTTAAAACCTCTTTTTGGTCTCTAAAATCCCTTTGGCGATGATGTTTGCCCGCGCATCTGGGCCATTTCAATCCCTCGTTCTCGATTTGGCGCGTGGAAGCAGTTCCTTATCACGACCTTGTTTACTGTAATAATTGACGACCGTTATGAGCACCAGAGCCGTAATCAGCCCTGTGATCAATGGAGAACACCAGGAGGACCGGTCTATTTTCAGTAACGCGCGTGTCCCGATGGCGAGTGTTTGAACAATTACCGTGACACCCGCAGTCGCCCACGCGATTCGCGCCTTACTATAATCTTTGATCGGTCTCATAATGTCTGATGCGCAATGTGACTTAGCGTTCGTTATAGCGCCAGACCCAATCTCCTTCCTTATCATCGTATAAATCTTTTCCCGAAACACCGCCTTCATCCGTTTCATTCCAGCCGGGAGAATAAAGAATAAAATTTTCGCCAGTCCGCTGATATTTGTAAGGGTCGCCGGTCAGGACATCACCTGGCAATTGGTTAGCAAATTGCGGGACGAGCATCTCCAGTTTTTCAGGAAAGTCGCCCTTGGCAATATGATAACGCTCCAACGCACAAGCAACGGTCGCTTGATTAAGGGCCGTTTGGGCTCGCGCGCATGCAAAAGCGGTCTTGCCAAGACCGGGCAACAGCAACCGAGCGAGCGTTCCACGGCTTGGAAAAAGATTTTCACCATCCATATGTTTTTCGATTTTAGCGCTGCCTGCTTTCACGTGCTTTGGCTGGATTAACTTATTTGTCTCCATCAGAAATTGCCCGAATTGCTGATCGAACAGCCGGCAATAACTCACCTGCTCGTGGTGAAACCATCCGCGGGGAACTGACCGCACCACGGATTCCATAACCTGACTTTCCAACGAACCATTACCAACACCTAGAACATCGCAGAGGAGTTGCGGGTTTTCTGCAACAGAATCAATCGTCAAAATAGAACACGCTCGTTCCGCGCGCAGCGGCCATTTCGCGTCCGTTACAAGATCGAAGCGACCAAGCGATTTCTGTAATTCCTGAAGTTGTCCGTCGCCCCATTGCCGTTCGGCCAAGCCTTCCCAAACCGGCTGAATGGCCAGTCGCACACAGGCAATTCGAACCAGATAACAGATTAAAAACGGTTCGTCCTTCAAGGAATCGGCAAGACGTAATATGAGTTGCACGTCTGCCAATGCCATTTCTCCACGCCCGACAGCGAGTTCTGCGCACGCTTTTAACTCCAAGCGCTGGCAAATTGTCTTTATTTCTGCGAGGTGCGGCAAAAAAATTCCCCAAGGCTTTTCCAAATCGTAATTGAGCGGATAGCGAGCGTGCGGCTTGCGGCTGGCTTCGCGAAGTTCGTCGTAGTCTTCCTGAGTATTGGTCAAAGCATTCAACACGGCGGAAGCCGCTGCCGAGCGCGACGGGAAATCCTGTTTGTCCGATTGGAACTTTTGCGAAGGAGAAATGTTTTCCCCGGAGCTAACTGCTTTCAAAGCCATTTCCCAGGCGACCAAATCAATGTAACGTCGCCCGCCATTGTGGAGATTTGTGCCTTTTGCGGGAATGAATTTAAAAGCTTCTTCATACTCGTTCGTCTGCAGCGGCCCGCCTCTGGGAAACCAGGATTGAATCAAAGGGGTGTCCGCAAAATTTTCCTCGGACGAAACAGACGCTGGAACAAACTCCCGCAATTCAACCCGTTCTCCCCGCGCCTCCAGGCTCTCGCGATATTGTTTCCATGCTCTTTTCCCTCGCCAATTTTCTTCCGCATAAAACAGCGCCACGAAAGCAACGACCCCAAGAATGACGACGATGATGACATTTGGCCAACTGATTAACGTTCGCAAAAATGAATCTTCGGAATCGCGCGGCGGTTTTTCAGAAGTCGGAAAATTGCTCATAGTTTAGCGAACTTCTAAAATAGAGGTGTCATGATCGAGAGCGAATATTTGATTGGACAAGTGCCCGCGAATTTCCTCACGCATCCCTGAAACGAAATTCTGCGAAATAAAAAAGGGACTTCCTGATTCCCGCGTAGATCCTTCGCAAAAATCAAGGAGCAGGCGCGGGCGCAAACCCCATTTGCGAGATAATTTCCTGGCCGCGTTTGGATTGCACGAATTGCACGAAGTCATGCGTCGCCGGAGATTCTTGTGCTTTGTTGGTGTGCAATCGAAGCACGCGCGCATAGGGATATTTCCCTTTGTTAATCGACTCAACAGTTGGAGCCACGCCACCGATTGAAATCGCTTTCACGCCGCCCGTTTTTGGCAGATCAATGCTCGAATAACCAATTCCATTTGCATCTTTGGCGACGGATTGAACAATGGCCGCGTAGTTGGTGAACGTCTTGAAGCCCGGCGCGTAAGGTTTTTTCTCCATCGCCAATTCCTGAAAACCAAGATGAGTTCCAGAAATGGGATCGCGAGCATATAAATGAAGAGGCGCATCCGGTCCGCCGACCGCGCTCCAATTCGTGATCGCGCCGACGAAAACATCGCGCACCTGTTCCAACGAAAAATTCGTCACTGGATTCCCGGCATTGACAATCACATCCACACTGTAAGAACCGATGACGTAATCGTTGAACGCGATGTTGCGATCTTTGGCCAGTTCCATTTCGTTCGTCGTCAGGTTGCGCGATGCGGCGGCGACGTCGCAACGCTCCACCATCAACGCGCCGAGTCCGTAAGAGGTGCCTTTGAATTCCAGATCAAAATTCACATTGGGATGATCTTTTTTAAATTCCGCAATCAAGCGCGGGGCCAATTCCTCCCCGATAGTGTTCGAACCGCGAATGGTAACCGTGTCCGCCGTTCCCACAGTGTTCGTTTGTTTCGGTGAACAACTGGCGGCAAGAACGACGAGGAGAACTGAACCAAAGTTTTTGAAACTGTTTTTAATTTTCATAGCGCAACCTTTCGGTGTGGGTTTTGACTGGCGCGGGAATCCTCTTTCGCGATTGAAAAATTATCAAGAAGGAACATTCACTAACTTAA
>JBDSYB010000186.1:0-10380 GCA_039925885.1 Verrucomicrobiota bacterium
TTCGTTTGTCCGTTCCCGGCCCTGATCTTTTCGCAGAAGATTCCGAAAGCGATCTCTACGCAGCCATGGATTTGGTGACGAAAAAAATGGAGCAGCAATTGCGCAAGCGTCACAATAAATTCAAAGCGAAGAACCATTCCCTCGCTTCCCGTTCCAAACGCACGCGTCAGGAAGCGAGTCTCTAATTTTTGGAGATTTGTCAGGGGGCAGGGAAGCCGATTTGTTTATCACGACGCAGGGGTAAATCGCTTCCGTCACTTAGCTTCTCGTATATCTTGGCGCGATTTTTCTTCACATGATTGTCCGCGCCAAGATCCTCCTGCCCGTTTCGCGAGCGCCCATAGTTAATGGTGCCATACGCATCATTGGTAATCGAATTTCGGACGTCGGTGCCTGGTCGGAAATCAAAGATCCCCATGAAAAAGTATTCGATCTTGGCGACTCGATTATTTTGCCCGGTTTGATCAACGCTCATTGCCACCTCGATTACACCCACATGGCCGGGATGATTTCCCCTCCAAAGTTTTTCAGCGATTGGATCAAGGCCATGCTCGCGCTTAAGGCGCAATGGTCCTACTCCGAATACGCCGCGTCTTGGCTCGCGGGCGCGCAAATGCTTTTGCGCACCGGCACCACCACCGTCGCGGACATCGAGGCCGTGCCGGAATT
Source organism: Verrucomicrobiota bacterium (assembly GCA_039925885.1). Taxonomy (GTDB): domain Bacteria; phylum Verrucomicrobiota; class Verrucomicrobiia; order Limisphaerales; family CANJXF01; genus CANJXF01. Next base: position 670 of record JBDSYB010000186.1, read on the forward strand.
ATTGCCGGAGGTATGGAGCGCCACGCCGTTGCGGGTTATTTCGCTTCTCGAATTAACCAACGTAAAAAGTCGTCGTCCGCCGGTTGAAATCATCGCCGAAGCCGCGCAAAAAATTGAATTACTCGTTAGCGAACGCTGTTTCGCCTGGCTGTCGCCGCACGCGCTTTATTCCACTTCTCCGGAACTGGTTAAACGCAGTGCGGAACTGGCGCGCAAAAATAATTGGCTGCTCAGCACGCACGTTGCCGAGTCCGAAGAAGAATCTGAAATGTTCGAACACCGTCGCGGCCCGCTGTTCGACTGGCTCGAAACGCAGCGCGATATTTCCGATTGCGGCGATATTTCTCCAGTTCAACAACTCGAACGGCTCGGTGTTTTGTCAGAAAAATTTCTCGCAGTGCACGCGAACTACATTTCCGAAAGCGATGCAGCATTACTCGGCCAACGGCATTGTTCGGTCGTCCACTGCCCGCGCAGCCATGAATATTTTGGGCACAAAAAATTCCCGTATCAGATGTTAAGCGACGCAGGAGTGAACATTTGCCTCGGCACCGATAGTCTCGCCAGTGTCAGGAGCGCACGCGTCCCGCGTGCAGGTTCGGGCGTCGCGCCCGAACCTTCGTTGCACAAATTTCCTCAGTCTGGTGGCGAACCGATGAAGTCAGAGGAACGAAGTTTTCGGCGCGACGCCAAAAACGGCACGCGAGACGCGTGCGCTCCCCCTGCGTTCGAACTGAACATGTTTTCTGAAATGCAAAGTTTCGCGAAAGCGAATCCTGACGTGCCGGCGGAAACGATTTTGCAAATGGCGACGATCAACGGCGCGCGCGCTTTGGAAATGCAAAAGCAAATCGGCGAACTCATGCCCAATGCGTTCGCGGATTTAATCGCGCTGCCTTTTTCCGGTAAAATCTCCGAAGCGCATGAGGCAGTTCTTCAGCACCAAGGCGAAGTTTCTGCCTCCTTGGTTGACGGGAATTGGGTTGAGTCCCGCAGGGACAAACGACAATAGCCCACGGTTTCAACCGTGGGTTGGGATTTGAAAAGGGAACAAAGTCCCGTAGGGGACGGCCGATTCTTGTTCATTTCAGCCGTTCCTTCGGAACTCGGAAAAATTACATCTTTTCCCGGCGTTAAAACACCGGGCTATTGTCAGTTATCCCTCCGGGACAAGAAGCCGGAAAAATCAGCGGAAAATTTTTTCTACCGCCGCAGATTCAAAAACAAAAAATAGTTTTCAATACAGACTCGCGTTGGTTAGTCGGCGTGGTTCTACAATAATCTCTCACGCGATTTGTGAATTCGGAGTTTTGTCGGAAGAACCTAATCGAGAAACAAATTTCATGAACATGCGAAGAAGGAAAATGAACGCCAACACTAGGGTTATGGAGCATGCAAGGGAGATAATGAATTCAAAGCCATGTGTATTTGGTTCAATCTTGTCTCCGTTGGAAACCGGCCAAGGACGATTTTTCGGCATGGAGAGAAAATGCAGTCCTTCAGTGCGCACTCGCGAGAAACCGTAGATGTAACACAAGAACAAATAGCGGCCAACGTGATCGCCAAGCCAGAAACCTGCCCAGATCAAAACAGGCAGCATACAAAGGCAGGCCATCCACAATCGAAAATATTTACGCTTGGGAGGGGTTGCTTGATTTTGTGCTAGTGGAGTGTTCATGCGGCCAAATAGTTAGATTGAGCAACAAAATTGTCTCATATCACAGTTATTGCCTCGACCGTAAAACTGCATTTCCTCCTTGTCCAGCCGCATTGCGGCGCACTTCCTCGTTGCTTTCATTTTCTGTCACTGAAAACTTGGTGGCAGGTTGACGACGGCATTTGACATCGAACTCAAGCAGCGGCTCGACGCGCTTCGCGAACAAAATCTGTTTCGCGAATTGCGGCGCGTCGATTCCGCGCAATCGCCGCGCATCCAGATCGACGGCAAACCGTTCCTGAATTTTTCCTCCAACGATTATCTCGGCTTCGCCAACGATCCGTTGCTCAAAGACGCCGCGATTGAAGCCGTGAAAAAATTCGGCGCAGGCTCCGGCTCGTCGCGGCTCATCTGCGGTTCGCTTGCGCCGCATCACGAACTCGAAGAAACTCTCGCGCAATTCAAAAAGACCGAAGCCGCCCTGGTTTTTTCCACTGGCTACGCGGCGGCAGTCGGAACCATTTCCGCGCTCGTAGGCAAAGACGACATCATCATCATCGACAAACTGGTTCACGCATCCATTGTCGATGCCGCGCGTTTGAGCGGCGCAAAACTCCGCGTCTTTTCTCACAACGACCTCGATGATCTGGAAAAGATTTTAAAATGGGCACAGAAACGTGCTGCCAGCATCTTGCTGGCAGATCAACGACCCAAGATTCTGATCATCACCGAATCTGTTTTCTCGATGGACGGCGATTTCGCGCCGCTCAAACAAATCATTGCGCTGAAAGAAAAATACGGCGCGTGGCTGATGGTTGATGAAGCGCACGCCACTGGAATATTTGGAAAGAACGGACGCGGTTTTGCGGAAGAGTGCGGTGTCTCCGAACAAATCGAAATTCAAATGGGGACTCTCGGCAAAGCGCTCGGCGTGTCCGGCGGTTATGTTTGCGGCTCGCGCAACTTGATTGACTACCTCATCAATCGCGCCCGCAGTTTTATTTTTTCCACCGCGCCGGTTCCCGCTGCGGCTGCTGCTGCCACTGCTGCAATTCGTTTTATTCAATCAAGCGCGGGGGAAAAACGACGAAATCTGCTTTGGAAACGCTTGACGCAATTCCGCTCAAAATTTGGTGGCGGCGCAATGGGTTCGGAGTTCCGCGTTCACGCGGTCGGCGAACCGCCTGAAAGCGGAACTCCAAACCTTGAAATTCAAGTTTCAGAAGGTTCCCCAATCATTCCGCTGATTATCGGAGAAGAAAACAAAGCTTTGGAAATCGCCGCGCATTTGCGCACTCGAGGAATTTTCATTCCGGCGATTCGTTATCCGACCGTTGCTCGCGGCGCGGCGCGGTTGCGTTTGACCGTCACGGCTGCGCACACGACCGATGACGTGGAGCAACTTTGTGACGCACTTGGGAAACTGGAATTGGGGAAACATCGAACATCGAACATCGAACGTTGAACATCGAATGCATAAACTCGCACAACTTGATCACAAATACGTCTGGCATCCGTTTACTCAGATGCGCGATTGGCTGAAGCGCGAACCCATTGTCATCACTTCCGGCAAAGGCGCGGTGTTGCGTGATGTTCGCGGCAAAGAATATCTCGACGCGAACTCTTCGATTTGGACAAACCTGCACGGCCATGCACATCCGAAAATCAATGTGGCCATTCAAAAACAGCTTGGAAAGATTTCCCATTCTTCCGCGCTTGGATTTGCCAATGAGCCCGCCTCATTGTTCGCAGGAAAATTAGTCAAAGCCGCAAATCTAAAAGCGGTGGGGCGAGCGTCCTCGCGAGCCTTGTCTAAAGTATTTTTCTCCGACGACGGCTCCACCGCGATGGAAGTGGCGGTAAAACTCGCTTACGAATTCGCGCGGCGTAACGGTCACAGCAAAAATCCAAAATTCCTTTCGCTCGACGGCGCGTATCACGGTGACACGATTGGCGCGGTCAGCACTGGGCACATTGATTTATTTCACAAAGCCTATTCGGGACTGCTTTTCAAAACGGACAAAGTGGCCGCGCCGTATTGCTATCGTTGTCCGCACAATAAAGCCAAACCGGAGTGCGGCGATGCGCGGGATTATCGGAAGTGCAAATTTGAATGTTTGAAATGGGTGGAGCAAAAATTTTCGGCGCAGCGCAAAGCAAAAAAAAATCCTTACGCCGCAATGATTGTCGAGCCGCTGATGCAAGGCGCGGCGGGAATGATCGCGCAGCCGGAAGGGTGGTTAAAACGCGTGGCGGAGATTGTGCGGAACGATGGCGCGCAATTAATTGCTGATGAAGTGATGACGGGATTTGGGCGCACCGGAAGTTTGTTTGCCTGTCACAAAGAAAATGTTCAACCCGACTTCATGGCGCTGGCGAAGGGAATGACCGGCGGTTATCTGCCGATGGCTGCTACGCTCACGACGCAGAAGGTTTTCGACGCGTTCCTCGGCGAATACGACGAATTTAAAACTTTTTTTCACGGACACAGTTTCACCGGAAACCAACTCGGGAGCGCGGCGGCTTTGGCGAGTTTGGAAATTTTGCAGAGTCAGGAATCTATTTTCGCGAGGAGTGAACTTGAGAAAAAATTATCGGTGGAACTAAAAAAACTTTGGGCGCTGCCGAACGTGGGCGACATCCGGCAGGTCGGTTTGATGGCTGGGGTGGAACTGGTGAAAAATTGGGAAACGCGTGAGGCTTTTCCTTTGCGCGACCGCGTGGGCATGCGCATTTGCGACGCCATGGCTCGGCGCGGCGTGCTGACTCGACCGATTGGGAATGTGATCGTTATCATGCCGCCGTATTGCACGACAGCGCGGCAGACTGCCAAAATGATTTCCGCACTCGGCGAATCGGTCGAAGAATTATTTGGGGTTGAGCAGTTACGAAATCCCTTTGTTGGCGCGCCAAAGTAAAACTCCGCCGACGATTTGAAAAATGAAATTAGGCAGCCAAACGATGAGGTGCGGCGCGAATTCAGGGCGCGTGTCCCACGATTGGGCGAGAATGATAAAGCTGTAATAAAGAAGAACCAGCAAAAGCGAAATGGCAATGCCGACGCTGGTCTCGCGGCGGTGTGCGCGAATGCCGAGAGGAATTCCAATCAAGGTAAACCCGATGCACGCGAAAGAAAATGCCACTTGCCGGTGCAGTTGCACACGCACGGGCAGCGTTACGTCTTTGCGAAGTTTTTCCATCTGGCGCAGTTCAGCGCGAAGCAGCGCGGAAGTCGTGTTGGTGCTGGCCGAAACATGGAGCAGCGAGCTTTCCAACTGCCGCAATTGCGCTTGAAGTTGAGAAAAAGTCATATCGCTCAGACTTATTTTCGGAGGGGATTTATTTGATGATTTGGTGGGAATAGATTGAGGAAATTCCTCCGCGTTGCCTCGTGAAACAACGTTGCCATCGCGCACTTCGGAGGCGTCGGCATCATACAACGTCAAAAGCAATTGATCATTTTCGGCGACAAATTTCCCGGAGCGGGCGTTGATGCAAAGAAGAGAATTTTCTTTTTCATTCACTTGATAAACTTTCACGCCGCGTAATTCGTTTTTATCAATTTTACGAGCGTAAATTGACCAGCCCCCCGGGAAATCGTTGTATTGATTCTCGCGCAACAACTTGACGGGATTTGCCATTGCCATCTGATAAAGGAGATTTTTGTAGGCGACGCGGCATTGCGGAGCGATTTCCATATTGATCCATGCGCAAAGTCCACTGAAGGCTAACGCCAGCAATAGCACCGGCGTGACTAAGGCCACGAGGCTGATGCCGCTGGCGCGCACGGCCGTTAATTCCTGATCCGCGCTGAACCGCCCGAAAACCAGCAGTGTTGCGGTCAACATTCCCATCGGCAACGCGAACAATAAAACCCAGGGGATGAGTAGTCCGAGGGATTGAATGACGAGCCAGAGCGTCGCCTGCTGATGGACAAGCAACTCGATGATGTCTTTCAAGCCGTTGCCCAAAAGCAACACGAACGTAAACACCGTGACAGTCAGTGCCACTGTGGCGAGCACCTGACGGGCGAGATAGAGATGCAAAGTTTTCATTTCATTGCACTCGCATCGTCATCCAGATCGCTACGCCGCCGAACAAAATATTCGGCAACCACGCCGCGAGCCAGCCAGGCAGCCAACCGCCTGTTCCCAACGCGAGACCCAGTCGCAGCAAAATAAAATAACTGAAACAAATAAAAATACTGCTCGCCACGCCGACGAAAACATTGCGCCGTCCGCTGGTTGCTCCAAAAGGAAGCGCGATCAAAACCACCACGAGACAAGTGACCGGCGCGGCAATGCGCCCATGCAATTGCGTGTTCACGAGCGAGGCAGTTGTTCGATCCAGACGCGGATGCAGATGCATGTAATTCAAAATATCCGCGATGGAAAGCTGTGGTCTTTTTACTGCCTGCCGACTGTTCAAACTGCTGATTTTAATTTCGCTCTTGATCAGGGCAGGAGTCTCCGCCCAACCGCTGAATTCCAATTCGTTGGTGGCAATCGCAGTGGAGGTAATATCGTCCCGCGATGAATATTTGAGCTGCTTGACGTTTTGAAATCTCCAGATGCCCTCGAAAAAAAAACCTTTTTGCGCGAAAAAAACTGTGCGTGTTCCGTCGGAAAAATGCCAGTCAATCACGACATTTTGCATCTCTGAACTTTTCAAATTGTAGGATTTGATCCACCAGTCGCGGTTATCGCGCGCGTTACGAAATTTCAAATCGCGCCGCCAGTTGAGATCGTTGCCGGGTGCTCTGCCCGAATCGTGGCGATGGAGAATTTCCTCCGATTTTTCCACGCTGGTTGGAACGGCAAGTTCGTTTAGCGCGAGATAAGCCACGCAGAAGATCATACCCACTCCGAAATAGGGCGCTGACAAACGCCAGAGGCTGACGCCAGCGGCGCGCATCGCGGTGAATTCGTTGTAGCGCGCGTGAGTGGTCAGCGCGTAAAGGAGCGCCAGTAATAGCGCCACCGGCATCACAACCAACAGCAGTTCCGGACTGGTGATGAAATAAAATTCAGCGACTTCTTTGACACTGAGGCCGCTTTTTTGGAATTGACTGACTTGATTGATTAAGTCGAAGGAAATCCAAAAAATTAAGAATCCACCCAGGCAATAGCCGAGCGGGAGGAGAAGTTCGCGCAACAAATAACGATCCAAAAGGCGCATCGCGCGGCAGCTTAATGGTCGGTTTTTGGCAAAGCAAGCGAAGGGCGGAATTTCAATATGTTGGCCGCGGTTTCATGTTCCAACTTTTCACCACCCCATTGGAAAAAAGAATTTCAGCGCTGACATAATCGCGCGGGATGTAATCGTATTCCAAACGTTCCGACGGAAAACCGCGTCCATGAGAGCCGGTCCAATAACGATTTTCCTGCATGTAGGAGCCGTAATATAGCCAACGCGTCGTCTCGCCTTTTTCATTGCCCGATTTCAAAATTTCCGAGGGCGAACCCCACGCGAGGTAAACGGCATCTTGGGGCATTCCCACCTTAATTTCTCCAAGTTCAACCGCGGTTTTAAATTCCGGCGATAACGCATTATAGGCGGGCAAGCGCTCGGTGCGGCGTTTTTCAAACGTGTTCGTGGCGCAACCAACGAGCAACAAAATCAGACTGAGAAAAATAAGTTTCACAATGTTAAGACGCATTCAATCCGGGAAGATTCACGAGGAAAGCTGGCCGATAAACGAATTGATGTAAAGAGCGCCGCTCCATAAGCTCCGCGCATGAATTGGCTTATCTTTGCACTGATGACGGTGGTCACTTGGGGAGTCTATGGCGTTTTTCTTCACACTGGCCAAACCAACATGGCCGATCCCGTCAACGGACGTTACAAAGCGTTTCTATTCGTCGGCCTTGCTTATTTTCTCACCGCCGTTCTCGCGCCTCTCGCAGTTTTGATGATGAAGGGTGCGTCGTGGAATTTTCCGGCGAAAGGGATGGGCTGGTCGCTCATCGCGGGAATTGTAGGCGCGCTCGGCGCGTTTGGTGTGTTGCTTGCGTTTGGCGCAAAAGGAACTCCGCCCGTCGTGATGTCGATTGTTTTCGCCGGAGCGCCAGTCGTGAACGCGCTCTATTCCATCTGGCAACATCCGCCAGCAGGAGGAATGGCCTCGATCAAACCGCAGTTTTTTCTCGGCATTTTGCTCGCGGCGGTGGGCGGTTGTTTGGTCACGCTTTACAAACCGAATCCGCCCGCGCCCAAACCGATTGCGCCGCAAGTTTCTTCGGCGAAACCAAATCACACTTAAGTTTCATGGCAAAACATTTTGCCAGTCGTGAAGAAATCGCTGCGCATCAACTTGCGAAACTTCGCGAATTGTTTAGTGCAATTCCTCCGGCCAATCGGTTTTACGCGAAAAAGTTTTCTGGAATTAAAACCGACTTCGCAAGCCTCGAAGATTTTTCCGCAAAAATTCCGTTCACGACGAAACACGAACTCGTTGCCGATCAGGAAGCCAATCCGCCCTACGGAACGAACCTGACATTTCCACTCGAACGCTACACGCGATTTCATCAAACCAGCGGCACGACCGGCACGCCGCTGCGGTGGCTCGACACGCCGGAAAGTTGGAACGGCATGGTGGAAAGTTGGGAAACAATTTATCGCGTTGCTGGAGTTGACGCGAACGACAAAATTTATTTCGCATTTTCATTCGGCCCGTTCATCGGCTTCTGGCTTGCCTTCGATGCCGGGCAAAAAATCGGCGCGCTTTGCGTTCCCGGTGGCGGTTTGAGCAGCGAGTCGCGATTGAAAGCCATTTTGGAAAATGAAATCACCGTTCTGTGTTGCACGCCGACTTATGCTTTGCGCTTGGCGGAACTCCAAACCGATCGCACGTCAGAAAACTAATCGTCGCCGGCGAACCGGGCGGAAGTATTCCCGCCACGCGCGAACGTCTGGAGAAATTGTGGCAGGGCGCAACAGTTTCCGATCATCACGGCATGACTGAAACAGGACCGGTCACGTACGAATGTCCGAAACAACCCGGAATCCTGCACGTCATCGAATCCGCCTACATCGCCGAAATTGTTAATCCGCAAACCGGGAAGAAAGTTTCCGCCGAGGAAACCGGCGAACTGGTTCTCACCACTTTGGGCAGAACCGGCTCACCTCTTCTTCGCTATCGAACCGGCGACTTGGTTCAACGCATTGAAAATTCTCCCTGCATCTGTGCCAGTTACGAGTTGGCGTTGCGCGGCGGAATTTTGGGTCGCACCGACGACATGTTTGTCGTGCGCGGCGTGAATATTCATCCCTCAGCCATCGAAGAAGTCCTCCGGCGTTTCGACGACCTCGCCGAATTTCAAGCGAGCGTCACGACGCAAAACTGCATGACGGAATTATCCCTACGCATCGAAACAAAATCTAACTGCAAAGATCCAGAGAAATTGGCAATTCGCATCGCCAAAGAGTTGCAAACGATTTTCAGTTTGCGTGTGCCGGTGGTAGTCGCCGCGCCCGGAACATTGCCCCGTTTTGAAATGAAAGCGAAACGTTGGATTCGAGAATGATGGGTAGCACCTGCGTCTCGCGGGTGCGTGGAAATAAAATTCGCACCCGCCAGAGGCAGGTGCTACCCAGTGCGTTTTCCAAATCGGCGTTCATCCGTGTCCATCTGTGGTTTCCCCGTGCCGCCAACATTCTCCTTTTCTATTGCGCCGCTTTGCCGATTATTCACCCCACAAATTTATGAAAATTGTTTTAGCTTATTCCGGCGGTCTCGACACCTCAGTTCTCCTCTTGTGGCTCAAAGAGAAATACAACGCGGAAATCGTCGCGTTCTGCGCTGACATCGGTCAGGAAGAAGAACTCAAAGGTCTCGACAAAAAAGCGATGAAAACCGGCGCATCGAAACTTTACATCGACGATCTCAGCGACGAATTCGCGCGCGATTTTATTTTTCCGATGATCCAGGCCGGCGCGATTTACGAGGGACAATATTTTCTCGGCACCAGCATTGCGCGACCGCTCATCGCCAAGCGCATGATTGAAATTGCGCGCAAAGAAAAAGCCGACGCCATCGCCCACGGCGCCACCGG
>JBDSYB010000187.1:0-7390 GCA_039925885.1 Verrucomicrobiota bacterium
GTTGCACAACGGCGCGGGATTTTCTGGCGGAAATCCGGCGTTTCGCACGAACGATCAAACGCGACGCGCTCATTACCTGCAACAACAGCTTGAATTCGCCGAGCGTCTTTTTTTCGCAGAATCAGGATTACGGCTACAACATTTATGAGATGACGAAGGTTGAGGATTTCGTTGTGGTGGAAGACCAATCGCAGCAGCCGCGAGGTTTGCCGAATGGAACTACGATTGAATACGGTTACGTTTACAAATTGCTGAATGCCATTTCGCACGGGAAACCGGTTGTGGCCGTGACAATCGTTGATGGCGATTATCACACGCCGCCGAATTTGGTTCGGCTCGCGATAGCCGAAGCCGTGGCAAACAATTCCTCTTATCTGTCATGGCCGACCTGGCCGGAAAATCAACGACAGCGAATGATTTCGAGCATTCGTCCTCAGGCTGATTTGTTTCGGAACAACGCTGCGCTCTTGAATGACGTTCAACCGCGAGCGGATGTGCTTTTGTTTCTTCCATTTCGAAAATGGGTGGACACTCGCGATTGCTGGGATTTGAACGCCGCCGCTGCGCTGACGCGTTCCAACATCCAATACCAAGTTGTTTGCGAGGACGATTTGGTCGAGCGACTCACTTCGAATGCGGCGAAGAAATCTGTTCTCCTCTTTGAATCAACAACAGACTTGAATCAGCACGAGAAGGAAACGGTGGAGAAATTTCAAAAGAAAAATGGTCGGGTTGTTTTCGCAGGAAAAGGAAATGGGTTGGCTGAAGTTCAAAAAAATTTAATCCAACCGTCCATTGTGTTGGAGGCATCGCCGACGGTTCGTGCCACGGTCTTCGATCAAAAAAACAAAACCATCGTTCACCTTTTCGACCTCAACGTTCAGCGGCTTTCTTCCTTTGAGGACAAAGTGACCCCAGCCACAAATGTGCGGATAAAAGTTCGAGTTCCACTTACGAAAGTTCACTCGGTGGAAATGTTGAGCGCGGACGCTGGCTCTCCTCAACAACTTCAATTTACATTACGGCGGGAAAAGAATGAAAGTTGGCTTGAGACATCGGTTCCCGAACTGAAAATTTCAGCAATGCTCATCATCGAATAAACTTCCTTGCTTGTTTGGTTGCTTCGCTCCGCTAAATTTCTTTTGTGATTTACGACGCGTCATTGGATGAGTTGCTGCAAAAGGTTTGGGATGGAAAGCGCATTGATGCTGCTGAAGCGTTGCGTCTTTATCATTTGCCGTTGGAAGAACTCGGCGCCCTTGCGGATCGACGTCGGCAACTTGCGAAGAAGACTGCGTTCGATGGGCGCGGGAATGAAATCGTCACCTACATCGTCGATCGCAACGTTAATTACACCAACGTCTGTAATGTCTATTGCAAATTCTGCGCGTTCTACCGCGTCGAGAAGGACGACGATGCCTACGTCATCACGCATGACGAGATGGACAAAAAAATTGAGGAAACCATCGCGCTCGGCGGCACGCAGATTTTGATGCAAGGCGGGCATCACCCGAAACTTTCGATGCGGTGGTATCTCGATTTGCTTTCGCACATCAAAACGAAATTTCCGCAGATCAATATTCACGGATTCAGTCCGAGCGAGTTCGTGCATTTTCAGGAAGTGTTTCAAAAACCGGTTGAAGAAATCATTCGCGAGTTCGTGAAAGCCGGGCTTGGCTCAATTCCTGGTGGTGGCGGAGAAATTCTGGTGGATCGCGTGCGCCAGCGAATTGCACCGTTAAAAGCGATGAGCGACGAATGGTTGAACGTGATGGATGTCGCACATCGGCTCGGCCTCGCTTCGACGGCGACGATGATGTTTGGCCACGTTGAAACGGTGGAGGAGCGCATCGAACATTTGGAGCGAGTTCGTGCGCAGCAGGACATTAGCAAAGGTTTTACCGCATTCATCGCGTGGACGTTTCAAGCCGAACACACAAAGCTCAAAGCGCCAACGGTTGGCGCGCATGAATATTTGCGGATGCAGGCGCTCTCGCGAATTTACCTCGACAATATTTCCAACATTCAAAGTTCATGGGTCACGCAAGGTCAGGAGATTGGGCAAATCGCCTTAAAGTTTGGAGCGAACGATTTGGGCAGCATCATGATCGAGGAAAATGTGGTCTCGCAGGCTGGAACAACTTTCCGCATGGGCGTCTCCGACATGCGGCGGCTCATCAAGGAACTCGGCTACGAACCGCACCAACGAGACAACTGGTATCGTTTGGTGAATTGACGCAGTCACCCTTTTAGATTTCTATCACGCCGTGAATTCCGAGCCACTCCTGAGCATCGTCCTTCCGTGTTACAACGAGGAAGGGAACTTGCGCGCATTGGTTGGAGCTGTCCGTGAAGCGCTGGAGCCGCTGAAAATAGATTACGAAATTGTGATCACAGATGATTGCAGCCGGGATAATTCCTGGGGGTTGCTCCTGCGTTTGGCCGAAGCTGATAAACGAATTCGCATCCAGCGTTTTCAAGAAAATGCCGGACAATCCGCCGCGCTCTGGGCCGGAATGAAAGCAGCGCGCGGAAAGTTTTTGGCAACGCTGGACGCCGACATGCAGAACGATCCGTGTGATTTGCCGAAGTTTTTGGATGCGTTGAAAAAATTTGATTGCGTTTGTGGCTCGCGAGTTGCCAGTCGTGCCCAAGGCGACAAGAAAATTCGCATCCTGTCTTCACGCATCGCAAATGACGTCCGTAATCGGTTGAGCGGCGAAACGATTTCCGATTCGGGTTGTTGTTTCCGCGCGTTCAAACGCGAGTGCATTGCTGATTTAAAATTTTTCAAAGGGATGCATCGCTTCATGCCGACGCTCATCAAAATGGAAGGGTTCAGTGTCACGGAAATTCCGATCTCAACGAATCCCCGGTTTGCGGGCACATCTAATTACGGAGTATGGAACCGGTTGTTTGCGTCGTTTCATGATTTGCTGGCAGTCCGCTGGATGAAAAAACGGATGCACCATTTTAAAATCGCGGAACGGATAAATTAGTTCGATGGAAGGTTCGCGGATTTGGGAGGCAGATCGTTTGGAAAAAGCTGATTCGCGAGAAACAATCCGGCGGAAAGGGCCATCAAGAGGGTGGCATAGGTTTCCATTAATTCTTCGTGATAAAAATCTTTTTGGCCAACAATCCCTTTATCGATCAGGCCGGAGGCAATCCAAAAAGCGCCGCTCACCACCATCAGGATGCCCGACCAGGTTTTCATCCAGTGGCGAAATCCGGCCCATGTGAGTTTCGCGCTTCTCGAAAAGAAAAGCCCGACCACCAGCCAAAGTGCACCCAGCCAGGCATTGCGGATTTTGCCGTTGAACAGCTTGTTGAAAAGCTGCGCGTCAAAGCTGCGCGTATCCACTTCCAAGATGAGAAAGGTGAGACTGAAAAGAGCGAGCGCACTCAGCAGAATTGTTTCACTGTAGTTTTTTGAGCGCAAACTTGCGGTCAGCCAAAGCAAAAAACTGATCGCAAGACAAACGGCTTGGAAGTTTTCCATCGGCCCGTTTTCAGCGGAAATTCCCGGGCGATTTTTCAGTCCAAGCCAAACGACCGTGTTGATGCCCAGAACAATAATTAACAAAACTCCCCATGAAGTGTTTTTCATTCCAGCGCGGATTTACACCGCGTCAAAGTTTTGCACAAGCGCAATACCCGGAGTTATTTTGAATCGCGTCGGCTGAATTGTTTTTCCAATGGGGTGCAACAAAGCCTGAGCTTGAGGTCGTCGCGGGTTTCACGCAGAGTATTTCCCAACAAAATAGAAAGAGAAAAAAGTGGGAGCACAATGGAAACAAGCTGGACGTGAAGCCAATGCCCAAAAAAAAGGGCAGATGGTGGCGAAACTCACGCGGGAAATTATGGTCGCCGCCAAAATGGGTGGCGCTGATCCTGATTCCAATGCGCGACTCGCCGTCGCGGTGGAAAAAGCGCGCAAAGCTTCCGTGACGCGGGAGACGATCGAACGCGCCATCAAAAAAGGCTCGGGCCAAACGGAGGAAAAAGTTGTTTTTGAATTAATTACCTTTGAAGGATTCGCGCCTCATAAAGTTCCCATTGTCGTCGAGTGCCTGACGGAAAATCGCAACCGCACCGCGCCGGAAATCCGCACCTTGTTTAAAGCTGGTTCGTTGGGAAATCCCGGTAGCGTTTCTTTTTTCTTTAATCACCTCGGAGTCGTGGAAGCCACTCACGCCGATGCCAATCGCGATGCAGAAAGTGACGCCATTGAATCTGGCGCGCAGGACTTCGAGCCGCTGGAAGCCGACGAAATTCCGTCCGGCCACAAAGGCGCGCGCTTTCTGACCGAGATCAAAGACCTGGATCATGTTACCAAGGCGTTGAAGGCTGCCGGGTGGAGCGTGGTCGCTTCCGAAATTCGTTACATCGCAAAAACGTTTCCTGAACTCACCGAATCGTTTCGCAAAGAAGTCGCGGATTTCTTGAACGTGCTCGATGACCACGATGACGTGCATCGCGTTTACGCAGCGATGAAGTAGGGCCGCGCTTGCTAAACTCCGTAAATCGGGCAACATGAACTCCTCGGAACATCAGTGTTGCAGCGCAGTTCGTTCGCGCACTTGGCGAAATACTGCAAAGCAAATCCCGGAACGCTTCAAAGTATTCCTTGAAGGCCGATGTCAGCCTTGAGGAGTTCGTCAACCTTCTGTGAGTTCCGAACTTTTCGATTTTCCAATGACCGTGATAATAAGTAAGCGAATTTTATGTTAACCATTTCAGGCTTAAGCAAAGCATATGGCGGGCGAGTCCTTTTTTCGGACGTCTCGCTCCAGATCAATCGTGAAGATCGCATCGGCTTGGTCGGACCAAACGGCGCGGGCAAGACCACGTTGTTCTCCATGATCCTTGGAACCGAAGGATCGGACGCAGGTAAAGTGATTCTCGAACGTGGAGTGACTCTCGGTTATTTGCCGCAGGAAAGCGCACCGGTGGGCGACGAAACCGTCATCGAACTTGCCACTGCGATCACACCGGAATACATCAAACTGCGTCGCATCGTCATGGCTTGGGATGCGAATCATCCGACCGAAGTCGCCGATCATCCCGAGGAAATTCACGACAACGTACACGACCGTTTCAACGAGCTCGGCGGCTATCGTCTCGACGCCAAAGCCAAGCAGATTCTGGTCGGGCTTGGTTTTAAGGAAAAAGATTTTGATCGCCCCGCGCGCGAATTGAGCGGCGGATGGGTGATGCGTGGGCATCTTGCGCGGTTGCTCGTGTATGAGCCGGACCTTTTGATGCTCGACGAACCGACGAACCACCTCGATCTGGAAACGCTGATTTGGTTCCAGGAATATCTAATTCATTATCCCGGCGCGATTGTCGTCATTTCGCATGACCGCGAATTTTTGAATTTACTCGTCGGCAGCATCGTGGAAATCCGCCACAGCAAACTGGTTCGTTATCGCGCCAACTACGACGAATTCCTTGTTCAACGCGCCGCGAAGGAAGAACAGCACCTCGCCGCTTACAACAACCAGCAAAAGGAAATCGAACACCTGATGGATTTTGTGAATCGATTTCGCGCAAAAGCTTCCAAGGCCGCACAAGCGCAGAGCAAATTAAAGCAGGTTGAGCGCATGGAGAAACTGGAGCCGCCGGAAAACGCCGACAAAAAAATCAGCTTCTCTTTTCCGCAACCGCAAAGGAGTGGACAACGCGCGGTTCGATTGAAGGATATTCACCAGGCCTACGGCGAGAATGTCGTCTATCGCGGAATGGATTTCGAAGCGGAACGCGGTCAGCGCATCGTTCTGGTTGGGCCGAACGGCGCAGGCAAATCGACCTTGCTCAAAATCCTCGCGGGCGTCCTCGTCCCGCAGAAGGGCACCGTCGAAATGGGCCACAACGTGACGCCGGGATATTTTTCGCAATACCGCGGGGACATGCTTGACGCGAGTCGTACCGTTTTGGAAGAAGCGATGGATACCGAATATCGGACGACCGAACAAAACATTCGCACGCTTCTCGGCTGCTTCCTGTTCAGCGGCGATTCCGTTTTCAAAAAGGTGAGCGTTTTGAGTGGTGGCGAAAAAAGCCGGCTCGCGCTCGTCAAACTCCTGCTCAATCCACCGAACCTCTTGTTGATGGACGAACCAACCACGCATTTGGATATGTCGAGTATCGACGCGCTGGTTTATGCGTTGAAACAATTCGAGGGAACGCTCGTTTTCATCAGTCACGATGTTTATTTCATTCGTGCGCTGGCCAATCAGGTTTTGCACGTGAACGCCGGAACGCTCACGCCTTACGCCGGCGACTATCAATACTACCTCGATAAATCCAAGGCGACTTCCGCCCGCGAAGCCTTGACCGCCGGGGCGAAGGAAGAGGTCAAAATCAAGAACACCGCGCGTCCGGGTGAGAGCCGGAAAGACCAGAAGCGCCGCGAAGCGCAGGAGCGCCAGGCTCGTTCCGCTGGCAGTCGCGATCAACATCAAGTGGTGCGTCGTCTCGAAAAAGAAATCCAGGACCTCGAGAAGCGGCAGGTCGAATTAACCGCCGAATTGGAAATGTCAGAAACCTACGAGAAGCCAGGTCGCGCCATGCAGATCAACCGGGAGCTGGTCAAGGTGCAGGACGAAATTCTGGACCTGACGGTTCGCTGGGAAGAAAACTCAGCGCAATTGCCCGCCGCCGCGGTGTCGTAATTGCCGGATCAAAAAAGATGGTTGTAGGCCAGGACGAGCGCGATGTGCGTAAACATCAGCAGCGAGATCAGCCCGCACAGTTTTGCCATCCATTTTCCTTTGCATAACGCGGAGACGGCGAAGCAGAAACCAACCGACCCAAAGAGAAACGGGAGAAAGCTCCCGAGGCATTCCAGCAAGGTGACGGTTGCCAATGGGACGGCGGAGAACGGGAGCGAGTAAAATCCGACGGATTGATAATATGATTCCTTGGACGTCATACCCGGTTTTAGCAGAATCAAGGCCAACGAGTTTGGGCCAAATAAAAGCGTTGGTGGGAACTTTTTTTGACGTCCCAAACCGCGACAACTCCAGAGGTCAATTCCTGCTTTTGGGCAGCTTTGGTTCCTGCGGTCTAATCGTCACTGTGGCGGATGGGGCACGCCACTCCGTGCGCGCCGCTTCCTGAAAGATTGCCCTCTTCCCGCGGACTACTGATCTTCGGACGCAAAGGGCATCAGTCATAAAACCTTGGCTGCGTCTCCGGAAAAGTTTTTCGCCACGACCTCTTGAGACGTTGCGCTAAGATGCAATTGCCTTTTTCGCCCAGCGCAATTTTGCCGGGCTGGAACGCGGGTTCGCCCTGATTTCGTCTGCCGATGGGCGAAGCACTTCATTGGCAATTTCTGAATAAACGCCCGAACGCAATCCGGCCTGGAAACTTTTTTTCACGC
>JBDSYB010000188.1:0-8642 GCA_039925885.1 Verrucomicrobiota bacterium
CTTCGAGACAGGTCGGGCAAACGTGTTGACCGTTGAAATCCACGTCGCAGAGCGCGCATAAAAATCGTCCGCAACTATCGCACGGCAGAACGGCTTTTTTTTCCGGATGATAAAAACAACCCGATTCTCCCTGGATGAGAAGACTTTCCGCCATCACGCTGGTTGTCGTCCGGACAAACGCGGGAAACACATTGATCAGCAATGGCGCAGCGCACGCCGGGCACGGAGTGAGGCGCGGCAGATTATACAATTCCGCCGACACCGGGACCGAGCATTTGGTGCAGGTCAGGATGGCATTTGGCATGGCGGGCGATTATTTTTTCACCACGCGGGTGTTGCAAATGCGGTCGTGCAAGGCGCGTTTTTCCTCATCGAAACCGGCCATGATGTAACCAATGGCGCACAGCAATCCGCTGAGAAGCGACGCGAAATATCGGCCTACGGCGCGCCCGTAGCCAATCGGCTCGCCTTCGGTTGTCACGATCTTTATGCCGCAAATCATTTTGCCGGGCGTGGCGCTGAATTTGCCGTTAAAAAAAACAAAGTAGGCCAGACCCAAGGCAAAGCCCACCGCTGACGAAGCAATTTGCAATTGGAGCGTAGCCGCCTGGGTGGTTGGACGCATGGCAAATCCCATGGCGAAACCGACGACGCCGCCCAACCCGGCGGTGATAATCGAATCAACAAAGTAAGCGGCGAAACGGATCCAAAAACCGGCGAAGTCCATCGCGCCCGGCACAATAGCAATTCCTTCGCGCACTTTCTGCATGAAAATCGGTTTGCAGGTCGCGCAAACATATCGGTCTCCATATTTAATGACGTCGTTGGGCGAAAAAGTTTTGCCGCACTCCGAGCAAACCACCGCGCCCGCCGGGCTTGCGGCCGCGCCACCCTTGACTTGCGAATACGGAGTCCAATTCGGCATTCCATCACGCCAGACCAAGGTTTCGGGCCGAATCGTTCCCGCCCGGAAAAGATTTTCCAGTTCAGAATCTTCGACCGGCCCGATTTGCTGACCATTTTGTTCGTAATACCATTTCATAAGGTTTGTGGGTTGTTAGCTCGTTTCGCGCGAGCCTGTCCAAAACCTGAAAAAAGTAAAGAATTTTGCTGAAGGAATTTTTTGGCCGGACGCCAACGATTATTCCAGCAGCTTGTGAACATTTTCGCCGTGAAGATCAATCAGTCGAAAGACTTGCCTCGCGCGACCTTTTCCAATTTGATCCTGACGTTGAAGAAATATTTTTCCGAATTTTTGGGAACTTTCGCTCTGGTTTTTGCGGGAACCGGAGCCATCGTGATCAATCAAGTGAGTCATGGTGCCATTAGCCACGTTGGTATTGCGCTGACCTTCGGCCTCGTTATTTTGGCGATGATTTATACATTTGGCGATGTCTCGGGCGCTCACTTCAACCCGGCGGTCACCATTGGATTTTGGTTCGCCCGGCGTTTGGATGGCGCGCTCGTTCTTCCCTACATTTTGAGCCAATGCGCCGGGGCGTTGCTGGCCAGCGGCGTCCTCCGATTGCTCTTTCCCTCCAATGAACTGCTCGGATCAACATTGCCAGCTGGCTCGGAGACTCAATCTTTCGTTTTGGAATTTATTCTCACGTTTTTTCTGATGCTGGTTATTCTGAACGTGTCCAGTGGCGCGAAAGAAAAAGGGTTGACCGCCGGCATCGTCATTGGCTCGGTCATTGGTTTGGAAGCGATGTTTGCGGGGCCAATTAGCGGTGCGTCCATGAATCCCGCGCGTTCTCTCGCCCCCGCTTTGGTCTCCGGTCATTTCGAACATCTCTGGATCTATCTGGCCGCGTCGATTTTGGGAGCAATTCTCGCAAAATTAGCCTGCCAATGCGTCCGCGAACCGGGCTGTTGCGCTAACTCTGTTTCACCGACGAGAGCATGAAGATGAAACCCACCGTTTTAATTTTGTGCACGGGCAATTCCTGCCGCAGCCACCTGGTGGAAGGAATTCTCCGGAAGGAAGCAGGCGATTGGCTTGATGTGCAAAGCGCCGGAAGCAAACCTGCGGGCTACGTGCATCCTTTGGCTATTAAAGTGATGGCGGAAATTGACATCGATATTTCGCAGCATCGCTCCAAACATCTGGAGGAATTTGTTTCTAAAAAAGTGGAAACGGTCATCACAGTTTGCGGGAATGCGGATCAGGCGTGCCCGATTTTTCCGGGGCAGGTCAATCGCCATCATTGGGGTTTTTTCGATCCGGCCAAGGCGGAAGGATCAGAGGAAGAAAAGTTGAAAATCTTTCGGCAAGTCCGCGATGAAGTGCGGCGGGTTTTCCAGGCTTACGCCGCCGGTCGACGCGATCAGCGGAACACCACTCTTGAACTACCGCCAGAAAGGGAATTTAAAATTTTCTCTGCCGCCGCGAGAGGATTTGGCGCACCATAAATCGGGCGTCCAATGACCAGCCAATTGGCTCCCGCTGCCAACGCTTCCGCAGGAGAAAGCGTGCGCTTTTGGTCATCCACCTGGTCGCTGGCGGAGCGAATCCCAGGAGTAATCAGTTGAACTTCACTCGGCAAAAACTGGCGCAAATCCGTGATTTCCAGAGGTGAACAAACCAAACCGCGCAAGCCAGCGGACATAGCGAGATTAGCGAGGCGCTCGACCTGCCGCCCCACATTTGGTTCGATGCCCGTTTCGCTCAAAGCGTTGCTGTCTTGGCTCGTTAAAACCGTGACGCCCAGAACGAGCGGCGGGCTGCGCCCCAAATCACGCGCCGTATTTTGAGCGGATGCCTCCGCCGCACGCATCATTTCCAGCCCGCCACAGGTGTGAATCGTCAACATTTGCACGTCAAGTCGCACCGCCGCCGCGACTGCTTTGGCAACGGTGTTGGGGATGTCATGAAATTTGAGATCGAGAAAGACTGCCGCGCCCGTCGCCCGGATTCGCTGAACGATTTCCGGTCCGGCGCTGGTGAAAAGTTCACTGCCAATTTTGAATGCCCCGACGACCGGCGCAAGTTCTTCGGCTAACAGGAGCGCGGTGGAAGCCAGCGGCACATCAAGGGCAACAATGATTGGATTCGGCATGAGTAACGGAGACAGAATTAGCGAAATTAAACAAAAATTTTCTAAAATCGCGAAGTATTTTAATTTGTTTTAGTCGGCCTCGAAAATCTTAGGACAAGAGCGGAGCGGAAACATTAATTTTGTTCTGCAAACAGTAGCCAGCGTTTTCCACGTATTTTGTCGCCCAAAGTTTCAAACCGGCGCGTTCTTCATCCGACAAACTTTTAATAATTTTTGCGGGCGATCCTAGCACTAACGAGCCGGGCGGTATTTTCGTACCTTGAGTGACGAGCGCATTGGCGCCAATGAGAGATTGCGCGCCGATGACCGCGCCATCCAGCACTGTTGCCCCCATCCCGATGAGGCATTCGTCACCCACGGTGCAGGCGTGAACGATGGCGGAATGGCCGACGGTCACAAAATTTCCGATGAGGCATGGAAAATCGTCGGCCAGATGGAGAACGGCGTTGTCCTGAATATTGCTGTTTTCACCAATGACGATGCGATTGATATCGCCGCGCAAAACCGCGTTATACCAGACGCTGGAATTATCTCCCAAAGTCACATCGCCTACGACAACCGCGCCTAGGGCGATGTAAACATTTTTCCCAAGGGTGGGTTTTTGGCGGAGAAACGTTTCGAGTTGTTGAATGAGTTTGCCCACGGAAGATTTTTTAGAACAAGACGGGCGGTGTTCCAACTCAATTCCGCCGCACGGAACTCTGTTTGGAATGTTCAAGGTCGCTAACTAAGCGGTCTGGCGGGTTGAGTTTTCTCGTCCGCAACTGTATCGGTAGTCTGATGAAAGAAACGCCTCGCCGAATTCCGCCCGTCCGCACACGAAAGAAGATACCCACCTCTTTCAAGGAATTGACGCCCAGCAAACATTTTAATCCGGGCACTTTTTTTTATGAGATGGTTTGGAAAGCCTTGCTGACGCCTCGCTCCGGCCAGCACAGCGAGCCGAAATTCCCCCATTTAACCAAAGGCCAGGTCGCGTTGACGTGGATCGGGCACGCCTCGTTTCTCGCGCAATTTACCGATTTGAACGTCCTCGTTGATCCCAATTTCGCCAATTGGCTCTTTTTATTGAAACGAATCAAGCGCGCGGGCCTCAAAATTGAGAATTTACCCCCCATTGATTTGCTATTGTTGACCCACGCGCATTTTGATCATTTTCACAAACCCACTTTGCGGAAATTGCCCTCGCCGAAGATCGCCATTATGCCGTGGGGCGTGGGCGACCTCGCCAAAAACCTCGGTTTTGGCCGGATCATCGAATTGCAATGGTGGGAAAGTTTTAGCCATGAAGATTGGAAGGTGACTTTAACCCCCGGCAAACATTGGGGAGCGCGCACCCTGCATGACGATCACCGGGGATATGGCGGGTTTATTTTGGAGCATCAGGGCCGCAGCGTTTATCACGCGGGCGACAGTGCTTATTTTCATGGTTTTAAAGAAATCGGGCGTAAATCCCCGCCGGAAATTGCCTTGCTTCCCATTGGGGCTTATTATCCTGAATCCTTTCGGCATGTTCACATGGGGCCCGATCAAGCGGTCAAGGCGTTTCAAGATTTGAAAGCCAAATGGCTGGTGCCGATGCATTACGGCGCGTTTAGGCTTTCCTTTGAAGATATGGACGAACCGCCCAAATGGCTGGCGGAGCTGTGTCACGCCAATGAAATCACGCCCAATCTGAGAATTCTTCAAGAAGGGATTCCGCAAATCTTCTAATTTTTCTCCGTCCTAAGTTGTCAGTGGGAAAAGGGGCATCAGGAAAAACCCTGAAAAAACTTGTTGTCAAACGGAGGAGCTTTGTCCTATTGTCCGCCGCAATGCACCGTTTTGGTGCGTCGGGCAAACTGTTTTTGCCCAAAGTAAAACGCCTAAAACGAAACAAAATAGCAGGAGGAACAAAAAATAAATGAAGATCAATAAATGCACAATCGGGTTGATAGCCGTCGGGTTAGTCAGCCTCGCGTCGGTAGCACAGGCGGAAGAGAAATCGGTCCCTTTGATGACCGCGCTCTCGCAAACGATCATCAGCGGCTACGTTGATACGTCAGCCGTCTGGAATCCCGGAACAGGTAACGCCAATCCGGCACCGGTCTCGTTCAACTACGGCAAACAGGACGGTTTCAACCTGAATGTTGTTAATTTGACATTGGAAAAACCGCTCGATGAAGGCCAATGGTCAGCCGGTTACAAAGCCGAACTGCTTTTTGGACCCGACGCCGTCGGATTCAACAATTCGGCCAACGCCCGAACAGCGGTCAATGGAACCTCCAGCGGGATCGTCAATGGAACAGCCACTGATGCTCTGACCACCAATTCATTTCCTGTCACTGGCAGCAGTGAAGGAACCAGTTCTGGTTCGGGTGCAACCTTGAGCGATTTCGGCATTAAACAAGCCTACGTCGCCTTGCGCGCTCCGGTCGGCAACGGATTGGATTTCAAACTCGGCGTGTTTGATTCGCCCATTGGTTACGAATCCTTCGTCGGCTATCGCAATCCGAACTACACACGTTCTTACGGCTATACTCTTGAACCAACCGAGCACACCGGTGTTCTCGCTTCCTACCAGGTCAACGACGTGTTTGCGTTCTCTGCTGGAGTCGCCAACACCCTCAATGCCGGCATCAATGCCCGCTCAACCCGTTCCGAATCATCCAAAGCCTACATGGCGTCACTCACCATTACCGCTCCAGAGAGCGCTGGTGTTCTGGCAGGTTCCGCGTTCTACGCTGGAATCGTGGACGGATTTGGCAGTGCTGAAGAAAATCAAACCACTGTTTACCTCGGCGCCACCATTGCGACGCCTGTTGCCGGTTTGAAATTGGGCGCAGCCTACGATCAAGCCTACCATCTGGGCGGCTTGGTTAGCCACGGATACGCTGACTCCATCGGACTGTATGCTTCGTTCCAGGCGACTGAGAAACTCAGCATCCACGCTCGCGGTGAATACGCTAAAGTCGATCCGTTGTTCGGCACTCATGCGCGCGTCCTCGGTTTGACTGGCACCGTCCAGTATGACCTCTGGGCGAACGTCATCAGCCGTTTTGAAGTTCGCTGGGATCATTCCACGTCCGGCAATGAATTGTTCGGCGGGACAACTTTCCGCGACTACAGCAAGAAAAATGAAATCATGCTTGCGGCCAACCTGATCTACAAATTCTAATTTGATTGAAACGCAAAACCCCTCCTGAGAAATCGGGAGGGGTTTTTTTATATTGCTCTTGAAATGGAGGTCCAGTTCAGGCGAAATACAACCCGCTCTGAAACTATGAATTTGGCTGATATTCTGAACCGCGAGCAAATTGTTCCTGATTTGAAAGCGACAACCCGATGGGAAGCCATCGACGAACTAATCAACAACCTTGTCGCTACCGGGAAAATCAAGGCCGAAAACCGCGAAGCTGTTTCGGCGGTCGTAAAAAAGCGCGAGACGTCCATGAGCACTGGAATCGGTTTCGGCATCGGCATACCCCATGCCTCTACGGATTTGATTTACGAAGTTGTAGGCGCTTTTGGCCGCTCCAAAACAGGCGTAAATTTCGATGCCTTGGACAATCAACCGGTTCGCTTGGTCATGTTGTTTCTTGTGCCGCAGGGTCAGTTTCAAAAGCATCTTCATACTTTGGCCAACATTGCCAAACTCCTGCATAACCGGGATTTTCGACAAGCGCTCGAAGCCGCTCCAGACGCCGAGGCGCTTTTGAAAATCATGCAGAGCCAGACCACGCAAAAGTAGTTCCTTTCGTTGAGGGCGAACTGAATTTCCTCGATCATTGTGCTCCATAGAATTCTTGAAGAACGTTTGCAAACGGCCGTTCACGCCGTCTTGCCCGACGCGCAAACGGAAACGCTTCTCGTCCGCCCCTGCCCCGATCCTAAATTTGGCGATTACCAGACCAACGCGCTCATGTCGCTCGCCAAAGCGCGGAAGATGAACCCCCGCCAGTTGGCAAACGACGTTCTAGCAAAACTGAATGTCACCGAGTTGTGCGAGAAAGTAGAAATCGCCGGAGCAGGTTTCCTGAATTTCCGCGTCACAACTTCCGCCATCGCGCAGACGCTTCAATCGGCAACTCGCGGTGAACATTTATTTTTCGAGAAAACAAAAACTCCGCGCACCGTCGTCGTCGATTTTAGTTCACCGAATGTCGCCAAGCCGATGCACGTCGGCCACATTCGTTCGACGATTCTCGGCGATTCACTGGCGCGAGTTTTGCGCACACTCGGTCATCACGTCATCACCGACAACCACATCGGCGATTGGGGAACACAATTCGGCAAACTGTTGATCGGCTGGAAACATCATTTGGATCAAGCCGCGCTCGCCGCCGATCCCATTGGCGAAATGGAGCGGCTCTATAAACTTGTTAATGCCGCTTCGGAACAGGATGGAAAAATTCTCGAAGCCGCCAAAGAGGAACTCGTTAAATTACAAAGCGGCGATGAAGAAAATCTTCGCGTCTGGCGTGAGATGATTGAACTTTCTCAACATCAGTTCAAAGAAATTTACGGACGGCTTGGCGTACAGTTTGATCACGCGCTCGGCGAAAGTTTTTACAATCCGTGGCTGAAGGAAGTCGTGAAAGAATTACGCGAAAAACAAATCGCTCGCGAAACCGAAGGGGCGATTGGAATTTTTTCAGGCGGCTCGTTACCGCAAAAGGAAGATCCATTTCTCATTCAGCGCGATGGCGAATGGCAGCCAAATCCTTGTCTCATCCAAAAAAGCGATGGTGCGGCAAACTACGCCACGACCGATCTCGCGACTTTGAAATACCGTTTGGAAACGTGGCATCCAGCCGAAATCGTTTATGTCACCGACGGTCGCCAGCAACTCCATTTTCGCCAAATCTTCGCGGCGTTTGCCCGCTGGCATCCTGAAGCGAAAATCAAACTCGCGCACGTTTGGTTCGGCTCGATTCTCGGCGACGACGGCAAACCATTTAAAACTCGCTCTGGCGAAACGGTGAAACTTTCCGGATTGCTCGACGAAGCCGAGGAGCGCGCCTTTAAAATCGTTTCGGAAAAAAATCCCGAACTCAGCGAAGCAGAACGAAAAGAAATCGCGCGCGTCGTCGGAATCGGCGCGGTGAAATACGGCGACCTCCAACAAAATCGCCAGAGTGATTACGTTTTTTCCTGGGATAAAATGCTTTCGTTGCAAGGCAACACCGCGCCGTATTTGCAATACGCTTACACGCGGATCAAAAGCATTTTCAGAAAAGTTGATACATCGAACACCGAACATCGAACACCGGACATCGAATTGATCGCTCCAGAGGAAATTTCTCTCGCCAAACACTTGCTGAATTTTGGACTCACCCTGGAAGCGGTCGTTGAAGAGTATCGTCCAAATTTCTTGTGCAGTTATCTTTACGAACTCGCCGGACACTTCGCCCGCTTCTATGAAAATTGTCCGGTGCTCAAAGCCGAAGAAGCCGAACGAAATTCCCGCCTCGCCCTCTGCAAATTAACGGGCGACGTTTTGAAACAAGGTTTGGAACTTCTCGGAATCGAAACTGTCGAGCAGATGTAAGTCTTGTAGCGGCGCGTCTGTGACCGCCGCAATTTTCCCGCCTTTCACCG
>JBDSYB010000189.1:0-7414 GCA_039925885.1 Verrucomicrobiota bacterium
TCGATGAGGAAAACACTCGCGTCCGCGCTCTCCGTGACCGTTTGGAGAACACGATCCTCGCCACCATTCCGAATACGATCCGCAATGGAGCCAAAGAAGCCCGTTTGCCAAACACCACCAACATCGCTTTTGAATTCGTCGAAGCCGAAGCCATTTTGCTGTTGCTCGATGGTCTCGGCATTTGCGCTTCGAGCGGCTCCGCTTGCACGACCGGCTCCCTTGATCCCTCGCACGTTTTGAGCGCGATGGGTTTGAGTCCAATGCGCGCGCGCGGCTGCGTTCGATTCAGCCTTGGTATTTACAACACAGACGAGGATGTTGACTTCCTGCTCAAACAATTGCCCGCTGTCATCAAGCGACTCCGCGATATTTCGCCGCTCAATCCCGAACATCCTGACAACGACAAATACGACATTCAAGCGGCTCGCGTGAAACACGAATTGGATATGGCCGAAGCGCTTGCCGAAAAAGATGAGAAGGCTGCGTAGTCCGGGAAATTGTTTTCTAGCGATATTTTGGTAACAATTTGGGGCACCTTGGCGTCTTAACAGATTGTATTTATGAAAACCTTCCTTTCCATTCTCATCGCAGGCGGAATTGGGTTCGCCGCCGCCTACGCTCTAGTTTCCAATCGTAACGATGCGGCGCTGCAAAATGAGCGTGTCAGGCTTGAGGCTCTATGGCAGGTTGAAAAACAAAACCTCGAGAGTGATCTGGCCCTAGCAAAAAATAGAAAAACGAAAACTGAGCAGATCACAACTCAAGTCGCCGTGGCCACGCGCCGTTCCGCCAAAGAGATTCTGGACAACCTGTTAAAACTTCAACCCAGCGGTGCCTCCCGGATTTCTACCATCCGGAAAATTGTTCATGAACTGGAAGATCTTGCCGAATTAAAAAACGAAGCCGTTCCAGATATTCGAGGGTTTCTCGTTAAAAATTCTGATCTTGAGTATTCGATTGAGCGCGGCGAACGCGACGGCGGAGACCGACGCGGCTGGACACCTTTCTGGCAGCGTTCTGCTCCTCCCACAGAATTTACGCTGCCGCCGTCCCTTCGCATTGGTTTGTTCGATGTTTTGAAAGATATTGGCGGCGAGGAAGCCGAGACACTTATGGGAGAGGTTCTTTCCAGTTCCGGTCGTGCAGTAGAAGTTGCCTATCTGGCCCGCGCATTGGAGGAACTCGCCCCGGGGAAATATCGCGACCCTGCCATTAGTGCCGCAAAAGATTTATTGCGAAATCCAATCGCTATCAACAGCCCCAACCGGCTCGACGAACAAGCAGAAGGCTACCTTTACGGCGTTTTGGAAATGTATAACGACGCCTCCTTCATTGAGGACGCAAAGCGAATGCTCGTGAATTCCGAGGGTCGTCTGAATCGCAACGCCCAAAATTATTTGGCGAAAGTTCAGGGGGAAAACATGGTCGGAACTTATTACGATCTTTATAAAAACGACACGATGACCAACACCTTTGATAAAATGTCGGTCGCCAACCGCATATTGGATTACGTGGGGCCAAATGCGCAGGCCAACAATTTTTTAAATGAAGTTGTTGCCAACACAAATATTGATTCGCAGATGCGTTCTTTCGCCGTGATGCGACTGGCGGGCGGCTTTGGCGGAAGTGAAAGCCCGACTGAGCCCAACGTGATTGCGGCTCGCATGAAAATTTTAGAAAACATGAAGGTTACATCCACCGACGGGCAGATTATAAAAACGGCAACTTTTACTTTGCAAAACCTGCAGAATCTCAAAGATGGAAAGCCGATCGAAAGTCCATTTGGTCGTGGTCGTGACCGAGGCGGGCGCGGCAGTCCACCTTCACCCGGCACCAACTGATCTCGTTAAAATTAGTCTGGTGCGGAAATCTCGAAACGTCCGCAATTACACTTCATTTCTGTTTGCCACCTCGCCGCCTCTGCGATTCCGCGCGTGGCTTTTAAAAGTATGGAAAAAATTTCTCGGGAAAAATTTGCTCTTCGCTTTGACTTCGGGCATTAAGTGCGCCCCAAAAATTTATGAACAAAGAAACAAAAAAATCTTCTGGCTCCGACGCTCAATTTCTTGAATTATTGAAACGAGTTTTACCCAAGGCCACGCATGATCCAAAACTGGCCGGCGAAATTTACAAAGCCATCGAATTGGAGTTGAAAGCCAAAGCGCGCGCGGGCGCATTTGAAAAATTTTGCAGCAAAGTGGAATTACCGGATCTGGAACCGAAGAATATCGACAGTGTGAAGCAACAATTAGCGGCGGCCTTTGGCGATGGCGACATTACGATCCGACCGAATAAAAAGGATAAAAGTTTGACCGTGGAAGTGGCGCTGACCGACGGCACCCAGTTTAGCAGCGAGATCAATGTGAATCCGAATGCGGGCCAGGAAGCGGGCGAGGATCAGGAGATGGTTTTGAAATTTGTGCCGTTTCCCGTCTGCCTGCCGGGAGACAAAGAACTCGTCTGGCTGCTCGCCAAAAGGGAAAACATGACACCGGAAGAGGCAAGCCGCGCCTTGGCAAAAGTGGAGGAAGATTTTTGGGCTTCCAAGAGCGGACAGAAAATGATTCGCGACCGGGTGGAACGCAGTTTTCCGGAATTTATCGGACGCGCTCCGAGCGGAATGTTAAATGAAGTCGGATTGAAACGGCATTACAAAACGCCCGAGCCGATCAAAGCGCTGCGGCGTTTGGAGAAATCCTGATTTATTTTTCAGATGGTGCTGGAATGAAAATCTTTTGGCCGATTTTCAATTTACTCCAGTTCACATTCGGGTTCGCGTCGGACACCTGTTTTTGCGTGATGGTTTTCATGCCGTTGCTTTTGAACTGCGTGTTGATGTCAGAAACAATCGCGCTCAAAGTGTCATTCGACTTGATGGTGTATGGATACCCTTTGTCGGACGAAGGGGGGGCCTCGGGTGCCACGATATTCCGGGGGGTGCGCGGCGTAGATGACGTCTCCAGTTTTTTACCGAGTTTGCCAAATTCAGCGATGATCAATTCCTTGTCGGCTTCGCGTTTTCGATCCACTTCCTGAATTTTCTCCGCGAGCTTGCGCAAAGATTCAGTGGTGTTGTCATTGTTACTGGCTTTGCGCAATTGAGCGTGGTCTTCGCGCAGTCGTTGCAATTCGTTTTCGAGGGCGGAAACTTTTTTTTGCAAGGCGACATTGGCGCCGAGAACACTTTCCACGTCAGTGGACATGCGTTTGTAACGCTCATCAGCCTCTTGCCTTTCCGCAATGACAGAGGCGGCGTTTTGTGCGCGGAGAGGCGGCGCAATGAAAGTCGAGGCGAGCACAATGAAAACCAGAAGTTGTTTCATGCGATTAAAAATAAAGACTCGGCCGGTTTCTTCAAGGTTCTTGTGAAAGCGCCTGACATGCGACGCGTATTTTTGCTTTGGAACTGCCATTGGCGAACATAGCTTCCGCGCGTGACGGTTTTGGAAGTCATTCAACGCAGTGCGGAATTTTTAGCCCGGAAAGGAGTGGAATCGCCGCGGTTGCAGGTGGAATTGCTCCTCGCGCATCTCCTGGAAATGCCGCGCATGAAACTGTATTTAAACTTCGAGCGCGTGCTGGCTGAATCCGAACTAAAAAACTTGCGCGAAGCCGTTAAACGCCGGGGAAATCGGGAACCACTCCAACACATCCTCGGCACCACAAATTTTTGCGGTTACGACTTTGCGGTCAATCGCCACGTTTTAATTCCACGACCTGAAACGGAACTCCTGGCCGAGCGCGCCTGGAAATTTCTCTCCATGCGCAATGGTCAACCCGCGACTGCGCTTGATTTCGGAACGGGCAGTGGTTGCCTGGCAGTGACGCTCGCGATCAAATGTCCGACTTCGCAGATTACGGCGTTGGATATTTCGAATGAAGCGCTCGACGTGGCTCGGGGAAACGCCGCGCGCCAGCAGGTTTTGAATCGAATCGAATTTCATCTGGGCGATGGCTTCCAGGCATTGCCACTGGCGAAAAAATTTGATTTGGTTATTGCAAATCCTCCCTACATTCCAAGCGCGGAAATTGAATCTTTGGAAGTGGAAGTGCGTGATCATGACCCGCGTCACGCCCTCGATGGCGGCGAGGACGGAATTAAATTTTATCGAACATTGGCCGAACAATCGCAAAAGTGGCTGGCGGAAAACGGAGTGATTATGATGGAATTCGGCGAGGGGCAGGCGGACTCAATCCGGAAAATTTTTGAAACGCAAATGTGGATTGTCGAAGCGGTGGAGCGTGATTACAGTCAGCGCGAAAGATTTTTAATCGCGCGGAAAAGTTAACTTCGCAGAACCCAATAAATTTTTTTGCATGGACAGTTTATCTATTAAAGGCGGCATTCCGCTCCACGGTGAAGTCACCATCAGCGGCGCGAAAAATGCCGTGTTGCCCATCATGGCGGCGACGCTTTTGACTGCGGAAACCTGCGTCATCAATCGTGTGCCGGATTTGAGCGACGTGAAATTCATGGGGCAAATTTTAAGTTCGCTCGGCGCTGAAGTGAAATTTGACGGCAATTCGCTGACCGTTCGCGCCGCGAAAATCAAACCGGTGGGAGACTACGATTTGATCCGCAAAATGCGCGGCTCGGTTTGCATCATGGGCCCGCTGCTGGGTCGTTTGCGCAAAGCGACGGTTTCATTGCCGGGAGGTTGCATCATTGGCGCGCGCCCCATTGATTTACATTTAAAAGGTTTTCAAGCGCTCGGAGCAAAAATAAAGATCGAAGCGGGTTATGTTCACGCCACTGCGCCGAAATTAAAGGGTGGCGATTTGTTTTTAGGGGGGCGCGCCGGGCCGACAGTTCTAGGCACCGCCAACATCATGATGGCGGCGTCTCTGGCGGAGGGCGTGACGATTATTGAAAGCGCCGCGTGCGAACCGGAAGTGGTGGATGTGGCAAATTTTCTCAATGCGATGGGCGCGAAAATTTCGGGGGCGGGCAGTCCCACGTTGACTATTACGGGAGTGAAAACTTTGCATGGCGCGGAACATGACGTCATTCCTGATCGAATCGAGGCCGCGACCTTTGCGATCGCGGCGGCGGCCACAAATGGCGAAGTAACGATTCATGGTGCGCGCGCCGATCATTTGCACGCGGTTTTCGACAAGCTGCGCGAGGCGGGGGTAAAGATTGAGCGCAATGGGCCATCGCTGACCGTCAAGCGCCACGGAAAATTAAAACCGGTGGACATCACGACGCTGCCTTATTCTGGATTTCCCACCGATGTGCAGGCGCAAATGATGGTGTTGATGGCGTTGACGCCGGGTATCAGTATTATTACCGAACGGATTTTTGAATCGCGCTTCATGCATGTCAGCGAACTCGCGCGGTTGGGCGCGGACATCGCGATTGAAGGTCCCAGTGCTATCATCAAAGGAGGCAAGCCCTTGAGCGGCGCTCCAGTGATGGCGAGCGATTTGCGCGCGTCGGCTGCATTGGTCATCGCAGGATTGGCGGCGCGGGGAACAACGCAAGTGAATCGCGTTTATCATTTGGATCGCGGTTACGAAAAAATTGATGCCAAACTGCGCGCGCTCGGGGCGCGAATCGAACGGGTTCCGGAAACATGAAAGCACTGATTGCCATTCTCATTATTGTCGGCGCTGCCTATGGCGGCTGGCAGATTTATTCTTATTGGACGCAGGTGGACGCGAAAGACAAAGCGAAAACCGAGGAAGCGCCGCCTCCCATTTCCGGTAACCAGCTTCCAGGGATGTCGCCGAAATTAGACAGCGCGCTCGAGGCAGCAATGCGCAAAGGCGCGACTGGCTTGAAACAATTTCTTTTGCAATATGGGCAAACGATTCGCGATCCACGCTTGGCTTCCATTGAATTGGATTATGTGGTGTTGGTCGCGCGGGGAAATCCCGCCGAGGCAAAAAAAGTTTTCGCGCGCGTCAAGCAACGGACTACCGCAACCTCGCCCGTTTATGAGAGAGTGAAACAATTGGAAAAAACTTACGAATAACTCGCTTTTTTTAATTCTGGAATTTTAATTCAAGGCGATTTATTCTCGCTGCCAGCCAGCCTTTAACTTAAAAAAAATATGGACTTGATTTTCAAATGCACTAATTGCGACCAGGAATTATCCGTCAATCCCGCTGGAGCCGGCACGGACATTGAGTGCCCGACTTGTGGCCAGACGATTACGATTCCAGAGGCCGAGCCACAATTGATCCGCACCGGCAATCCCATCGCCACGTCGGCGGCGGCCAAGGAAATCAAACACTTCAACGTGCCGGTGCGTTCCACGCCCACCGAAGTGCTGGTCAAAAAATCCACCCGATCTTCGGATGTTCCTAATGCCACCGGCGAAAAAAAGTTCCGCATTCGAACTATCAAGCGAACTGAATGCGTCGAGGTCGGACATGATCGCTTTGACGAAACGGTCTCGGAATTTATCGGCAAAATCGGGACGGAAAACATGGTTAGCGTAACGCCTATGAATTACAGCCACTTCGATTTGAACACCCGCCAAAGCATGACCGACTATGGAGTGATGATTGTTTACAAAGGCTAGGGACCGGGCGCACATTCTTTCCATCAGACCTAACACTTGGCCACGTTCCTTGACTTGAGAAAACCGCTTCGTTACGGTCTGCCCATGAATTGGTCTGTTCGCGTCACTCTTATTTTTATCGCCCTGCTGGCCTTCCCTTTTCGCTCGCCCGCCCCGCTTATTTTTGTGCCGGGCGAAGGGTGGACTTACGAAACTCCCGGGGAAAAAGGAAATTGGAAACGCGAAAGCATGAGGGAACAAATAAAAGTGGCCGAAGAAGCTCTGGCCGCTAAAGATTATGGCACCTCGCTCAAAGCTGCCCGCAGAGTCGTCAATTATAGAAAAGGGCTTTCCGATTATGCGCCGCGCGCTCAATACATCATTGGCCGCAGTCACGAGGCGCGTCACAAAGATGAAAAAGCCTTTAATGCTTACCAACAGGTCGTGGAAAAATATCCTAAGATTGCTAATTACCAAGAAATTTTGCACCGCCAATTCGACATCGCCACGCGTTTTTTAGGCGGGCAGCGATTCCGGCTTTGGGGAGTAATTCCTTTTTTCCCGTCGATGGAAAAAACTGCCGACATGTACACCAAGGTCATCAAAAACGGCCCTTACAGCGGGATCGCCCCTCAAGCGCAGATGAACATCGGCGCCGCACGCGAAAAACAATCTGCCTACCCGCTGGCAATCAAAGCCTACGAGCGCGCCGCCGACCGCTATCACGACCAGCCCAAAGTCGCTTCGGAAGCACTTTACAAAGCAGCTTTGGCTTATAACAAAGAAGCGAAAACTGCGGAGTACGACCAAAGTGTGGCGGGCCAGGCCATCGCGACGTTCACAGATTTTATGACGCTTTATCCTGAGGACCCGCGCCAGACTCAGGCGAAAAAAATCATCGGTTC
>JBDSYB010000190.1:0-19279 GCA_039925885.1 Verrucomicrobiota bacterium
GACTTTCTTTGCTAATTTTTCCGTCCTTAAATGTGGTTCTGAATGGATTTTGATGAAAACGTATTTACCGAAAGTTAATTTAGATGAACGCAAGTGGCATGTGATCGACGCGAATGGCGCGGTTCTCGGGCGTCTCGCCGCAAAAGTCGCCAATGTTTTGCGCGGAAAAGATAAACCTGTTTACACCCCCCACCTTGATGCCGGCGATTTTGTCGTGGTCATCAACGCTGAAAAAGTGCGGGTCACCGGCAAGAAGGAAACCGATAAATCATTCATGACTTATTCCGGCTGGAAGGGCGGCGAAAAATATCGCACCGTCGCGCAAGTTCGCGCCAAGCAGCCCGAGAAGTTAATCACTCACGCGGTGCGCGGCATGGTTCCCAAAAACCGTCTGGGTCGCGTGATGATGACCAAACTTAAAGTTTACAAAGGCAGCGAGCATCCGCATTCCGCTCAACAACCCGCGACACTCGCCTTGGCGAAATAATTCAGTTCGATTTTTTATGGCTACTAAAATTCAAGAATTTCTTGGCACAGGCCGTCGCAAAACTTCCGTGGCGCGTGTGCGTCTGGCGTCTGGCTCTGGCAAAATCACAGTCAACGGGCGGGAGTTTGAAAATTATTTTTTAACTGAGACGCTCCGCAGCGTTGTGTCTCAACCTTTTTCCGCAACCGAAACAGCAGGAAAATTTGACGTGCGGATCAGCGTGCAGGGCGGCGGACCGTCCGGCCAGGCGGGCGCGGTGCGTCATGGTATCTCGCGGGCTTTGATTAAAGCCGACGCAAATTATCGTCCCAATTTAAAATCGGAAGGATTGCTGACGCGCGATCCTCGCATGAAAGAGCGCAAAAAATACGGCCAACCCGGCGCGCGCAAACGTTTCCAATTCAGCAAGCGTTAAGCTTTTTTTGTTTGGCAAACCCCGCCGGAAAAATCTGGCGGGGTTTTTTGTTTCCAAAACGGACGAACGGCTGTTTGGATGGTTGTAGTAATTGAAAATGAATTCATCTGTCAAAGTTGCGGTTATTGGCGCATCGGGTTATTCCGGCGAAGAATTGGTCGGGCTGCTTTTGCACCATTCTCACGTCGATTTGGTGGCGGTCACTTCCCGACAATATGCCGGCCAGACTTTGGCGCAAATCTTCCCAAAGTATGCGAATCATCCTAAGGCAAAAGTGTTGCGTTTCAGTGATCCTAATTCGGAAGTGATCGCGAAAAATGCCCAGGTCGTTTTTCTCGCGCTGCCTCATGGAGTGGCTGCGGAATACGCGGTTCCTCTCTTGGAACAAGGTTGTCAAGTGGTCGATCTCAGCGCTGATTTCCGATTAAGCCGCGCCGAAATTTATCAGGAATTTTACGGCCACGAACATGCGTCGCCCGAACTGCTCGGAAAAGCCATTTACGGTTTGCCGGAAATTCATCGGGAAAAAATTAAATCGGCTTCGTTCATCGCATCGCCTGGCTGTTATCCCACCAGCATTTTGCTTCCGATCATTCCCTTGCTTCGCGAAAAAATCATCAAGTCATCGGGCATTATCGCTGACTCGCTCAGCGGAGTGAGCGGAGCAGGACGCAAAGCGGAATTGGATTATCTTTTTGTTGAATGCAATGAAAGCATGCGGCCTTACGGCGTGCCCAAGCATCGTCATCTTGCTGAGATCGAACAGGAACTCTCTGCGGTGGCCGAGGAGCCAGTGACGATTCAATTTACGCCCCACCTTATGCCGGTGAACCGTGGAATTCTGACGACCTTATATCTGGCTCCTGAAAAACATTTTTCGAACCTCGAAGAAATGAATGCCCTAGCTAAAAGGATTTCTGATTGCTACCAGACTTACTATGGAACCGAACCTTTTATTCGCGTTCTCGAAGGCAAGGCGTTGCCTGACACAAAAAATGTTATCGGCACAAATATAGTGGAACTGGCTTGGCGACTCGACGCCCGCACGGGACGATTAATCGTCATGAGCGCTTTGGACAATATTGTCAAAGGCGCCAGTGGCCAGGCCGTGCAAAGCATGAATCTTTTTTGCGGCTTCCCGGAAACGACCGGGCTGATTTAGCGAACAGCCCGACGAAAAGGCAACGCGCCTTTAAGTCTGCGCTTCAGCCGCCCAATCCCCATACCGGATTATCTCGCGGATTTTTCGTCTCTCATAACGGTGCTTTTGTGATTTGTGAGGACGACTCTCCACTTGAGGGAACGGATGCTTTGGACTACGAATTGCCTCGGCGATTAAGTCTAACGTTTTGGTCATACTCAATTTCTTTCTCCGACGGGTGTCGGTTAACTTCCTTGGGGATAGGTAACTAATCTTTTTTTAAAGAGTTGCCAAGCCTTTTTTTAAGGCGGCGAATTAAAAAAGAAGTGCCCTGATTGCCATTCCTTTTCCACTTTGGCTTTACGCAAGGTCATTCCCAATTTTTCGTAAGCGCGGCGCACTCCGGCGAATTGCGATTTGAGAACGCCAGCCAAAATAAGGGAGCCGCCCGGTTTCAAAAGGCCGCTGATTTTTTCTCTCTCCGCAATGAGCAAATCGCAAATCAAATTTGCGCAGATCAAATCGAACTTCAGATCAGCCGGCGGATAAAAGCGCGTTAAATCCTGATGCGTGATCTTGACTTCTCTTCTGAGAAAATTTTTCTCCGCGTTTCTTAGGCTGATCCGAACTGCGTCGGGATCAAAATCAAAAGCCTCCACAGGCGCGTAGCCCAGTTTAGCCGCCGCCAGGGCCAGGATTCCCGAGCCGGTGCCAATGTCTAAAAAAGACTGCGGTCTTGAGCGGCGACAATGGACGATTCGTTCCAGGCAAAAACGGGTGGTGGCGTGTTGTCCGGTTCCAAAACTCAGCCCGGGATCAAGCACGATGCAAACCTGGTTTTTCTTTGGGCGTAGTTTGCTCCAGGACGGTTTAACCAGAAGTTTGCCGCCGATTTGGATCGGTTTGAAATGTTTTTTCCACGACTCCGCCCAATCTTGCGACGCCAATTTTGTGAGGCGAATTTTTTCAGGTTTCACCGCGATCCCCATCGCTCGCAAATCGCGCAAACCGATTTCCAATGCCAGCGCGCGCGACTTGGACCACTCCGTTTTTGCTAAATAAATCGAGGCGGTCGTTTTATGCGTGGCTGCATTGGTGAAGATCGAAGGCGTCTGCCCAAAAATATTTTTAAACAGCGCGGTGACCGGGTCTTCAGCTTCTTCGGGAAGAGTGAGCGAAACTTGCCAGAGCGATTTTTTCATGGCAGATCGCGCCAAGGTGTGAAGTTTAACAACTGCACGTCAATTTTATCAGGGGTGAAATGAATCTGCGTCACGCTGGCATATTCGATTTCGAACGACGCCATTTTCGGCAGTGGCAGTTTCAGCAGGATGGAAAGAATCATCCGAATCACGCCGCCGTGACACACGATTGCCACATTTTTTTCGACCTGTTCCGCGAGGATTGTTTGCAGACACGGCTCGATGCGCTCCCGAAAGGTGCGACTGCATTCGCCGTTGGGCAAAGTCGCTTGCTCCAACATTTCCAGCCATTGAAAAGCGCTCACCTGATATTTGTCATGCACCTCCTGCCAGGTCAGACCCGTCCAATCGCCAAAATGCACTTCACTCAAATTCGGCAAAATCTTTGGCTCAATGTGCGGATGCGATTTTAACAATGGTGCCAGCGTTTGCTGAGCGCGCTTCATCGGGCTGCAATAAATCGCGTCCATCGGTTTGTTCTTCAGGTAATCGGCCAATGCAGCGGCTTGCAACTCGCCTTGAGGAGAAAGGTTCATGTCGATGCGCCCGCCAAAAACCCGATGATAACGCGACTCCACTTCGCCGTGGCGCAAAAGGTAAAGCTGCGTCAAAGACATTTTAGGCGCAGAAAATCAGGCGGCGGCAATGACCTCTCGCTGCAGATCCAAAAGCTTTTTTATCCCGCTTTTGCCGAAGGTCAACATGGACGCCAGTTGCGTTTCGCTGAAAGTGCTTTCCTCGCCCGTGCCTTGCAGTTCAATAAAGTCTCCAGCGGCATTCATCACCAGATTCATATCGACCTGCGCCGCCACGTCTTCCACATAACAAAGGTCCAGCAGCGCCTCGTTGTTCACCAGTCCCACGCTCACGGCGGCGACCGGATGAATGGTCGGATCAATCTTCAACTTTCCTTCGGCGAGTAATTTGCGAATGGCCAATTGCAACGCCACATACGCGCCGGTGATCGCTGCGGTGCGCGTCCCGCCGTCAGCCTGCAAAACATCGCAATCAATCCAGACCGTGCGCGAGCCGAGTTTTTCCAGATCAATGCTGGCCCGCATGGCCCGTCCAATGAGCCGTTGAATTTCCTGAGAACGCCCGTCAATTTTTCCTTTGCTGATGTCGCGGGCTTTGCGCGTCAGGGTGGAGTAGGGGAGCATCGAATATTCCGCCGTCAACCAGCCGCCCGTCACGCCCTGGTCTTTCATCCAGCGCGGCACGGTATCTTCGACCGTGACGCCGCAAATCACGCGGGTCATGCCCCATTCAATCAGCGTCGAGCCGGTCGCGTAAGGGGCGACGTGATTTTGGAATTTGATATTGCGCAACTCACCCGCGCCTCGTCCATCGCTGCGGGCGAAAATTATTTTAGTTGGAGCCGGTTCCAGAGCAACCATGCGCTGAATCTAACCACGGAAAAATAAACAGCAACGCCGAAGTCCGCCTGTCCCGTAGCCGCGCCTCGGCAGAGCGCGTCGAAAATAATCGATCACCCGCGCTGTCACGAAATGCGACTACGTTTTCCTCGGCGGCGGTGCCTGTTTCTCCCTCTCCTCGGGGGAGAGTAGCACTGTGGATTGCACAACGCACGGTAAAGGCGTCGCGCAGACATATTTCCACCAATCGCAGAGACAGAAGAGTAAAAGTGTGACACAGCGCGAGATTCTTGACAAAAACAGAACGGCTTGGCGCTGTTGGGTAATTGCCAGCGGACGATTTTATTGCAAAGAGAATTCGTTTTTAAAGGATTCAGACAAAAATTGCCATATCCAAACATGCCAAAATTCATCGGCGAGCATATTGTCAAAGTGCGTATAGATTCCAATTTTTCACTCTCGCAAGTGGCCGAAAACATTGGGTCCATCGGCTTTGCTGAATCCGCGAGATGAGTTGCATTCGCGGGTGATAGTCTGGTCGCGTCCGGATAAGGAATGGTCGCTCACGGATTGCATTTCATTTTTGATCATGCGCGAACGAGGGATTACGCGGGCGCTGGCGCACTATCAGCATTTCGAACAAGCGGGTTTTGAAGCATTGCTGCGAAGAAATCCTTAACTGAATCAACCTGACGGCAATCGCAGCGTCGCATCCATTGGCGCAATACAGATTCTTAATCGAATTCTCCTTTCCCTGTCCGATTTTCACCGTGGCGGGTATTATCTCATGAGTGAACGAACTGAGTGATCAACATCTATTGCGCGATTTCGCGAAATGCCGCTCCGAAATGGCCTTTGCCGAAATCGTGCGGCGACACGTCGATCTGGTTTATTCCGCCGCGCTTCGCATGGTGCGCGATCCCCAGACGGCCCAGGACTTGACGCAAGCCGTATTTCTTGCCCTCGCCGAACAAGCTCCAAGACTTGTCAATCATCCCGTTTTGTCCGGTTGGTTGCATTGCACGGCGCGAAATCTGGCGTCGAAAAACATTCGCTCAGATTTACGTCGTTGCGCCCGTGAACAGGAGGCCGTTGCCATGAATGAAATAATTGCCACTGATTCCGATGCTGTCTGGAAAGAGATCGCGCCGCATCTCGATGATGCGCTAGGCGAACTCAGTCAACCTGATCGCGACGCACTGTTGCTGCGCTACTTTGAACGCAAATCTGCGCGCGAAATGGCGCAGTCACTTGGCATCACCGACGACGCGGCACAAAAACGGGTCAGCCGAGCGGTGGAACGGTTGCGCGAATATTTTTCCAAAAACGGAATCGACATTGGCAGCGGTGGTTTCGTGGCATTGCTTTCGGCCAATGCGGTGCAAGCCGCGCCGGTGGCTTTGAGCGCGACGATTTCAGCGGCGGCAGCGGTAGGAATAGCGGTGAAAACAACAGAAACAATTGCAGCAGGGAAAATTTTACTCATGACAACAGCTCAAAAAATTCTGGTCACGACAACTATCGCGGCGGCACTTGGGGCTGGCATTTACGAGATGAAACAAAGTTCCAATTTGCGAAACGAACTTTTGCAATCGCAACAAAAACAAAAACCCCTTGCGGACGAAAACGCGCAGCTTCGCCTGGAACGAGACAAGGCGACGGCGGAACTTGCGCTTGTGCAACAGGACAACGCGCGGTTGCAAAAAGCGACGGCGGAACTACCGAAATTGCGCGGCGTGGCGTCGTTGTTGCAGGAGAACACGCGGCAATTGGCGCAACTGAAAGCGGGCGCAAAGACGAATAATAATATGGCCGATATGGTGGCGAAAATGATGGATAGCCCCGCTTGGAAAAAACAGATGCGGGATATGGCGATAAAGACTACGAAAGAAAAATATGCTTCTATTTTGAAAACGTTGAATCTCACACCGGAGGAACAGGAAAAATTGTTGGGAATAATGGCTGATCAGCAATCGCTCGCTATGGAAAAAGGAATGGCTTTTTTAAAAGGCGGTGACAAAAACGAAGTGGGAAAGGAGATGCTTGCTGATAAAGAAAAGTTGAATGGGGAAATGAAAACTTTGCTTGGCGATGAGCGGTTCGGTCAGCTGAGGGATTTTGAGAAAACGTTGCCGGACCAAAACAGCGTTGCCCAGTTCAAGAAAGAGCTAGCTAAAAATCCGATGACAGGAACTCAGGAAAAACAACTTTTAGACGCCATGGTTGAAGAGCGGGCCAGCGTGGCCAAGCTCCATTCTCCAGATTCAGCCGCGTGGGATAAATTTACTTCCGGGGCTACACAGAAACACATCGATTCCCAAGAGCAACGGGATTTAAAGGTTCTTTCGCGGGCCGCAACCTTTTTGGATGCTGAACAATTAAAAGCTCTGACGGATTTTCAAGCTAAAAATATTGAATCGCTGAAAACGACTATGAAAATGCGGGAATCCTTTCTGGGCGGCAAAACGAATTAGGCGCGGCTCTACGAGTAAGTAAGTTTTGGCCCAATGATTCGCTTAAGTCGGCGGCAGACGCAACGTTGCATCCATTGGCGCGATGTCGGCCAATTCTTTTTTGTTTATTCCACCGCTGAGTTTTGAAAATTTCTCGCCGCAAGGAGGAACCATTCTTTCGTAACTTCCGCCGCCAATTACGGGAAACTCAGGAGGAAAATTCACTCGCTGGATTTCAAAGATGAGGATACCTTTCCATCGTTATGACAAAACTTCTGGCTCATTTTGACGGTCATGCCTTGATCCCGGAGAAGCCGATTGATTTGCCGCAGGATTGTTTGCTGCAAGTTCACGTCGAGCCAGTGAAACCGAAAGGTCGGCCACTCGCTAAACTGGCGGAGTTGGCGGGAACGTTTCCGGATGATTCAATATTGCCCAAAGATGCGGCCTCTCAGCATGACCATTACCTTTATGGTTTGCCGAAAAAGCCATGATCTTGTTGGATACGGGCTATTTTGTTGCCTTGTTGAACCCGCGAGATGAGTTGCATTCAAGGGCGTTGGTCTGGTCAGAGATTATTGATGAGCCGTTGGTCGTGACTGAGTATGTGCTTTGGGAAACCATCAATACTTTTTCGCTCCCGCAAGATCGCCCAAAAGTTCACGCCCTTGTTCTCCATCTTCAGTCAGAACCTGGATACGAATTGATTCCCGCCACGCCAATGCTTTTCCAAAGAGGATTTGAGTTGCATCAACAACGCCCGGACAAGGAATGGTCGCTGACGGATTGTATTTCTTTTTCAATCATGAGCGAACGCGGAATCACCCGAGCGCTGGCTCACGATCAACATTTCGAGCAAGCGGGTTTTGAAGCATTACTTCGGCGGAATCCGTGAGTGCGGTCAGGCAGGCGGCAAACGCAGCGTTGCATCCATCGGCGCGATGTCGGCCAAATCTTTTCCGTTCGTGCCGCCGCCGATTTTGGAAGTTCTCATAATACATGTATCGTTGACCGACAAAACTGGCACGGCTACGGTTGATTCGTGAGTCATGAATTAACAGACGCGATTAGTTTGGAATTAAGTCGCCGCGTCGCCGAAAGGCTCCAACAGCGGCCAGAGTTGATTCAGATTGCCCATGAAAATTTGGCGCGGTGGTCTCGCTTGAACGCGGACACCCCCTCGTTGTTGCGTTGTTATGCGGAATGGCAAAATCTTCTGAATCGCCCGCTCAAAGAAATTTGTGAAGTTTTGACATCGGAAAGCGAAGGCGCTCAAAGGCTGCGGCAGAATTCACCGTTTGCAGGAGTTT
The DNA here is from genome assembly GCA_039925885.1 of Verrucomicrobiota bacterium. Classification (GTDB taxonomy): domain Bacteria; phylum Verrucomicrobiota; class Verrucomicrobiia; order Limisphaerales; family CANJXF01; genus CANJXF01. The sequence goes on from JBDSYB010000190.1 coordinate 8,385, forward strand.
TAACGGCGCGCGAAGTCTGGGAAGTGAAACAACATTTTCGTCATGCAACGTCCCCAACTTGAGCATGTCATTCGTGCCGCTGCCGGTATTACAGGCGCGACGGAAATTGTGGTGATCGGCAGTCAGGCGGTTCTCGGCCAATTTCCCAATGCACCGGATGATTTGCTTGTTTCCATCGAGGCCGATGTTTTCACCTTCCGCAGTCCCGACGATTCGGATCTAATTGACGGTTCGATTGGTGAAGGGTCGCCGTTTCATCAGACATTTGGCTACTATGCTCATGGCGTTGCCGAGGAAACCGCTATTCTGCCTGAAGGTTGGAAGGAACGGTTGGTGATTGTGCGCAATCCAAACACCGGCAACGGAGCTGGCTTATGTCTGGAAGTTCACGATCTCGCCGTCGCAAAACTTGCAGCAGGCCGCGAAAAAGATTGTTCATTCGTCGCGAATTTGTTGCGAAATAAATTAGCCGACGCAACGCTGGTTGAATCACGTCTTCGCCAATCACCGCTAAACGGAGAAAAATTAGAGTTGGCGTTGGCCAGACTCAAACGGCTCTCATCCCAAGGTGGGCTTTAATTCGGCGGCAAACGCAACGTCGCATCCATCGGTGCGATGTCGGCCAGTTCTTTTCCGTTTATTCCGCCGCTGAGTTTGGAAAGTTTTTCTCCGCTGGGGCGCACCATTCGTTCGTAACTTCCGATGGCATCATTGTAGGCGGAATTGGCGCGTTCGAGACCGGTGCGGATTTTCTCAAAATGTTCGGTGAATTTCGCGACGCGGGTGAAAAGTTCCTGAGCAGCATCGGCGATTTCTCGGGCGTTTTCGGTTTGCGCATGTTGCTGCCAGCTCACACTCACCGAACGCAAAATCGCGATGAGCGAACAGGGAGTGGCGATGATGATGCGTTTGTTTTGTGCCCACATCATCAAGTCATGATCGCCTTCCAACGCAGCGCTGAAAAGAGATTCGGCGGGAAGAAACAATACGACGTAATCCAGAGAATTCGGAAATTGTCGGCAGTAATCTCGATCCGCCAGACTCTTGATCGTTGATTTAAGTTTGGTGGCGTGTGCCAGAAGTGATTCGGCGCGTTTGTTTTGATCGGCGGAATCAATTGCGGTCAGGAAATCCAGATCCGGAACTTTGGCGTCAATGATGATGACCCGGTCGCCGGGCAGTCGAACAATCAAATCGGGTTTGGCATCGCCACTCTGAATTTGCTCGGAGAAATCGCAATGCGCGCTCATGCCGGCGGCTTCCACGACGCGCCGCAAAGTTTCCTCGCCCCAACGTCCGCGCGCCTGATTGGATTTTAGCACCATCCGAAATTGTTGCGTCTCGCTGGCGAGTGATTGACTGTGCAACGACAAAGTTTCCAACTGTTTTTTGACTTCGCCCAAGGTGGCAGATTGCGTTGTTTCGCTCTGCGCTAAACGTCGTTGATAAGTTTCAAGTTGTTGCTTGAGCGGCTCGACCAGGACCTTGATGGATTCCTGCCTTTTGTCCAAATCTCCTTTGGCGGATTCTTGAAGCTTCCCAAAACTTTGTTCAGCAAGCCGCAAAAATTCCGGCGCGCTTTCTTTCAAGGCGTCGGCGCTTAATGCTTTGAAAGTATCGCGCAAATCAGCGAGCGCTTTTGTCTGGGCCAGCTTCGATTCAGCAAGCGACTTTTCGTGAATGAGTTTTTGTTCTGCGAGGATTTTTTCCACCGCGCCACGGTTCGCCTCAGCCGCAGCCAGTTCGTTGGAAGTTTCGGCCAGGGAATTTCGAGACTGAGCAAGATCACTTTCCCGTTGCAAAAGTTGAGCGCGCAGTTCTTTTTCGAGAGGACTTTCCTCGGCTGCTTTGGTCGTGACGATCGCGCTGGCCTTGCGAAAGCCAAGCATCCATCCCACCGCCAGCCCCATGACGGCTCCGACGGCTCCACCGATTAAAATGTAAAGAAATGGCGTCACGAGCCGATTGTAGGATTCGAGTAAACGAGGCTCTAGCCTTAAATGCAACGGTATGATTTTAAAAATTACTTTCTGTTTTGGGGCGGGCTGAACCAGATGGAGTAGGGGGGAACGGTCGCGAGTTGGCCACTAATTGTTTTTGTGACGGATTTGTCGGTTGAATTAAAAACAAAGGTTTGTTTGCCACGGCACGAAGTCCAAACGCCGTCCAGTTGTCCTTCGAAACCTTTGTAGCGCGACAGCTTGGCAACGATTTCTTTGGGCCATTCCTCGTTTTTGCTGAGCGAGGAAACATGGATACTTTTGTTAGCGCCCGCCCATCGTTCTCCTTCCACGTTTTTTATTTCATCGTCACCTGCGATGATGATTTTTCCTCCTGCGCGACGGAACGCGTCAATTTTTTTGAGAATCGCTTGATCGATAATTTCCGCCTGAAACAACACCAACGCCTTGTAGCGTTTGGTCGTGAGCGCGCCGTCGGCAATGAGTAATTCATCAAGCACATCGTAATCGCACAAATCGCGCAGCGGATAGCTCGCGACAATTGTGGGATGCAGGTTCACGCCGAGGCGATAGAGCGTGGTCGGGCAGTAAAGAGCAATTTCCGTTTCACCTGGTTTGCCAGTGTAAAGATGGATGTATTTCTGAACATTCGACGCATAACGGGCATAGTCATAGGTGAAGAGTTGCGACACGCCGCAAGCCGCATCAGAAAACATTCGTTGCATAAAGGCGCGCTCGAGCAGATCGCCCGCTTGTTCGGTGCTTTCTTTGACGCCATAAAATTGATAGGCCGTCCCGATCCACTTGTCCGCGAAGATTGCGCCTTGGGCGTCGGCCGGTTGCAAAACCACCCCAGAACCTTTCGCCATTTTCGCGTAACCGGGGCAATAGGTTCCCCAGGCGAGCGGGTTCACACTGCCGTAGTTACCACCGGGCTTCATGCGCACTTTCTCCGCTGGGAAATATTTCAGAACGGTTTTGAGCGATTGACCGGAAAAATCAATAATTGCCTGGTGATACCAGGAAATAAAATCGAGCCAGCGACGCCTGGCTTGCGGGGTCGAAAAAGCAGCGAGCGACGGTTTTAAGGTCGCGCTCGAAAGTTCTTCGGGCGGGCGCACTTCGTCGAAGGATTTGCAGTTCACGCCCCATGCGCGATTTAAGTTTGTCACTCTGCGATATTTTTTTCCCATCGCGACTCGAAATGCTTTTATCGCAAAGGCATCGCCGCACCAATAACCTTCGTGACAATGGCCCATATTCACATGGGCCGTGACCTCCATTGGATAATTTCCTTCAGCGTAGGGTCCTAAAATGCAGGCGTAAACACTGTCGATTCGCGCGCCAAAATGTTGGTGGAGATTTTTATAGAAATGGTCATACCACTGGATCGTGCGCGGATCGAAAATGGACAGGTAAAAAGTTTCTTCACCGTGTTCCAGGCAACGCATGAGCGTTCGTTCGCTCTTCTGGTCGCGCAGCCAACGGGGAGGAAAATGAACCCAATTATAAACCACGTAATTGAGGCCGGCCTTGTGCAGTGTTTGCTCTATGGCGTCGTGCTGTTTCCAGTTCCATTTGCCAGGTTCCCGTTCAATAGCTCCCCATGCGACATAATCTTCGTTGGCCACCAGCCCGAGGTTTTTTAGATGAATTTGTGATTCCACCGAAGGCGGCGCTTCAACGAAATTCGTCTCAGGAAAAGCGCCGATGGGAGAACGCTGGATATAGCTCACCGAAAAATTGCCACTCGAAATATTCCACGGACGTCCATCAAAAATTTGATTTGTTTCCGCGCAGAGCAAAGCGGTCGCTCGGAAAAAGATCAACGTTGAGAGGAGCGCAAGGCCAATTCGCATAAAATGGAACGATTTCAGCTTTGGAGTCGAGTGGCGAGTTTTTCTTCAATGACTCGATTCGGCGCACATAGAAATATCTTGGGGCGATACAAATTGATTTGCGCTTCGTCACTGCGATGGAAAATTTCTAGACGATTCAAAAGGCGTTGCGCTCATCACGCACCTTGGCGAAGGCGCGGCATTTTGTACTGCGCAAGTAAATCTCGACGCCCGCTGAGCCGTGTGTTGAACATATCACAAATTTATTTTACGTGAAAATACCTGCCATAAACCGGGCGACGATAAAAGACGTGGCGCGCGAAGCGAACGTTTCGCTCTCAACCGTCTCCTACGTCATCAACGATAACGCTCACGCGCAGCGGATCACCGAAGCCACCAAAGAACGCGTGCGCGAAGCGGTGAACCGCCTTGGCTACAAAATCAATCCAATTGGGCGCGCCCTTCAGCGCGGTTACACCAACCAGGTAATTCTTTTGATCGTGACATGGGACCTCGCCACTTCGCACGCGGCCACCGCCATGGCCATCAGTCGCGCCGCCATTGCTAAAGGTTTTGAATTAACGGTTCATGTGGCTGACAGCAATGCCGAGGCGGAGGAATTTCTCAAGCGAAGAATGTTGCACAATGCCGGTGGGCTTCTTGTGCTTTGGGATTCCCCCGCCATGCGCGAAAGCTACTTGATTCAGCTCGCTGCAGATGGCCTTCCCGTCGTCGATTTATTGCCCGACAGCCCGCAAGGAATTTCCACCGTGACCCAGGATCGCGAAAATGCCTTTTTTCGCGGCACCAGTCATTTGATTCAGCTTGGACATCGTTGCATTGGAGTGTTGTCCGATTCATTGGCTCGACCGAAAACAACCTTGTGCAAATTGAGCGGGTATCGGCAAGCACTCAAGGAAGGCGGGTTGAAGTATGATAATTCTTTGGTCCTCGACGTCACCGAATTCGGCTTTGAGGGCGGACTCAGCGGATTCCCTCGACTCCGCGAGATCAATCCGAAAGTGACAGCCGCCATTTGCATCAACGACGCCATTGCCCTCGGAGCGATTGTCGCGGCAGGCGATGCGGGGTGGCGATGCCCGGAAGATTTTTCCGTGGTCGGATTTGGCGATTCTACGATGGGAAAATATTGGCGTCCAGCTTTGACCACCATCGCACTCTCCGCCAATCGCGTTGCTGAACAATCTGTTTCGCAGATTTTTCAACAACGGCAGGACGTGACGCCTCAAGCGCGAACCATCCTCGTTCCGGAAGATTTAATCATTCGCCACTCCACCGGTTCCGCGCCTGATCGCCCTTAAACCTTTCTTCGTTCGTCGCGCGAAAAAGTCCGGCCCTATGGAATTTTTTTTTCCGATCACAAGGCTCTAAAAAATTCACTTACTAAAAATATTTAAAACGATTTGACACAAGCCGGGAGGAAACGATATTAAAAAGAATACCCGAAGTTAAACGTTACACTGAATAGCAACACCGACATGAACATCAACTCGAACCGAACAAAATTTCCTAGCCTCACACCGCAGTTTCGCGGGTTCACGTTGATTGAATTGTTGGTCGTCATCGCGATCATCGCCATTCTGGCGGGATTGCTTTTGCCCGCATTGGCGAAGGCTAAACAAAAGGCGCAACGAATCAGTTGCCTGAACAACATGAAACAGTTTGGTTTGGGGAGCCAGATGTATGCGGATGAAAATAAAGGGCATTTGGTCGATAATACGCATACTTATTCAAAGCCGGGCACTGCATTTACTGCGCCCGCTTTGCCTTCGTTGCGCGACGAAGCGGACGATGATTTAAACTGGCTAGGACCACTCGGGCGAAATTTCATTTCAAATTATAAAAGCTTCATTTGTCCCAGTACGAAGAATGCGATTGATTTAACTAAACCCCAAGGTACATACGGCCCGGGAGACTCGGCGTATTTCCAAAAGTATATTCAAGATTTGGCAATTGGCGCAACAGACATAAATGACACATCCGGTCATAGTTATGAAGTAAAAGGAAACATCAATACTCCTGCTGGTCGAAAGAAAATGACCCAAAATTTTGTTTTGTCTTACGAATATACCTCTACGGGCACTCCCTTCAAGCCGGGTCCCTCAGGAATTTGGTTCATTCAGGATTTCGATGGAGACGGAGCGGTTAAACTCGCCGGCAATACCGGTGGCAACAACGAACCGACTTTCAACGATGCTCACGGGCGGGATGGAAGCAACTTCACCTATGCTGACGGGCACTCAGCCTGGGTGCCGAGAGCTAAATGGCTCTTCAATTACAATATTTCCCGTAACTTAAATAAATCCGCGTTTGTAAATCCCTAAACACATGACTAACAACAACTCTCATAAAATTATGAAAAATCTCAAAATCCTCGCAGCCTTTTTATCCTTAACCCTGTTTTCCCTTGTCGCCCAAGCGGTTGTTGTGATGCAACCACTCACCACATTCGGACCGAATGGCGACGGTAGCGTTCGCCCCGGCGATCTGTTTTTCTTAACTTCATCAAATCAATGGCAACGCGGCATGGCTTACAATCCCACGACAGGGCATTTATTAGTCGTGGATCGCTCCACCAACACCACCACAAGTGCCAGTGGCGATGTCTATATCATTGATGGAAATACCGGTGCCGCTGTAACCAACTCCAGTGGATTGCCCAAAAAACTGGATATCAGTTCCATAATTGATCTCGGCAATGTCGCTTTCAGAATGAGTTTGATTGGCATCGCGGATGACGGGGCCATTTACGTGGGGAACCTTTCCACTGCCACTACTCCTCCTCAATACGCTTTGTATCGATGGGAGAATGAGGATGCACCACAGACGCTGGTTTTTCCTACTCAATCATTTCCAGATTCGGATCCGAGCAGTGGGAACACGAATGTCACTGAACGCCGTTGGGGTGACACGATGGCCGTGCGCGGTTCGGGCCTCACGACGCAAATCCTTATCGCCAACCGAGGTACCAACGCTGCTCTCTTCACTCCTGATGATAATACTTACTCGCACTTCACTCCGAAAACATTAGGGACCGATGCCCAACCTGGTGGACTGAGTGTCGGTTTGACTTTTGGAACGGCGAACACGTTTTGGACAACTCCGGGTTCCTTTGGCAATGGTGCGCTTCGCTTGATGGCGTATAACACGACCGCAGGGACAGCCACAACGACCTCGATCTTCACCTCCCCAGAATGGCCGGGGGCAATCTCTCCAATTCTTGCTATTCCTTCGAAAAACTTGTTCGCGGGTATCACCATGGTTTCCGGAGCCGACGTTGTTCGGTTATATTCAACTCCAAACGCGGCTGCGTCACCATCGGTTGTTCTTCAGGATCGCAAAAGTTTTGTGACCACTCATCCGAACAATAACTATGCAGGCGCACTTGCCTTGGGGACCAATGAAGTTCTCTATGCACTGGATAGTGATAACGGAATTATGGCGTTTACTTTGACTACTGTAGCTTCAAACCCCTTGCCGCCCTCCTTTTTCTTAAATCCTTCGAGCCAAAGCCTGCTGTTAGGAACCAATGTGACGTTCACTTCGGCGGCAGACGGTGACAGCCCCATAACGTATCAATGGTATTTTGGGGCTAACATCATATCGGGAGCAACCAACACTTCCTTGGTATTGAGTAACATCCAATTGACCAATGCAGGAAATTATAGGCTGGTCGCCAGCAACCCCATCAATGTTGCAACCAGTGCAGTAGCCGTTTTGACGGTGACGACATCATCACCGAACAGTCTTTTGGTTTATGATTCGTTTCCTTATGCAGTAGGTTCGCCTTTGGTAACCAATTCAACGACTGGTCAAGGCACATGGGTAATGCAAACTGATGGACAGGTACCAGGAACAAATGTTGCGGGAAACCTTAACGTTCCAGGATTAGCGGCTTCTATTTCAAATCATCTTTTCTGGGGTTCAGCCACTGTCGGGATGCGCTCAGTTATCGCGCAGACTGCAATTTCCACTGGTTCAATCTACTTCTCATTTGCCTACATGCTTGAACCTGATTCCACGGTTCCAGCAGCTGGGGCAGGCGCTGATACCGTGGCAGCTTTGGCTCAAACTACCGCCACCGCTACCTACTCGTTTAAAGTAAATGTTCATACCAATTCCACAGGACCTGGCTACAACGTGGGTTGCTTTAAATTTGGGGGTGAAAATTATGGCGCGTATGCCACCAATGTGGTCGCTCTGGGGGAGACCATTTTTGTTGTCGGGCGCTATACCTTCAATGAAGCAGCACCGGCCGGGGATGATACCATTGCATTATGGATCAATCCCAATCCCTCGACATTTGGAGGCTCTAGTGCTCCAACCCCTTCCGTAGGTGATGGAGGAATAGTTGCGATAAGTGGCACTCAACCGACAACGACGGAACTTTCGATTGCTCGATTTGCGTTTCGTCAATCCGGTGGCCCGTCACTAAGTCATGCGGATGAAGTGCGCGTGGGAAGAACATGGGCCGACGTTACTCCACCAGTTGCAGTTGCTGCTCCAACTATTACTATCGTGGCGAATGGGAACGGCACGGTAACTATGTCATGGCCCACTGCGGCGACGGGATACAATCTCGAAGGCACACCCAGCCTCACGACGCCGATAACCTGGAACCCGGTCACAAATTCAGTGATAATTGTTGGGACGAATAACACTGTCACTGTGAATGCAAACAGTGGGAATCAGTTCTTCCGCTTAAAAAAATAAGATCGAAATTGTCATTTACATTGAGTCGCGCGGCGGAGTGGAAACATTGCGCCGCGCCTCTTTATTTTCCTACCTATGAAACTACTGGAATGTCGGTTTATTCGTAGAACAACTGCACTAATCCGTTTCATCCCGCTGTTACTCGCTTCGGAGACTTTGCCCTTATCGGCCGATGCACCTTTCGTGCAATGGGAAAGCAACCAACCGTTCGCGCTTTTTCTACGACTTGAAACCAGCGACGCACAGGGGGCGAAATTGCCGCGCGGTGGAGACGCCACGAAATTGCCATGAAATTCTTTTCGCTGATCGGCGCATTGACGGTTCTCATATTCAGTATAGAGAACGCGCACGCCGCCAGTGCGCAGTTCGAAAAGCTCATCGTCTTCGCCGAACGCGATCAAGTCCGTGTCTCTGCTTCGTTTCGCGCTGACGAAACTGCTGCCGTTGAATTCGCCGGAAAAATTTCACAGACGGCAAACGGAAAAGTGTTGTGGCAAGGATTACTGGTTCACACGAACGCCACCTCCGGCACCCCAATTTCAATTTCCAATATCGTTGCGGGGTTGAAACCGGAATTGTGGAGTCCGATTTCGCCGACGCTTTATTACCTCGAAATTTCCGCGCAGCGCAACGGCAAGATGCTCTCGACAAAAAAAGTCCGGTTCGGCTTTCGCTCGTTCGAGATTCGCGATGGACAATTTCATTTAAATGGCCAGCCCATTTTTCTGCGCGGCGTCGCCATCAATCCGCCGGGACGCGGCATTCCCGACAACGTGGCTGAGTCGCGAAAGTTTGCGGAGGATTACGTTCGATTTTTGAAATCGCAAAACCTGAACATTTTCCGCATCAGCACCGACGAATCCCAGGTGTGGTTCGATGTCTGTGATGAACTGGGCATGATGCTTTACGCTGGACGCTACCGCACGCCGCCCGAAGCCAACGGTTTAAAAACGCCGCCGAAAGATTTTGCCAAGAGCATCGCGGCTTACAAAAAACTTTTTTCTGGCTACGCGTCCCATCCTTCCATCGTGGAATATTATCTTTCCAACGAAATGCCTTACGAGGGCGAACGCGGCGCGGCGTTCAGTGAATTTCTCACGCGCGCTTGCGTTGAAATGAAAAAGTGGGATGACACGCGCCCCTACATTGGCAACGCCGGTTACGGTGAAGGTCGCGAGGGCGATGTGTGCGACGTGCATCGATACTGGGGTTGGTATTACAATTCGTTTCTCACCTATTACAATTTACGCGACAAACTTTTTTCCGAACCACTTTTCGGCGATCCTAAAAAAAATCAGCCGCTGACTTTTACGGAATGTGTTGGCTCGTTCACCGGCTCATCGGGCGAATTCAACGTCGTGCGCAGCAAACAACTCGCACCGTCGCTCGGATGGATCGGTCACACCGAAACGCCGCGCGAAGATGCGTTGGCCTACCAATCATTTATGACCAAGCAGGCGTGCGAATCCTTTCGCCGGATGCGTCCGCAAAATCCGCGTCTCGCCGGTTTGATGCCGTTCACGATTCTTTTTTACAATTGGTCGGGCATTTCGTCCTTCGCCCAGATGAAACCCAAACCGGTGATGGACGCGATGCGCACCGCGTATCAACCAGTGCTGTTAAGTTGGGAATGTTGGTCGTCGCAAATTTATGCGGGCAACGAAATAAAACCGATTGCCCATGTCATCAATGACGATGATCAAAAGCGCGAATTGCGGAATGCGACACTAAATTTTCACATCCGTGCGAAAGACGGACGCGAACTTAGTGCGGGAAAAATTTCACTTCCGGCGATTCCGTATTTCGGGACGTGGAGCAAAACTATTCCGCTGAAAATTCCGGCGGATTTGCCGACGGGCGAATATTTCCTGAGCGGCAACATTGAAGTGCAAGGCGAAATCCGTTCCACGAATTCAACAACCATTTTTATCGCCGGCGGTGACTGGAAAAATTCCGCATCAACAAATCGTAGCAGCCGAGGTGACGAGGCTCTATTGTCAGAAAATTTAGAGCCGACTCATGTCGGCTGCTACGATCCGGCAGGCGCTACCGCTGCCGCTCTGGGAAAACTGGGAATCGCGTTCGAGCGGGTCACTGATCTTTCCTCATTGCCCGCAAAAATGAATGCGCTCGTGCTTGGGGCTGATCCGGGGAACAAGTCGAAACTTGAACTCCAACGGTTCGTGCAGAACGGCGGGCGCGTGTTGTGTTTGCTGTCGGACGACCGTAGCCGCGCTCGCCAGAGCGTGGTGTCTTTACCCGAAACAACGCCACCCTCTGGCGAGGGCGGCTACGGCGATTGGCTTCCGCAAAAAATTTCTTTTTTCACCAGTTCGCCCAATGATACGGATTATCCGCCAGT
>JBDSYB010000191.1:0-16313 GCA_039925885.1 Verrucomicrobiota bacterium
CACGCGATTCAAGCGGGGTTGGATATGGGAATCGTGAACGCAGGAATGTTGGAAGTTTACGCGGAGATTCCGAAAGACCTGCTCGAACTGGTCGAGGATGTTTTGCTGAATCGTCGCACCGATGCGACCGAACGGCTTGTTAAATTTGCCGAGTCGGTGAAGAAAAAAGACAAGGCGGAAGTCGTCGCGGACGAATGGCGCGGCGGTTCCGTCGAAGAACGTTTGAGCCATGCTTTAGTAAAAGGGATTGTGGATTTTATCGACGCTGACACTGAGGAAGCGCGACAAAAATTTGAAAAGCCCTTGTCTGTCATCGAAGGCCCGCTGATGGACGGAATGAATGTCGTCGGCGATTTGTTCGGCGCGGGCAAAATGTTTTTGCCGCAAGTGGTGAAATCGGCGCGCGTCATGAAAAAAGCGGTGGCGCATCTTCTGCCGTTCATGGAAGCCGAGAAAGCGCGGGTGCGTCGCGTGCGCGAGTTGCGTTTGCTGGCTGCGGAATTGCACGGCGAAATGGTTACGCTGGTGGAAGGTTTTACCTATGTGCCGCATCTCGAACTCACTCCCGAGGAACGTCTCGTGGAACAAAAATTCGCGGCTGAACTGGGGGCTGATCTGGAGGGCGCGGCCAAGCGTTACGAAGCGGAATTTAATAATGTCTATGACAGAAACAATGCGCAGGAGCTGAGTCCCGATTACGCCGCGACGCGCGAAAGCCGCCAGCGTTGGAGTGTGGCGACGCTCGGACCGGCGGGCGGATTTATTGATTGGTTGTTTGCAAAAAAACTGAACGAGTTGCCGCCAGAAAGTTTGATCGCTTTCAACGCGGGAGGGCAGGGCAGCGGTAAAACGACTGCGACACGCGAAGCGGAAGTAGAACATGCGGCAGATCTTCTGATGGATGGAACTTTGCAGGACGAGGCGCGCAGTCGGAAGCACATCCAAGCCGCCATTACAAGGGGGCACGCGGTGCAAATCCGGTTTGTTTTTTGCCCTTGGGAAAAGGCGATCATCAATATTTTGAAACGTGGTGCGAAAGAATCAGGACGAATGGTTCCATTGAGTCGGGCGGCGCAGGGACATTTTCAAGCCGCTCGAACGGTTTTGTCACTCGCCGAGGACATTCTTTTTGGGGCGGAAGAAATTTATGTTTTCGACAACACCAACTTTGACCAACCGGTGCAAAAGGATTTGGATTGGTTGCGCAGGCAATTGCACGATTCCATGGAAAAACTTCTTGAAAGCGGTCAAATCATAGCCGAAAATTATCTCCATGAAAACAGATACGATTCCGACTTCAACTCGGGGGCAGTTCGGAGAGGATTCCGCCCGACGCCAACGGGCGCTGGAGAAAATGCAGGCTCTCAACGAGGCGACATTGTTGGTTCTTCGCCGAGCGGGACTGGCTCGCAAACAGAAGGAAGAGCAGGAGCAGCAAGAGAAACTGGCCTCGAAATCCCACTGATCGAAAGCGACAAATCCGGTCGCATCCTCCTCGCCACCGTTAAGGGTGACGTTCACGACATCGGCAAAAATATTGTCGGTGTTGTCCTCGGTTGTAACAATTACGAAGTGATTGATCTCGGCGTGATGGTTCCGTGCGAAAAAATTCTTCAAACCGCGCGTGAACTGAACGTGGACATCATCGGTTTGAGTGGTTTGATTACGCCGTCGCTTGATGAGATGGCGCATGTCGCTAGAGAAATGGAGCGGAACGGCTTCAAAATTCCACTGCTCATCGGCGGCGCGACGACGAGTCGGGCGCACACCGCCGTAAAAATTGCGCCCCATTATTCAGAAGCCGTCGTGCATGTGCTCGATGCGTCTCGCGCGGTGCCGGTCGTCGGCAGCCTGATCAGCGCCGAACAGAAGGCAGCCTTTGTGAAAACCACTCGCGCCGAATACGAACGTCTTCGCGCCCAGCACGCCGGACAAAAAGCGACGCTGGTGAGTCTCGAACACGCGCGGGCCAATGCGCCGCAATTGAGCTTTGAAGATTTGCCGCAACCGGAATTTGCCGGCGTGCGCGTCCTCGACGATGTGCCCTTGAGCACGTTGCGCGAATTTATTGATTGGTCGCCCTTTTTTCACACCTGGGAATTGCGTGGTCGTTACCCGGCGATTTTGCAGCACGAAAAATACGGCGTGGAAGCAACGAAACTTTTCAACGACGCGCAAAAACTTCTCGACGAAATTGTCGCTGAGAAATTGCTGCAACCGCGCGGAGTTTACGGAATTTTTCCAGCGAATCGCGGGGGAGATGATGTGGAACTTTACACCGACAAATCGCGGGGAGAAGTGCTCACGACATTTCATTTTCTCCGGCAACAAATTGAGAAGCCTGATGGACAGCCGAATTATTCTCTCGCGGATTTTGTTGCGCCGAAACATCGAACATCGAACATCGAACATCGAACATCGAATGATTATCTCGGTGCATTCGCCGTCACGAGCGGTCACGGTTTGAAAGAAATGACCGAGAGATTCAAAGCGGATCACGACGATTACAACGCCATCATGGCGGAAGCTCTCGCGGATCGACTGGCGGAAGCTTTCGCGGAATATTTGCACAAGCGCGTTCGCCAAGAATGGGGTTTTGGCAAAGCTGAGAAATTCACAACCGAAGAATTGATTGAAGAAAAATATCGCGGGATTCGACCGGCCGCCGGTTATCCCGCCTGTCCCGATCATACGGAGAAAAAAATTCTTTGGGAATTACTTGAGCCGGACAAGAAAGCTGGAATTCAAATCACGGAAAACTTCGCGATGTGGCCGGGCAGCAGCGTGAGCGGACTTTATTTCGCGCATCCCGAATCCAAATATTTTGCGGTGGGAAAACTCGGGCGTGACCAGATCGTTGACTATCATCTGCGCAAAGGAATGACTGTGCAGGAGGTTGAGCGCTGGTTGGGGACGAATCTGAATTATGAACCCAACGCTGTCGAAAAAAGCCCGACGCAAAAGAAGGCAACGTGTTCCTGCGGCCAAACACATTGACATGAAAACATTTTTTCTGGTCGCGAGCCTCACGTTTCTGGCCACCGTCTCGCTCGCTGCTGAAACGAATAAGCTTGGCGTATCGGAAATGATCCGTGCTGTCGCCGCGAGCGACCGTGAGTTGAAAGAAATTTCTTTCGCACAAGTGGTCGAGGCGACAACCGGCAAACGCATTCTCGCTTTTGATCCAAAGAATGAGACGGACAAGGAATTGCTGGGCAAGATCGGCGCAGCGATGGAGGAAGTGATTCGGCGAATGAATGCGACGAACAGCGTAGCGCAAAAGCAGAAACGAATTAACGAGGTCAGCAGCCATTTTGAAAACGAAATGAAAAGTGTGTTGAACGACACGCCGGGTTTCTCCTGTGATTTTCCTCATTTGGCTTCGGGAAAGGTGCAACGTTCCGGCTATCCTGATTTGCGTCTGGTGGATAAAAAGACCGGACGAATCATTTACATGGATCCAAAACTTTACGCGCAAGGGAGTCGCGCCAGCAGTTTTCGCTCTTTTTATTTTGAGCCGAAAACCGACACCAACAAAATTCTCGACGATGCGCATCACTTGATTGTTGGGTTTGAACACGATGGAAGGAAAAGTGGCCAATGGAAATTTCTGAATTGGGAATTGGTCGATTTGGCGCGCTTCAAAGTTCGATTGAAAGCCGAGTTTCAGGGAAGCAATCGAGATTTGTATCAAGATGCGGCCATCGTCGGGAAAAGCGGAAAATAAACTAAAGTCGCGAGATTTTTTCGACGAGCGCGCTGGTTGAGTGGCCGCGAACCACTGGCAGGATGACAATTTTTCCACCGACGCTTTCCAGGAAACGCCGTTCCTCCTGATTAATGGTGTCCACGGTGTAATCGCCGCCTTTGACATAAATATCAGGCTCCACCGCCGCTAGAAACCGGAGCGCCGTAGTCTCAGGAAAAACATAAACCACGTCCACTATTTGCAGCGCCGCCAGAACCGCCGCGCGATCATTTTCGGTGTTAATCGGTCGGCCCGCGCCTTTGATTTCGCGCACGCCTTGATCGCCAGTGATGCCCACCAGCAACGCATCGCCGAGCTTTCGCGCATTATCCAAATAGGTCACGTGTCCGAGATGCAGCAGGTCAAAGCAACCGTTGGTCACCACTAGTTTCCGGCCGGAGTTGCGCAGATTGCTTCTCCAGTTTTTCAAATTTTCCGGCTGCAAAATTTTGTCGCGAAAATTCATGGGCAACATTCGGGCAGAAATCTTTCGGTCAAACAATTTATTTCTGCGGGCGACCGGGCGGAGCATCGCATATCTTTCCCCTGCCAAAACGACTTATGAAACCAGTCCTCGCAGAAATTGGCAGGTCAGCGCCGCACCATTTCATTGAGTGGCGGAAGGTGATTATATTGCAACCAGTCACGCAGGCAACGAATCATACGGGTCAATTCCTCGAGCGCACCTGGCTTGACGAGAAATGAATTTGCCCCCAATTCAAAGGCTCGCTTCACGTCTTCCGGGCGCATCGAGGCGGTCAGTATGACAATTGGCAGGTGCTTCAATCCGGATTCTGTGCGAATCCAGTCGAGCACTTCGAACCCATTTTTCCTCGGCATGTTAAGGTCGAGCAAGACGAGAGACGGCAACGGAAACTTGGACCGGTCACGATAAATGCCACCGCCTTCCAGATAGGCAATCGCTTCTTCTCCATTGCGGACTTGTTGAAATGAGCGGAGAAACTCAGCTCTTTTGAAGGCGGCGCGCAGGAGGATAAGGTCATCTTCGCTGTCATCAACCAACAGGATCGTTTGTCGTTCGTTCACCGCTTGCAAAATAAAGGTAAAAGATTGAAATCGTCAAACAGCTTGATGAATGGGGTGGTGGGTCAACTTGAATTCTCTTTGGGTTTGGAGTCCCGAGTTTACGCGGCCTCTGACCGCCTAAAGGCGGAACTCCAAACCACATTATGACTGATTACAACTTTCAACCGGCTGCGCGGACATCAAACCAAAAGCGGCTGCCTTTTTCGGGAGTAGATTCCACGCCGGATTTTCCGCCCATGCGTTCGACGCCCTTCTGAACTATCGCCAGGCCAATGCCCGTTCCCGAAAACATATCCCCCTGCAAGCGGGTGAAGAGTCGAAAGATTTGCTCCTGATGATTGGGCAAGATACCAATGCCGTTGTCCTCGACCGACACTCGCACAAATCCGTCCTCGGCTTTTGCGTGAACGCGGATCTGCGGCGGCACCCCCGGGCGCGAGAATTTTAATGCGTTGGTCAGCAAATTACACATCACTTGTCCGAGCGTCGTTTCGTGCGCCAAAACCACAGGCCACCGCCCGGCAATTTCGACCCGCGCATTCTTTTCGTGAATTTCATTTTCCATCCGTGCCAGGACGGATTGGATGAGCAATTCGAGATTCACCGGAACGAGTTCAAGCTTTTGCTGGGCGATGCAACTGAAGGCCAGCAAGTCTTGCAGTAACTCATCCAGGTATCCTGCGGAGCGATTAATCCGTCCGGCACAGTCCTGCGCAGTCTCGCTCAAGCTGGCACCAGCCTCTTCCACCAGCATTTCGGAAAAGCCCTTCATGGAGCGCAGCGGGGCGCGTAAGTCGTGCGCGATGGAATAGACGAACGCCTCTAATTGTTTGTTGGTCGCGGCAAGTTCTGAGGTCTGTTCGGCCACGGCCTGTTGGAGATGAACGGCGCGGTCGCTCAATTGCAATTGTGCGTGTCGTAATTTTTCCTCAGAAACCATCCGCTCAGTAATATTGGTGAAAAGAACGGCAACTTTCCCGCTGCCCTCTTCGCCAATCCGAAAGGCAAAGACATCAAACCACCTGTTTAATCCTTTGGCTTCGTTAACGAAACGAATCGGTTCACCCGTCAATGCGACTTTCCCGAAAATTTCAAACCAGTACGTTTCAGTATCCGGGATTAAATCCCGATGCCGTTTGCCGAGGGCTTCTTTCAAACCGCTTTGTTTCTCGAAGGACGGATTAATTTCCAGATAGCGGTAATCCACCGGCTTTTTCTGATCGTCAAAAATCATTTCCAGAACCGCAAATCCCTCATCGATCGAATTGAACAAGTAGCGGTAGCGTTCTTCGGATTCCCGCAACGCGATTTCTCCTTTTCTTCGCTCCGTGATGTCGCGGGCCACAGCCAGCAGGCGATGGATCTTGCCGGTCGCGTCAAGAATCGGCGAAATGGAAACATCCCAACATTTGAGTTGACCGCGCAAATTAGCAGTACAGCCAATAAAATTTCCATCCTGGCCCGCGATGGCCTTTTTAAATGCCGCCTGGGCTGCGGCCCGGTCTTCTCCGTTCCAAAGCTCGAACCATGATTTGTTCAGGAAAGGATTGATGTCTTCGATGCCCAGCAGCTCTTGCCCGGTTTGCATCGAGAGCAAATTTCCTTCGTGATCGAGAATCTTGATACAGTCGGGGCTGCTCTGGATAATGCTGCGGTTGAATTCCTCGCTTGTGCGCAACGCTTCCTCGGCCTGCGTGCGGGCTGTGATGTCCGTGTAGCTGGTGAAGATCGATTCCGTTTCCCGATCCAGAACCCAGCCGCAGAGCGAGCGCACCCGCCGGCCATCGCGCGCGAGCTGCACCACTTCGCCGTTGAACCGGCCCGCCCGGTGAAGTTCTGCGAGGATTTCCTCATACGGCCTGGGAAATTCCGTCTGCAAAAAGGAGTGAAGGTCTTTCCCGACCACCTCTTCCAAACTCCATCCGAAAAGTTTTTCCGCCCCCTGGTTCCAGAGACGGATTCTATCATTCAGGTCGCGCACGATGATGGCGTCATTGCTCAAGTCGATCAGCCGCGCCTTTTCCGCGAGCAACCGCTCCGTTTGTTTGCGTCCCGTGATGTCGCGCAGATTGCATTGAATGACCTCCACGCCATTTTCTTCATACAGATTGCTGAAGAAATGGACGGAGATGAGTTGTCCGACTTTGGTGATGACCGGCACATCTTCGCGGTGGCAAAAACCCTTGTCTTTCAATTCGCGCAGCATCTGGCCGCCCGCTTCCTTGTTTTTGAACAGGCCGATTTCCCACAGCGCCTTGCCCACGATCTGTTTTCCCGGATAGCCAGTCAGTTTGAAAACAGAGGGATTGGCCTCAGTGATTCTTCCAGTTTTAGAATCGAGAATCAAAATCCCATCCTGGGATACTTCAAAAAGACGGCGATAACGGCTTTCCGAAATGCGCAATTGTTCCTGGGCATTTTTGCGCTCGGCAATTTCGATGCGCAATTGTTGGTTCGCCTTCTCCGCCGCTTCCGTCAACTCGTGCTGGCGCAGCGAGCCGAGGAGCAATGCCTCGTTTATTGCGACCATCGGATTGTATTCCGAGAAAGGTTCAGTTTTCATAATGAGAGATTGGAACTCTCTACACTAACCCACTAATTCCTTCTTCGCCTTCGGTTCCGGCGAGGTTTCCTGCGTCTGGCTGATGCGATCCGGCGCTCCGGTCGTCAGCCTAGCGTAATCCGTCTGGCGGGGGCCGATAACCACCACGCCTTTGTCTGTGATGACATATTCGCGGATGTCTTTGCTGTGATTGCTGCCCCGCATCTTGATGATGAAAATTACTTTGCGCAACTGGCCGTCAATTTCCACATAACGCATCCGGATGATGTCATCCGTCAAAAATGAAATCGTGTAATGACTGAACGAGAGCGACGTAAAGGTATCCTCCACCTCAACTGTGCTGAGAATCGTGACGCCCGCTCCGGTCAACGCCCCAATCATCCGGTAAAGCGACTCGCGAAAGTCCGCGCGAAAACCGGGCGCGAGCGCCATTTCAAAACCGACCAGGGAATCAATCACCAATCGTTTGGCGCCGGTTCTTTCGACGGCATCCAGAATTTCCTGCATCGTTTCATCCACGGAAAGATCGAGCGGACGCAGGTAAAGAATTTCGAGTTTTCCTTTTTGCTGCTGCGTTTTTAATTTCAAACCAAAACTTTCGGCTCGATCCGCGTAACCTATCGGGCGTTCTTCAAAGATCGCCACGATGGCCGGTTCTCCCTGGCGCAATCCTTCGTCCACAAAATGCGTGGCGAGCGCCGATTTTCCCGTCCCCGACGGCCCCGCCACGAGCAGACTATCACCTTCAAAAATTCCTCCGCCCAACATCTTGTCCAACTCGGGAATGCCCATGGAAAGCCGGCGACGAGTCTTCGGAATCACTTTTTTGCCGACCAATCCCAGTGTGCGCGAGAAGGCTTGCATCCCGTCCCCGCTGATGCGGATGGTGTGCAATCCCGGCACTGAATCCTGCCCGCGCAATTTCATGATTTGCAATTTTCGCACCACGGAATTTCTCTCCGTCACCTGCGAAAGCCAGATGAGTCCATCGGC
Source organism: Verrucomicrobiota bacterium (assembly GCA_039925885.1). GTDB lineage: Bacteria > Verrucomicrobiota > Verrucomicrobiia > Limisphaerales > CANJXF01 > CANJXF01. The sequence goes on from JBDSYB010000191.1 coordinate 8,352, forward strand.
GATGGTGAACAACGGATTGCCGCGAATCTCGGATTCGCCATATTCGCCGACGAGAAAGCTCGTCGCTTCCCAACTGGTGAGAAACTGGGTGAGTCCCTGGATGAACGCTTGCATTTCCAATTCAGCATTCGCGACCACTGCGGCGCGCATCACCGTGCGAAAGGAATCCACCACCACGATGCCCGGCTGGAGCGCCGTGACGTGTTTGATAATTTCCGCGAGCACTGCGTCCAAATTATTTTTCAAAACCAGATCGCTCAGGTTGATAAAGTGGATGGCCTTGCCCAGCTTGGATTCGTCGAAGAAAGAAAACTGTTGCTGGTAGCGCAACATTTTGATGGCGGGTTCGCCGAGGACGGTGAAATAGAGCGCGGGGCTTTTCACCGTGGCATTGGCGAAAACGATCTGGTGCGCCAGCGTGGTTTTGCCGCAACCGGGCGTGGCGGCGATAATGTTGAAAGAAAATTCCGGGATGCCGCCGCCGAGAATATCATCAAGCCCGCGCACACCGGTCGGCAATTTTCGGATAATGACTTTCGGACGGGTCGCTCCGTGCGCGCCGTTGTTCGCTTTCGCCGGAGTGGCCGGAATTTTTTTCGCGGGCTTACGTTGAGTCGTGTTCATAAATTTTTAGCGGAATTGGCGACGGAATTAACGCAAAGGCGCGAAGACGGAAAGGCACAAATTAAATTTCTTTTTCTTTGCATCTCTGCGCCTTTGCGTTGATCCGCGCCCGTCATTTTTCGTTTCATTTTTTGCTTCCTTTACCAGGCTGTAAATCGTCGAGCCGCACTTTTGGCCACGCTTCCTCCACCAGCCGCATGGCTAAACTTTCACCGATGAATGCCACCAGCAAACCGAGCAATTGCGCAATCAGCACCACGCTCCCATGAGTAATTTCTTTCGCGCCGATTTTTCCCTCCAGTTCGTCCAATCCTTCCAACGAACTGTCCGGATGGCCCTGCACCGTCGCCAGCCACGGAACGTCCGCATTAGCCAACGCGCGCGCGCGGGAGAGGAGCGCCAGAAAACCGGCGTTGCCCATCAACGTTGTCAAATGGGGGCGCAAAGTTTCACAGACGAGAAATGCCGACGGGATTTTTGAGGAGTCATTTTCCTTCGCCTCATAATCAATGAGTCGTTCGGCAACTTTTCGCAGTCTGGGCACGGCGCGGTTCACAAGTCAGTTGCGTTAGAAAGGACGTTTTTAAAAGATGGTTTCGACTCAAAAAATTTCATGATCATGTTCCACTTCACCCGGGGCAAGTAGTGAGTTTTTAGCGACGCGAAGACGAGTATCTGCTTGTTTCCCGGGAAAGCAAAGAGAACCTTTTCCAACCAAACGCACCGATGGAAGAAGAACTCTCAGACCAGCGGACTTGTTTTTTTAATTCTCAAATCATAAACTGTGAATATGAAAAGTGATGTTTCGCCAGTGGAGATTCGAGGCATTCTGCCGGCGAACAGCGGTTGCGCAATTTTCGTGGGAAACGATGAGAAAGTTTTCGTGATTCAGGTCGAACACAACATGGGCGCTGTCATTGGAATGTTTCTGCGCGACACCCCCAAGGAGCGGCCTTTGACGCACGATTTAATCGGCAGCGTGTTCAAAGGTTTTAACATCACAGTCGAGCGCGTCATCATTACCGATTTAAAAAATTCCACCTACTTTGCTCGCCTGGTTTTACAGCAGGAAAATGAACTGGGCCGAAAAATTGTCGAAATTGATGCTCGCCCGAGCGATTGTCTCGCGCTGGCTGCGGCCCAAAAACGGCCCATCTTTGTGCGCAATTCACTCTTTGAACAAGTCGAGGACATGACCGAAGTGCTCGAACGCATCAATGAAAACGGCGGCGAAACCGAATAAAATGCCGCCCACCTCCGCTCCCGCCAAATCGCTTCTACTCGTTTGTGGCGACGATGAATTTGCCGTCAAGCAACGGGCGAAACAAATTTTCCAGGAGTGGTCTGCCGAACTCGGCGGCATGGATCACGAAATCATCGATGCCAGCGTGGGCAACAGTGGCGAGGCTTTGAAAGCGCTGGCGAAATTGCGCGAAGCTTTGCAAACACTTCCATTTTTCGGCGGAGCAAAAGTTATCTGGCTGCAAAATTGTAATTTTCTTGGGGAAGAACGGACGGCCAGCGCGCAAGCCGTCACCGAAACTTTGGGGGAAATTTCGCAGGAGCTAAAAACCTTTGACTGGAAAAATGTTCGTTTACTTATCAGCGCGGGCAAAGTGGACAAGCGCAAAGTTTTTTATAAGACAGTGGATAAAACCGGCGGGGTCGAAAATTATGCCGGTTGGTCGGCCGACGACAAAGATTGGGCAGAGCAGGCCGAGATGGCGGCGCGCCGCGCATTGCGCGAATTAAAAAAAGAAATTTCCGACGATGCGCTCGCTGAACTTGTTGTTAACGTCGGGCCGCACGTTCGTCTGTTGAATAATGAAGTGGAAAAATTGAGTTTGTATGTCGGCGCGCGCGACAAAATCAACGCCGATGATGTGACCAGCATCGTCACCCGCAACAAGCAAGCACGCGCGTTTGCCTTGGGCGACGCTTTGGGCGAACGTAATCTGCCAAAGTTGCTGCGCTGCCTGGATGAGGAGATGTGGGAAATGAAATTCGACAAAAAAAAATCCGAGATTGGTTTGCTGTATGGACTGATCACCAAAGTGCGCGTCTTGATTTTTATTCAGGAAATGTTGGCGGCTGGTTGGATAAAACTCGGCACCGATTACGCGCGGTTCAAAGCGCAATTAGACAAAGTGCCAAAAGAGTCGATGCCCGAGGACAAGCGGTTCAATCCGCTGGCCATCAATCCGTTTGTGCTTTTCAAAGCGTCATCCCAGGCGCGCAACTACACTTCCAATGAGTTGGTCAGCGCCATGGAAGATCTGCTGCACTGCAATCGCAAATTAGTCTTGAGCGCGTTGGACGAATCGCTTGTCCTGCAACAGGCTTTGGTGAAAATTGTCAATCGCGGCGGCGCGCTAACCAACGCAAAATAATTACCAAACGCCGCGTTGCCAAAATCCTTGAACAACTGACTTTGAAACATGATGGAAGCAACTAAACCTGCCGGGACAATTCGGGTTGGCATTTTCGATCGCACCGTGCGAATTCAAATCGCTGGTCGCGCCACTTTTACTGCGAGTCTCGATTTAAAAAATGTGGTCAACGAACTTTGGGACCGCGGCTACAAAAGTTTTATTTTCGACCTTTGCGATTGTGTGATTATGGATAGCACTTTTTTAGGAGTGCTGGCTGGCGTCGGCCTCAAATTCGACGAGGCCAACGAAAAGGCGGACGGATGTTTTCTAGCTATCGCCAATCCCAATGAACGCATCGCCGATCTTTTGGAAGATCTGGGCGTGGCTCATTTGTTTAAGGTGATCGAATTAGATCCGGCAAAAGAGAATCTCCAACCCGTGGCCCACGTCGAAAATAGTTCGCGCGTGGATGTGGCTCGCACTTGTCTCGAGGCGCACAAAACGTTGATGACTCTCAATTCGGAAAACGCCCTAAAATTTAAAGACGTCGCTCAGTTTCTAGCGGAAGACTTGAAAAAGCTCGAAGCGAAAGAAAGTTAAGAACCACGAATGGACACGAATTTACACGAATCAACTATGAGACCGTTAAGCGCGACGTTGCCAAACGCGCCAATTTTCATCCTCTCCCCGAACCCCTCCATCCGATGGACGAGAGGGAGTGGCTTAGCCGGAACGATTCAGTTGGAGAGATTGTTCGCCCTCACCCTAACCCTCTCCCCCGAGGAGAGGGAACCTGCCAGCAGGCTCGGCCATCAGGCATTAAACGGTGAATATTTTCCAGCGCTGAATAATATTCTCCCTCTCCTCGGAGGAGAGGGCCGGGGTGAGGTCGAGCGTTTCTCTTCACTGAATAGTTCCGGCTTAACGCATTCGTGTTCCTTCGTGTCCATTCGTGGTTGAGTTCTTCCGCACGTTCGCATGTTAAATCTTTCCACGCTCAATCTGCAGCAACGGGTCGCCGTGGAAACCATCGAAGGTCCGGTTTTAATTTTGGCAGGCGCGGGCACGGGCAAAACACGCGTCATTACTTTTCGCATTGCGCACATGATTGAGCGCGGCGTTGCGCCGGGAAATATTCTGGCGGTGACTTTCACCAACAAAGCCGCGCGCGAAATGCAGGAGCGGGTCAGCAAACTCATTCCTAAAACGCGGAACGCAGAACGCGAAACGCGGAATGAAGACTCTCGACTTTCGACTCTCGACTCTCGACCGACCGTTTGCACGTTTCATTCGCTGTGCGTGCGGATTTTGCGCCAGCACATTGAGCGTCTTGGCTACAAACGCAATTTTGTTATTTACGATGAATCGGAACAGCTCAGCGCGATCAAAAAAATTCTCAGCCACGTTTCTGCGAAAGGCGAAAAAACCGATCCCGCCGCCGTTTTAAGTTTGTTAAGTCGTTTCAAAAACGGCGGCGAACGCGCTGCTGCTTTTGCGGAACCGAGTGTTGCCGCACTCGCGCAACATATTCGTCTGAAATACGAATCCGCGTTGCGCGCCTGCAACGCGGTTGATTTCGATGATCTGATTCTGCTGACGCTGAAACTTTTCACGGAACACCCCGAAACGCTCGAAGCGTGCCGCGCGAAATATCGATACGTGATGGTGGACGAATATCAGGACACCAATGCCTCGCAATTTCAACTCATGCACTTGCTCGTTAAAGAGCATCAGAATTTCTGCGTGGTCGGCGATGACGATCAAAGTATTTACGGCTGGCGGGGCGCGGAAATTGCAAATCTGCTCGAATTGGAAAAACATTTTCCCCACGTCACGATCATCAAGTTAGAACAAAATTATCGCTCAACGACCACGATTTTGACGGCGGCCAATGCGGTCATCAAAAACAACGCGCGTCGCCGGGGGAAACAACTTTGGTCGCAAAATGGGCAGGGAGCCAAAATTATTTTGCACACGTTTTCGGACGATGAAGCGGAAGCGCGAACGGTGGTCGAACAAATTGAGTTCGCGCGGCATGCCCATCGCATCACGTGGTCGGAGCAGGCCATTCTTTTTCGCACGAACATCCAATCGCGCGCTTTGGAAACTGCGCTGCGCCAGGGCAGTGTTCGTTATCATTTGATCGGTGGCCAAAGTTATTTTGACCGGCGCGAGATCAAGGATTTTTTGGCGTATTTAAAAATGTTTTTGAATCCACACGACGATGTGAGTTTGTTGCGCATTGCAAATGTTCCGGCGCGCGGCCTGAGCGATGTAACGATGGAACGGCTCCTGGCGGCGAGCCAGGAACGAAGCTGCTCGGTTTTCACGGCCATGCGTCACACCGATGTGCAGGAATCGTTGCAAACGAAAACGCGCGAAAATATTTTGGCTTTTATTGATTTGATTGAGACGACGCGCGCAAATTTGGGCGGTTCAACCTCGCTGCGAATCTGGGCAGAAAAAATTCTGGATGAAACGGGTTATCTGAATGAGCTGCGGCGCGCTGAGAAAAATATTGAGACCGCTGAGAATCGCGTGCGCAATTTAAAAGACTTGATTGCCACACTCGAAAATGCGGGCGGGGGAAAAAACGCGGAGCGGCTGGAAAGCTTTCTGGAAGACATCATGCTCGACAGCGATCGACAGGAAAAAAAAGAAAACGAAGGCGACGCCGTCACGTTGATCACCATGCACAGTTGCAAGGGACTGGAATTTCCCCACGTTTATATCGTCGGTTTGGAAGAAGGTTTGTTGCCTCATTCGCGCTCAAAAGTCGAAGGAACATTGGATGAAGAGCGCCGTCTTTTTTATGTCGCCATCACCCGCGCGATGCAAACGCTTACGATCAGCCATTGCGGCGGTCGCAAGAAATATGGGCAATTGCTACCGTGTCATCCGTCGCAATTTTTGAAGGAGCTTCCCGCAGAACTTGTCGAACACGCGGATGAAAAAGCGAAAACAATTGTCGCGCCCAGTGCTGGAAAAAATTTGTTCGCCGCGATGCGTTCCGCCGCTGGAATCAGCGAGTCAACTCTTTGAGTGGCTCGAAATCCGTGGGCACTTGGGGCCGGGCGCGGAATCGCGTGTCGCCTTCAAACAGCACTTTTTTCTTTTGCACGGTGAATTGAGTTTTCCCGGCCAAGGCGAGCGCTTCCAGAATTTCCCAGCCGTTCAGATTATGGGCGGCGAAGGAGTGCCGATAAAAATGCGCAGAAGCGTGAGATTTGTTTCCCGGTAAAAATTTCGTGTCCAAACGGAACGTGAGAGTTCGCAAGATGGAATCCCAATCGCGGTCGTCGTAAATGACATGCGGCGCGTAGAGTTTGCTCCGAATTCTTCGAGCCGTCGCGTCGTCCTCAATCGCGCAGATTGGTTCCAAAGAATCCTCCGAACTATGCAGCAGGATAAAAGGCGCGCGGAAAGTTACGTGGATCAAAGTCTGATTCGTCAACGCGGCAATGGCGTTCCAGAGCGAGGGCGCAGCATTCGTGAGAGTGGCATTGCCGCGATTAAAAAAATAAAACTCGTCCGTCGCGCCCGGCATGAAAATGAGCGCTTTGGCTGCGCTGTTCTCACGAAAAGATTTGAGCATTACTTCGACCGCATTGGTTTTGGTGAGGTGCGAAACAGGTTGGCACAAAGGCATTTTAGAAAGCGCGTCCTGCCACGGCATGGCAATCAATGGGCTTCGGGCGGCCAGAAGCAGGCAGAGAACGAGGAGAAAAAACTTCATGCCGCTAAAAAGAAAGTTGCACAACTCGTTCCTGAATTTGTTCTGACCAGCGCGCGACGTAACTAAACACCCGATAAATTTGTTCAAGGCGTTCCAGGGGAAGTTTTGCAGATCGTTCGGGCGAGCCGGTTTTCGGGGCGTTTTGCCAAACGGAATTCAGTTCGCGCAACTCATTGGATAGGCCATCGCGTTTCAAATTTATTTTTTGTTGAAGGGTGTTCAATTTGTCCGTCCATTCCTGGCCGCGCTCGAACAGTTGCACCTTCATCAACGGCGAAGTGACTTTTGTTTTTTCAGCGAGAAAGGCATCTGTGTCACGGCAGGTTTGGCCAACCTCTACGAATAAATCCATGGTGCCCGGTGGAATTTTTTGGATGTCGCTGGGCTTTTTGCCAAGTTCAAGTTCGAGCAAATGGAGCAAACGTTCCTTCGGTTCGCGCAGGCAATTGTAGGCAGCGTTCAACTCGGCGTAGCGTTGATTGGCAGAAAGTTTTTCGGCGTCTGTCCCACCGTGAACTCGGTCAGGATGAAACGGCGCGGAGAGCGGAAAGAATTTTTGCTTCAGGTCGTCCGGATCAATCCACGGAAGGCGCGGTTCGTTGAGGAGGGCAAAATTATCTGACATTTTGCTACGAGGAAATGCCGCTTTTCAATTTTCTTCTCGCTAAGACAGCGTTTTTAAAATTCACGGCCCCTTGCAAAATAAAGAAAATCATTGCCCACCATCGAGGATACATCAGCCAAACTAAGAAAGCCGAACTTGAGCCAGCAAACACGTGAAGAACCATGTCTGTTTTTGGAGTAACTTGCTTGGCGAAGATATTCATAAGTGAAAAGCTCTACGCGCTGAAACTTTCGCCGCAGGAACAACTGCTCGCTGCGTTGGGATTTTTAACCTTGAACCCGCCATCCTGCAATGCGTCCACGTAATCAAGTTCGCTGCCCGTCACGTAAAGCGCGCTTTTGGGATCGACGACCACTTTGATTCCGCTGCTTTCAACGAGAATATCTCGATTGGCCGGTCCGTCCTGCAAATCCATTTTGTATTGCAGACCAGAGCAGCCGCCGCCCATGACCGCGACGCGCAGGACGCCTTGAGGCCTACCCTGTTTCGTGAGCAGGGAGGAAACTTTTTCCGCCGCGCTGTTGGAAACTTTAATGAGCCGCTCATCGCCTTTGCGAAAAGTCGGCGCGGCGGGGGTCTGAGCAGTGATGGAAGCAATCATTTGT
>JBDSYB010000192.1:0-3768 GCA_039925885.1 Verrucomicrobiota bacterium
GCCGGTCCGATTTTAAAACGGAATTGTCATGTGAAGATTGTAGTTTCCGACGAATAATTTTTTTATGGGTCAAAAAGCAAATCCAATTGGTCTCCGCGTTGCCGTCAATAAAGATTGGCGCTCGAAGTGGTATGCCGACAAAAAAGAGTTCAGCAAGCTGTTGAATGAAGACCGCATTATCCGCGAGATCTTAAAAAAGAAGCTCGAGACCGCTTCGGTGCCGAGAATCAATATCGAACGCGCGGCGAGCCGTTGCCGCATTACTATTTTCACCGCGCGTCCAGGCGTGGTGATCGGTCGCAAAGGCGCTGAGATCGACAAAATCAAAGAAGATTTGAGCAAGATGACGGGTAAAGAAGTTTACGTGGACATCCAGGAAATCAAGCAGCCGGAAATCGACGCCCAACTCGTCGCGGAAAGTATCGCTCTACAATTGGAACGTCGCGTTTCGTACCGCCGCGCGATGAAAAAAGCGGTTCAGACTGCGATGGATTTCGGTGCGGAAGGAATTAAAATTCGCTGCGCCGGTCGCCTCGGTGGGGCGGAAATCGCGCGCGTTGAAAAATATCTGCAAGGTCGCGTTCCGCTGCACACATTGCGGGCCAATATTGATTACGGATTTGCTGAAGCGAATACGATGTATGGAAAACTCGGCATTAAATGCTGGGTTTGCAAAGGTGACGTGAAGCCAGAGAAAAAAGAAATCAGACAACAAGAAGCTGCGCCCGTCGCTGCTTAAGAATTTTACAGGATATTTGTTATGCCAATGATGCCCGCAAGAGTGAAGTACCGCAAAATGCACCGCGGCAGCCGGACCGGAATGGCGATGGTCGGCAACACGGTTGCGTTCGGCGAATACGGATTGCAAGCGTTGGATCGCTGCTGGCTGGACACGAAGCAAATTGAAGCGGCGCGCGTGGCGGTGACCCGTTACATGAAGCGTCGCGGCAAGGTTTGGATTCGTATTTTTCCGCACAAGTCTTTTACGAAAAAGCCGTTGGAAACTCGAATGGGTAAAGGCAAAGGCCCGCTCGAATCCTGGGTAGCCGTTATCCGTCCGGCGAACGTTTTGTTTGAAGTCGATGGTGTGACTGAAGTTGTGGCGCGCGAATCCATGCGTTTGGCGGCAACCAAATTGCCGATCAAAACGAAATTTATTTCCCGCCACAAGTTGGGTTAAGAGAATATGAAAACGTCCGAAATTAAAGATTTAACGGCGGTGGAATTGACGGCTAAGAGCCGCGATTTGCGGCAGGAAATGTTCAACCTGCGTTTGCAACAGGCAAGCAGCCAATTGGAAAAGCCGTCGCGCCTGCGCCTTTTGCGCAAAGATGTGGCGCGAGTCGAAACTCAGATTTCTCAACTCCGCATTAAAGGCGTAACCAAGGGAGCTAAAAAATAATATGGCTGATACCGAAACAAAAACCGCTCCAGAAACAGCAGCCCGAGGCGCGCGCAAAGAACGGACGGGGAAAGTTATTTCCAACAAGATGACCAAGACGATTGTGGTGAGTGTGGAACGACGTTTCCAGCATCCGCAATATAAGAAGGTGATCAAAGCCTTTTCAAAATTTTACGCGCACGACGAAAAGAGCGAAGCGAAAGTTGGCGACGTGGTTTTGATCGAAGAAACTCGTCCGCTTTCGAAGTTAAAACGCTGGCGCTTGACGCAGGTTGTCGAAAAAGGTGAAGGGGTCGCGAAAGTCGGTTAATAGATTTTATGTTACAAATTCGTTCGATAATGGATGTGGCCGACAACACCGGCGCGAAACGCGCGGCGGCGATCGGTGTCATTGGTCGCAATCAACGTTATGCGTTCATCGGCGACGTGATCAAAGCGCACATCAAAGAAGCCACGCCGGACGGCACGGTGAAAAAAGGTGAAGTGGTGAACGCGGTTGTGGTTCGGACGCGTCAGGCGATTCGCCGCAACGATGGCTCTTATTTGCGCTTTGACAGCAATGCAATCGTCATCATCGACAAAGATAATAATCCGCGCGGAACACGTATTTTCGGACCGGTCGCCCGCGAGTTGCGCGACAAGAAGTTCATGAAAATTATTTCACTCGCGCCAGAAGTGATTTGAGTTATGCAAAAAAGTTTTCACGTAAAAAAAGGTGACGAAGTGGTGGTGATTGCCGGTTCAGAAAAAGGGAAGCGCGGCAAAATCATCGAAGTCAAAAGCAAAAGTCAGCGGGTGATTGTGGAAGGCGCGAAGATGCAAAAAAAACACACGCGCAAAAACCAGAACAATCCGCAAGGCGCGATTGTTGAGCGCGAAGGATCGATCCACATTTCCAATGTGATGTCGGTGGCGAGTTTTGATGGATCGAAGAAACGCACGAAAGAATCCGTGGCTGCGTGATGAATTTAAGTTCTCGGCAAATTCCGAGAGCGAATGAAAAATGAAACCTAGACTTCAAGAAAAATACGTTAACGAAGTGATTCCTGCTCTGAAAGAGAGCCGGAAATACACGAATATCCATCAGGTTCCAAAGATGGAAAAAATCGTGGTGAACATGGGCGTGAGCGCTTCGTTGGAAAAAGGCGCGATTGATGACGCCGTGAAAGATTTGACGATGATTACGGGCCGCAAACCGGTCATCAGCATGTCCCGCAAGGCCATAGCGAATTTTAAATTGCGCGAGAACCAGCCAATTGGTTGCCGCGTGACTCTGCGTCGCGAAGTGATGTATGAATTTTTTGATCGTCTTGTGGCGACGGCGCTTCCGCGTATTCGCGATTTTCGTGGAATCTCGCCTCGTTCGTTTGACGGACGCGGAAATTATTCTCTCGGAGTCGCAGACCAGACCATTTTTCCGGAAATTGAATTGGAAAAAATCAAACGCACGCAAGGTATGGACATCACCATCGTGACCAGCGCGCCGACCGACGACGAAGCATTGGAATTTTTGAAATTGATGGGAATGCCGTTCGCAGAAAAAAAATAATTTATGGCTACAGAAGCATGGAAAGAGCGCAATAATAAAAAGCGCGCAACAGTTAAAAAATACGCGGCGATTCGCGCCGAGTTGAAAGCCAAAGGCGATTACGCCGGGCTTTCCAAATTGCCGCGCAACGCGAGTCCGACTCGCGTGGTGAACCGCTGCACCATGTCGGGACGCCGTCACGCTTACATGCGCAAGTTTGGTTATTCGCGCTTGACGTTCCGGGAAGCGGCGTTGAACGGATTGATTCCGGGAGTAACGAAAGCAAGCTGGTAAAATTTTAAGTAGATTATGACTGATCCAATTTCCGATATGTTGACCCGGATTCGCAATGCGAACCAGGCATTGCTGCCCGTCGTCGAGTTGCCGCACTCCAAAATGAAGGAGAGCATCGCGCACATTTTGAAAAAAGAAGGCTACGTCAGCGAAGTGGGCGTCGAAGGGAAAATCAAAAAGACGATCAAGATGAAGTTGAAATACGAAGGTCGTAAAGGGGTCATCGAAGGTTTGAAACGTGTCAGCACGCCCGGTTTGCGCCGTTACACTGGCTCGACCGAAATCCCTCGCGTGCGCGGTGGATTGGGTGTTTCGATTGTCTCGACTTCCGAAGGGGTCATGACGGGAAATGATGCCCGCAAGAAAAACATTGGCGGAGAATTGCTCTGTTACATTTGGTAACGATTCACGCTCCAAAGATTTAAAGAATTTATGTCACGAATTGGAAAATCGCCGATTGTCGTTCCTTCCGCAGTGAAGGTGAACGTCTCCGGCAAAAAAGTTTCTGTGCAAGGTCCGAAAGGCAAATTGGACATGGAATTGC
>JBDSYB010000193.1:0-5041 GCA_039925885.1 Verrucomicrobiota bacterium
GAATCGGGTTGTTTTTATCATCCGGAAAAAAAAGCCGTTCTGCCGTGCGATAGTTGCGGACGATTTTTATGCGCGCTCTGCGACGTGGATTTCAACGGTCAACACGTTTGCCCGACCTGTCTCGAAGTCGGGAAGAAAAAAGGCAAAATAAAAAACCTTTTAAACCACCGCACTCGATATGACAGCATCGCGATAGCTTTGGCGGTTTTTCCGCTGTTAATTTTTTACATAACGCCGCTTACCGCGCCCATTGCGATTTACATTGCGATTCGATATTGGAACGCTCCCGTCAGCATTGTGCCGCGCCGCCACAAAGTCCGTTACGTCTCGGCGATTGTCATCGCCTCGCTGCAAATCATTGGCTGGGCGGTGGGCATTTATTATTTCACGAATCGCTGATATGGAGCAAAAAGAATATCGCAAATTGCCCGGACGCGGACTGCGTTCCAGGGGAGCCATTTCAGTCTCGCAAACTTCCTGCACACTCTGGCTGGGCGAAGATCATTTGCTGCAAATTGATTCGCAAGGCGGTTATACCGAAGATTATAAACGTTTTTATTTTCGCGACATCCAGGCCGTCACTGTTCGCAAAACCGTCAACGGCATGGCTTGGACGTTGTCGCTTTCTGCCGTAGTTTTAACGTTGGGTTTAATCGCGCTCGGCGTAAATAATTCCGTTGGCTCAGGCGTTCTTAGGACTTTCGCTGGCCTCTTTGCTTTTTGCCTTGCGATCAATGCCGCGCGCGGTGCGACCTGCATTTGCCATTTGAAAACTGCGGTGCAAATTGATCAATTGCCCTCACTCAAACGTTTGCGCAAAGCGCGAAAAGTCCTCGCCATCATTCAGCCTTTGATCGAACAAGCCCAAGGCGCGTGGAATGCCGAAGAATTAAAAACGCAAATTGAAATCGCGTCACAGACCCCGCCGCCCATTCAAAACCCTGCGCCCTTTGCGCCGACCTTTCCTCCCTTCGGCCAAAGTCGTCCGGGGCCGAAGCCTTACAAAGGCCCTTTTCACATGTGGTTTTTCGGCGTCCTCCTTTTCACCGGCCTGCTCGACATCGCCCATATTTTTTATCATCCCGTCGGCTTCATAGCTTTTGAAATGTTGATTTCGACCTGCCTGATCGCACTGGCCGTTATCGCTTTGGCGAAACAACAAGGAACCGATTTGCATAAAACGACGCAGACAGTGACGTGGGTATCGGCCATTTACGTCGGCCTTCTTGTCGTTGTCGGTTATTTTGAAATGATGGCAACGGCCATCACAGATCCCACCACCCCGAGCGACCAATGGACCATGGTAAAAAAATTTGCTGAAATGGAACCGTTTGAAAACCCGTGGCTGCTGGCGTCGCTCGTCACCAACATTTTTGTCGGTTCGGGCCTCGGGCTGCTCGGCTTGATCCTCGCGCGAAAACGAAATTCGGCAAAAGTTGTCATCACCCCACCTCCCGTCATTTCCAGCCCGCCAACGCCTTAGCTGCTGTGTCGAGTCTCGCCCAACAACATTGTCTCAACCACCTCGCGCGCGAAGCCGTGGCGCGCTGTCCCGAGTGCCGGTTTTTTTTCTGTCGCGAATGTATCGCCGAACACGACGACCGCGTCATTTGCGCCAGTTGCTTAAAAAAGATTGTCAAAGCGTCCGCTGCAAAACACAGCCCCGCTCGCTTCGTGAAACGAATGGCTCTGGGAACTTTCGGCATTATTACGGCCTGGTTGTTTTTTTTCTGGGTTGGACAAGGATTGCTTTCAATCCCGACTGAATTTCACGACGGCAAAATCTGGCGAACTGGTTTTTGGAACGAGTGATGGCGAAAAAAAGAACATCCGAAAAAGGCGCCCTCGAATTGCTGGAGGAATCTGTCCATCTCGTCCGGCTCGCTCCCCTTGAAGTGCTGGCCTGCTATTACATCGGCGCAGTTCCCTTCGCGCTCGGCTTCCTTTTTTTCTGGGCCGAAATGAGCCGCGACGCTTTCGCGCCTCAGCATTGCGGTCGCGCCGCCTTTGCCCTCGTGCTGCTTTTCATCTGGATGAAAACGTGGCAGGCCATTTTCGCAATGGAAATGTCGAACCAGATTTCTGGCCAACCTTCTCCAAGATGGTCGTTGAAAAGATTCGCCCGCCTCGCCGCCGCGCAGATAATTTTTCAACCCTCCGGCCTTTTTGTTTTGCCGATCTCTTTTTTGATCATGCTCCCGTTCGGCTGGGCATTTGCCTTTTACCAAAATCTCGCGGTGCTCGGCGGCCGTGATTCCAAACTGTTTAAAACCGCTTCACGACAGGCGGCTCTATTTCCCATTCAAAACCATGCTGCCTTGCTGATTGTTTCCGCGTTCGGGTTTTTTATCTGGATCAATTTCATCAGTTTACTGGCGGTGGTTCCCGGCCTTCTCAAGACATTTTTGGGAATCGAATCTGTTTTCACGCGCGCGGGCGTCGGCGCGTTGCTGAACACGACTTTTTTTTCCGCGTCATTGATGCTGACCTATCTTTGCCTCGATCCGCTCGTTAAAACTTTTTATGCGCTGCGCTGTTTCTACGGCGAAGCGCTGGCGACGGGCGAAGATTTAAAAGTCGAACTCAAACGCCATTCGTCCGTCGGCAAAACTGTCGCCCTCACCGCCATCTTTTTTTGTGTGGTATCTGCAAATGCTTTTTCCGCCGAAAAAATTGTTGAGCCGTCCGCGCCCATTGAAAATTCCGCCCCCACCGTTCCTCCTGCCAAACTCAACGCCTCCATCGAAAAAGTTTTGGCCCGCCCGGAATTTACCTGGCGACAACCACGCGAAAAAATTCAAACGCGCACCTCGAATAAAAACTGGCTCGTTCTTTTTCTGGAGAGCGTTGGCGAAACTTTGATGAGCTGGCTCCGCTCTCTTCGCGATCTTTTGCGAGACTTCATCGAGTGGCTCGCAAAATATTTTCGCCGGAAAAACTCCTCGCCGTCCAGCGTATCTCACGGCGACGCTTGGATGACTTCCCTTCGCTTTCTCGTGTTCGCGTTGGTGGCGCTCATTGCGTCCGCCCTCGCCATTTTAATTATGCGGATGTGGAAACGCCGTCAGCGCGAGGAAGTCGTCGTCGCGCAGGCAATTTCCGCCACGCCCGATTTGAACGACGACAACGTCGCTGCAAACCAGTTGCCGGAAGATGGCTGGCTCAAACTTGCGCGCGAACTTATGGACAAAGGCGATTTGCGCTTGGCGTTGCGCGCATTTTATCTCGCCAGCCTCGCGCATCTCGCCGAACGCCAGTTCGTCAACATCGCCAAATTCAAATCCAATCGCGAATACGAACAAGAGTTGCGCCGCCGCGCCCGCACTCTGCCGGAATTGCAAAATGCTTTTGGACAAAATGTGACCGCGTTCGACCGCGCGTGGTATGGAATGCACGAAGTGACCCAGGAAATTCTGCTCGGTTTTCAAAGCAATCTTGAAAGGATTCGCGCGTGCTGAAGAACCGAACAACGTTGTTGCTTCTGCTGGCGCTGCTTTTCGCGGGCTTCGTTTTCGGCACCGCGAAGTTGTTTCGCCTCCGCTTCGACCGGGGCGATATTTATCCGCCGTCATCGTCACTTCGCTCTGATCCGCTTGGCGCAAAAATTATTTACGAAAGTTTGCGCGAAATGGATTCGTTCGAGGTGGGTCGGCTTTATGAACCGCTGGACAAAGTGGATTCCGGTTGCGGAAAAACTTTGTTCGTTCTTGGGACGGGAGTCTGGAGCTTGAACTGGGTAGCGAAACAGGAAGTGAAAGATATTGAAAAATTTATTTTGGACGGCGGCCGCTTCGTCGTTTCGTTCGCACCAGTGAACAGCAAAAATTGGCGGCTGCGCAGCGAGGAACACGCCCAACGCGAGGAAGCGGAAAAAAAAGCCAAAGAAAAAAAAGGTGGAAAAATTAAAAAAGAAAAGAAGGATCGGAAAAAGTTGCCTCTTGACGACGAGGAAATTGAGCTCGTTTCGCTGTTGGAAAAATGGAACCTGAAGTTGGATTTCGTCGATCTAGAAGCTGAGAACGGCGTCGCCATTCCGGTGAATGTATCGCGCTCCACCGATTCGCAGTCACTCCCGGAAATTCTCCCGTGGCACTCCGCGTTGTGTTTCGCTGTCCGATCCAATGCGTGGCAGAAAATTTATTCGCGCGACACAAACGCGGTCGTGATCGAGCGCGCGTTCGGGAAAGGCAGCGTTGTTCTCTGCTCCGATTCGTATTTGTTCAGCAATGAAGCGATGCGCAAGGAACGTCATCCCGAATTGCTGGCGTGGTTGGTCGGACAAAACGGCACGGTGTTGTTTGACGAAACGCATCTGGGCGTGAACTCCGATCCTGGCATCGCCGCGCTCGCTTGCCGGTCTCTTCGTCTGGCAAAATTCCAGTAGCCTTGTGCCACCGCGCGACGATGATCCTTACGAGGGCCAGAACGCCGTCGTTGCGGGCAAAGACGCCTCCGCCGGATTCGTAAATCTGCTCCGCCGGAGCATCCCGCCCGCGGAAATTTCTGCACTCTGTTTTGAGGAATGGAAACGATCGGGCATCCACCATCGCCAGCGCGAAGAACATTTGCGCAAAATTGAAACGCTTGTCGCCGATGAAACTTCCAAGCCATCTCGCCAGCGCAATCCGCTCAAAATTTACCGGGAAATTTCCACTCTGTTAATCCAAAGAAAAAATCTATGAACGAAAATGTCGAGCAACTCAAAGAAGTCCTGACGCGCGCGCGTCATGAAGTGGGCAAAGTCATTATCGGCCAAGCCGAAGTCGTGGATCGCGCGTTGATCGCCATCATCACGAATCATCACGCGCTCGTCGAAGGCGTGCCGGGTGTCGCCAAAACTTTGCTGGTCCGCACGCTGGCGCGCGTGCTCGGGTGCGAATTTTCGCGCATCCAATTTACGCCGGACTTGATGCCCGCCGACATCACCGGCACGAACGTTTTCAATTTGCAAACCAATTCCTTCACGCTCATCAAGGGACCGGTTTTCACTTCGTTTTTGCTCGCGGACGAAATCAATCGCGCTCCGGCGAAAACGCAATCG
>JBDSYB010000194.1:0-2676 GCA_039925885.1 Verrucomicrobiota bacterium
CTCAGCTACATCAACAACACGCGCAGCAACAAATCCTCCAAGATCAGTCTTGATGGCAACGTGACTGAATTCATCGCTGACTCCAAGAAGGCCAACGGCCAACACTTCGGTCCGGATGGGCGGCTCTATGTCGCCACGGCTGAACCGAAAATTCTCGCTTACGATGCGGAGGGAAAAGCGTCTGTCATCGCTGAGGAAATTTCAGGCAATGATCTGGTGGTGGCGCACAACGGCAACATTTACGTGACTCAGCCGCGTGCGAATGTCCCAGAGTCCAGCAGTGTCTGGCTCGTTCGACCCGATGGCAAAAAACACGTCGTTGACACTGGACTGCGCATGGCCACGGGCGTAACGCTTTCACCTGATCAGTCCTTGCTTTACGTCGCCGACTCGCACACGCATTGGATATACAGTTACCAAATTCAATCCGACGGGACGCTCCAAAACAAACAACGCTATTATTGGCTCCATGTTCCCGACAACGCCGAGGACAGCGGGGCGGAGGGGATGCGCCCGGATCGCGATGGACGACTTTATGTGGCGACGCGTCTAGGTATTCAAATCTGCGACCAGGCGGGAAGAGTCAATGCGATCCTCCCGATGCCCAACGGTCGATGCTCGAATCTTTGTTTCGGTGGCGAGAAGTTCGACACCTTGTTCGTGACGGCAGGCGATAAAGTTTTCAAACGGAAGTTAAAAGTCCAAGGAGCGCAAGCCTGGGACGCGCCGAACAAGCCCCCTGGCCCACGCTTGTGAGTTCGGAATCAATCAGGGAGAAGTCCCGATTTTGGAGGTCGAGACTCTTCCAGACCAACCGATGCCAGGCAGGATATAACCTGAAATCCGGGAGTCGAAGGAAATCCGAAGCCCGAATGTGCTGCGGACTGGGTCACAAATCGCTTTTCTGAGCGCGGGGTGGAAGTGTTTTTCGAATTTCGAATTTCAGTATTCTTTCGGATTTAAACGCCGTGTCCAAATGTGCCCTGCGAACGCATTTCACATCATTCAGTTTGACACGAAGGGTTTTGTCCGAGAATTATATCCGCCCGGTTGCCAGCGTAGCTCAGTTGGTTAGAGCGTGGGACTCATAAGCCCGAGGTCACTGGTTCGACTCCAGTCGCTGGCACCACTCCTAAAATGGATTTTTCAGAGTTAAAAAGACGGATTTCTCCTCGCTTCTCAATTCTCCGCAACTAAAAGCATTGGTGTTCAATAAGGCAATTTATGGCGACCGTTGGCAACCGCGCTTTCTGATTTCCCTCACGACAAGAAAATTGCAAAGGCCGCCGGAATTTGCGACCGGCCCGAAATATTTTGCGCCACGCTCCGTTTTGCGGCGCGTCAACTGAGCGCGGAATCAATTCGTTAGAATTTACTTTGAGCAGACGAAAAATATCTTCGTTGGTGAGACATTCTTAACCCCCTCCCCTACTGCTTTACAAAATTGCCCAAATAAAAGAGCGGAAGTTGCTATAGACCTTTTCGCACCGTGAGGATTTTAATTAACGGGTGACCCCAAAAATAAAGAGCGCAACGAGTAATTCTTCGGCGGCGCTTCTACAGAAATTAGTCTCTCCAGCTAAATGAAAAATATCGTTCACGAACTCGTTCTCGCACTAGCGGAAATTCCCATCATCGACATGCACACGCATCTCGTCGGCGGGCGGCTCGCGGCTCGCGGGCTGCATGATGTGTTGTTGTATCACATGGTTGTGACGGAGCTTTATTCCGCCGGTTGTCCGAGCGGGAACAGGCTCACGGAATATCCGGGCTGGCCAACGATTGAGGAATCGCACCAACGCATTCGCGAAGCGTTGCCGTATTTGCGTCACATTCAGAACACGAGTCTCGTTTGGAGTCTGCGCACAATTCTCGCCGATTTGTATGATTGGAAAGAGCCGATCACCGAAGACAACTGGCAAAAGCTTGATGCGCTGATCCGCGAACGCGCCGATGATCGCGTCTGGCAACATTCCATTCTTGATCGTTCAAACATTCGTCGCAATGCAACCGAACTGGAGCGACGTCGCACTGGCGACGATGATGACCGCCTTCAATACGTCCTCGAATGGGCGATGTTCAATCGTTGTCAGTGGGGAGAATTCGATACCGCGCTTTACGAACTGGAACGTTGCTGGGGTTGTCCGCCGGGCAGTCCCGCGCCGATTGGCGGCAAAGGCCGACCCGCAACGCAGCGAACCGTTTGTTCCGTCGCCGATGTGCATGAAGCCGTTCGCTATTATGTGAAAACGATTCCGCTCGATCAAATTTGCGCGACGGCAGCGGCATTCTCATCGGAGATTGATTATTCGCCCGTGAGCGACAACGAAATGGAAGCGGCCATGAAACGTCGTGACCACGCCGGAACAGCCGAGCGCGATATTTATACCTCCTACGTCAACGAAACTTTTCTTACCGAACTGGAAAAAATCGGCGACAAAATTGTTTATCAATTTTCAATCGGGGCCGAGCCGCTGCCGCATGAGACGGGAAGTTTTCTGCCGCAACGCACGCTGGTGCAACTGAGCGAAATCATCGCGCGTCATCCAAAACTTCGCTTCCAATGTTTTCTCGCCAGTCGCCACGCGAATCAATCGCTCTGCACGATGGCGCGCGAATTGCCGAACCTCAGTCTCGCCGGTTATTGGTGGCACAATTTTTTTCCCGACACGATCC
>JBDSYB010000195.1:0-2951 GCA_039925885.1 Verrucomicrobiota bacterium
GGCGTTTTGACCCGATTGAACCCCACGACTTGGTTTAGACGAAAACCAAAATACACACCTTTGACTACTCAACTGCCGGGCGAAAAATCGTCAATCGAAAAACCGGCACCAACAGAAGTGATAGATAACCTGGCACCGAAGTTTGAGGTGACGGACGGCGCAGCAGAATCGAGGGCGACAATTCCGCGATACAAATCACGAGTGCTGAGCAAGCCACCCGAAGGAAAACGCTTTGATGCAGAGCCGTTTTTCACCCGAGGTATTCAGACGCAAAAAGACCGGAAAACCAGCGAGGCGGTGGCTGCCTATCGCGAGGCGTTAAAAAAGGATCCGAGATTTTTCGAGGCCAATTACAACCTCGCGTTGGTGTTGCGGGAAGCAGGCGATTTCTCCGCAGCTTTGCTTGCTTATGAACAGGCTCTGGCTTTGCAGCCTGAGTCAGTCAACGCCCGCTATAATTTTGCCTTCACCTTGCACGAGGCGGGCTATTTTCACGATGCGGCTCAGGAATTGCAAAAATTGTTGCGGGAGAACCCAAATGAGACACGAGCACATTTATTATTGGGCAATATTTGCGCCCAGCGACTCAACCAGACATCCACGGCCCGGGAACATTATTTAAAAGTTTTGGAGGCCGACCCGCGCCATCCTCAGGCCGTCCAGATTCGATATTGGCTGGCCGCCCATCCCTAGCGCAGGCGATTCCGCTCTGACGTTGCGTGGTAGCAATCCTGCTAGGAAACGGGTTGCTATGAAAAATTTGCACTTAAACTACGTTGATTTCGTAATCATGGTGGTTCTTATTCTTGGTATTTTTCGCGGGCGCAAACGCGGGATGTCCGAAGAATTGCTCACGTTTGTGCAATGGCTGATTATTATTTTGGCGGGCGCGAAAGTCTATGAGGTCACGGGAAAACTTCTGGCTGAACATGCGCCCTTTAGCTTGATGGCTTGTAATCTGGCGGTTTATCTCGCCTTCGCCATTTTGGTGAAGCTCGTGTTTTCGCAAATCCAACGCGCCGTCGGCGAAAAACTGGTCGGCAGCAATTTCTTCGGCGAATCGGAATATTATCTCGGGATGCTCGCCGCGATGGTTCGTTTCGGCTGCGTTATCCTGATGTTGATGGCGGTTCTCAACGCCCGGCTGATCACCGACAAAGAGCGCGCTGATACCGCCCGGATGCAACAGAAAAATTTTGAAGGAATCTCGTTTCCAACCTTTGGTTCCGTTCAGCAATCGGTGCTTTACGAATCGCTGGCGGGGCAACAAGTCAAGACGCATTTGGCCTTTTTACTCATCCGCCCGAGCGTTTCTGAAAATATCCCGCTGCGCCCAAATGAAAATCGCGCCTTGAATGAAGTGCTCGGGACGGCGAAAAGATAAGCCGTCATGGCTGGTCTTTTTTCCTCCTCAACAATTGAACAGGTTCGTAGCGCGAGCAATATAGTCGATATCATCGGCGGCTACATTCCGCTCAAACGCAACGGCGCAAATTTCACGGCGCTCTGTCCATTCCACAAAGAAAAAACTCCCAGCTTCAACGTCAATCCGCAGAAGGAAATTTTCCATTGCTTCGGTTGTCACAAAGGCGGCGATGTTTTCACGTTCGTCAAGGAATACGAAAACATTGGATTCACCGACGCCGTTCGCCGATTGGCCGAACGCGCGCACATCACCCTGGAAACGGAAAAAAATCCGGTTGACCAGCGCGCCCGCCACATCAAAGACACGTTGCTGCAGCTCCACGAACAAATCACCCAGCGATGGCAAACGGCTTTGACCAACGATGCCTCCGGCCAGATGGCGCGCGATTATCTCGCCAAACGCGGCGTGACGGATGAGGCGCAAAAACTTTTTCGTTTGGGCTACGCGCCCGATGAATGGGATGACACGGTTAATTGGGCGAAGGGGAAAAATTACGAAATGGCCACGGTGGAGCAAGGCGGTCTCGTGATCCGCAAGGACGACCGTTTTTACGACCGTTTTCGCGGACGATTGATTTTTCCGATTTGCGATGAGCAAGGGCGGGTCATCGGTTTTAGCGGACGCATTTTGAGCGGCGATGAGAAGACGGCGAAATATGTGAACTCCCCTGAGACGCCAATTTTTACGAAGGGTAAAGTTTTTTTCGGACTGGATAAATCCAAGCGTCCGCTGCTTGACGCCCACTCCGCGATCGTCTGCGAAGGACAACTCGATCTCATCGCGTGTTTCATGGCCGGGGTCCAAAATGTCGTCGCTCCGCAGGGGACTGCTTTGACTTCGGATCACGCGAGAATTTTGAAGCGCTACGTTGACGAAGTTATTTTGTGTTTTGATTCGGACAATGCCGGACAAAACGCCGCCGTGCGTTCGCTGGATAGTTTGCTCGCTTCTGGCTTGGCGGTGCGCGTGGCAACGGTTCCCGCGCCGCATGATCCCGATAGTTTTATCAAACAATTCGGCGGTGAAGCGTTTCGCGAATTAACGGGAAACGCCGAAGGGTTTTTCGATTATTATTTGAGCCATTTATATGCGACCAACGACGCTGCCACCGACAAAGGGCGGCTCGCAATTTTGCAAAGCATGGCCGAAGCGGTGCGCAAAACTGGCAACGCGGTCCTGCTGGATAAATATGCGCAGAAAACGGCGATGCAACTTGGAGTCGCCGCTGACGCCGTGCGCCGCGAATTTGGAAAACATTCCTCCGCGCGCGCCGAGTATTCTGACGAAGAATTTGAATCGGACGAGGAGTCGCCCGGTTTGCCGTCACCATCTATTCAGGAATTGACCTTGTTGAAACTACTTTTGTTGAACGAGGAAAATGTCGTCTGGGCGCAAAACGTTTTGCAGTTGGATTGGATCCCTCATGGAGATGTCCGTGAAATAGTGGCGCGCCGCTTTGAACTGCAAAACAAAGGCGAGTGGACAGGTGCGGCTGCATTTCTGACTCAACTGGAAAACGCTCAAG
>JBDSYB010000196.1:0-2918 GCA_039925885.1 Verrucomicrobiota bacterium
CGCCGACGACCATCACGTTCTTGTGCCGCGCGCCGAGCAGATCAATCAAGTCGCCCTGAAGTTTGTTCGTGTCCTGATATTCATCGACGAGAATGAATTGGAACCGGCGCTGATAATGTTCGCGCACCTCTTCGTTGTCCTGCAGCACCTTGAGCCAAAGCGCGAGCAAGTCGTCGAAGTCCATCGCGTTGGTGGAACGCTTTTTCGCGACGTATCTTTTTTGCAAGTCGATGACTTGCGGCGCGAGTTCGGCAAAATAGTCGTATTGTTCCGCGAGAATTTCCTCGATGGATTTCTCGGTGTTAAGCGACATCGAAAAAATATCGCCCAACACATCGGCCTTGGGAAAGCGCGTCGCCTTCACGTCAATTTCCGCTTCGCCGATGCAGGCGTTGAGCAAATCCTTCGCGTCCTCGCGATCCATGATGTTGAAATCTTTTTGGTAGCCGAGCAAATCCGCGTGCCGACGCAAAACGCGATTGCCGATGGAATGAAACGTCCCGCCCCAGAGCGTGGAAAGTTCGCTGCCGAGCAAATCCGCGACGCGTCGCATCATTTCCTTCGCCGCTTTGTTCGTGAACGTGAGCAAAAGAATTTTGTCCGGCGGAATTCCCTGCTCGATCAAATACGCCACGCGATACGTCAGCGTGCGAGTTTTCCCCGAACCCGCGCCCGCGATGACGAGCGCCGGACCGGGCAACGCAGTGACGGCGGCGTGTTGTTGGGGATTGAGTTCCTTCGCGTAATCAATTTGCAGTTCAATGGGAGAATTGAACGGCTGCAAAATATATTCACGCGACATTCCGGAAAATTGAAAACGGAATCGCGCGGCGGTGAAAGAAATTTAATGAAGAATTTGTTTCAGGGACGTTAGTTGCCAGAACGATTCACCGATTGGCAATCGTCATAAGCGATGCAACGCATGGTTAGTCGTCGTCGTTTGTGACTCGCTCATTTCTTCTGCTCCAGAATCAGTGCTTCTCCGCTGTCAGGGTCACCCAATGTATAAATCAAACCATAAGGCGGCTTCGGACTTGTCAAACCCACGGCATCTAACTTGGCGGTTGATGAATCCAAATAGACTCCCCAGTGGGTCTTGAGTGGCTTCCGTCCGTCATCTACTGAACCAACGCTATCAATGCGCCAAGTGCCCGAACCGCTAATCAGTGTGTCAAAGAAGTTTGTAGGCGGGAAGCCATCCTGCCACGGCGGAACATTTGTGGCGATGAACGTGCCATCTGCTCGCAACTCAATCGAACACGTCTTTCCTCGTAACGCAGTCAATCCCCCGGTCGTGAGAGTCTGCGAAGTCAACATGTAACTCCCGACAACATTCGTGCTCTCTGGCTTGTCGGTCGTGTAAAGGTGAGCGTGCGGGTCATACTGACAACCAGCCAGCACCAGCAAAAGTGTTAGAAGGGGTAAGGTGCGCATAGGACGCCTATTTATTAAAATACGAACAGCCGTTCATGGATTGGTTAATATGCGACTGACTTTTCATCGGTCAGGCTGATGAAAGCGGATCGGCGCGTTTCTGTAAAGCGCCAGCGCCATTAAAAACAGGGCAACCGCCTCTAAATTCCGTTGTCATACTCATTAACACCGTGGCTTCAGCGTCACATCCAGTGAGTTTGTTTTTGTCCACGATTCAGTTCTGCCAGAGCCTGCACAAAGCTGTTCTCTTGCGCGGTGACGAAGCGGAAAGATTGAAGGGATCGATGTTTTGCATAAGCGTTTATCTAGTTCGTTCAAATTTGGGAACTGCAAATTGATGGATAAATCAATTCTCACCATGGGAGTATCCGACCGCGCAAATAATGCTGAAAACACTAAACGAATTGCTTATTGAAACGTTGAAAGTTCAGCCCGTCATTCTCACTTTTATTCTCGCTTTGGTTTCCTATGATTTGGCTGCGATTCACAAAATTTGGCAGGCGCAAACCACGATTGCACGCGACATAAAGACTTGGAGCGGGTGAAGGGAATCGAACCCTCGTCTCAGCCTTGGGAAGGCCACATTCTACCATTGAACCACACCCGCTTTCGTGAGTTCAAAGCTTAGGGTTCAAAGTTCAAAGTTCAAGCTGCAACTCACATCCCCATGATTTGATAACCGCAATCGACGTAGATTACTTGCCCCGTAATTGCCGCAGCGCCGTCGCTGCCTAAAAACGTCCCGGTCGCGCCAAGTTCTTCCGGTAAAACATTTCGTTTCAACGGCGAATGCGCCTCGTAATGTTTTAACATTTCCATAAATCCCGAAATGCCTCGTGCCGCCAAGGTGTTCACTGGCCCGGCACTGATGCAATTCACGCGAATTTTTTTCGGACCCAGATCGTAGGCGAGATAACGTGTGCTGCATTCTAATGACGCCTTTGCCACGCCCATGACGTTGTAATGCGGCACCACTTTTTCCGCGCCATAATAAGTCATGGCAACAACGCTTCCGCCTTCGGTCATCAATGGAGCCGCAGCGCGACTCAAAGCAACGAGCGAATAGGCGCTGACATCGTGCGAAACCCGAAACGCTTCCCGGCTCGTGTTCACAAATTCGCCTTCCAATGCGTCCTTTGGCGCAAACGCCACCGAGTGCAAAAGTAAATGGAGTTTGCCAAATTTTTGTCCAACCTCGGCGAAAACTCGCGCGATGTCTTCATCCTTCGTGACATCGCATGGCATGAGCAAAGTGTCCGCGCCAAAAGTGCCGGCAAGTTCTTCGACATTTTCTTTGAGACGTTCGCCTTGATAAGTGAAGGCGAGTTTCGCCCCCGCTTTGTGCCATGCCTGGGCGATGGCCCAGGCGATAGAACGTTTATTCGCGACGCCAAAAACAATTCCGATTTTTCCAGCAAGTAGTGACATAAAATAAAATTAACCTCAGAAAATTTATCCGTTTTCCTTTCGGTAACGCAACCAAA
>JBDSYB010000197.1:0-5307 GCA_039925885.1 Verrucomicrobiota bacterium
TTGCAGGGTGGTACACATAAACCGACCGGTGAGGAACCGATTCGGACGTGCCTCAGCAACGCCACTCCTTCCACTCTGCTCATCAGAAAAACTAAAACAAGTTTGAAAAAATGTGGGTAATGACAAGGGTTAAAACGCCGGGCTATTGTCAGGTGTCCCTCCGGGACAAAAAATAGCGCCGTAGATTGGATTGCGCAAAATTAATATGCGTCAGCCCTGACGCAAAGCCACTGCTCGCTTGCCAATGAAACTTTCAATGGTTTAATTCCGGCGTGTTACAGCAACAAACTTTGCGCCAGCCCGTGAGTTTTGCTGGGATTGGCCTGCACAGCGGCAATCGCGTCAACATGACTTTCCTTCCTGCGCCGCCCGATTCGGGGGTGCGTTTTCGGCGGCTCGATCTCGATGGCAAACCGGAAATCGAAGCGCGAGTCGAGCATGTCAGCACTACGAACCGCTCCACTTCTCTCTTCAAGGGCAACGCCAAAATCCACACTGTTGAGCATGTTCTCGCGGCGTTTTCCGGTCGCGGAATAGATAACGCCGTTATCGAATTGGATTCAAACGAACCGCCTATCGCTGACGGTAGCGCCCGTGAATACGTCAAGATGATTCAGGCGTCGGGGATTTGTCCGCAAGGTGTGCCGCGCGAAATATATTCGGTCAATGCGCCGATTGAATTGGAAAGCGGGGAATCGTTTATCGCGATCTTTCCGCATGAAAAATTTAAGATCACCTGCACCAGTTCGGATAAAAAAGGCCGCTACTCGCAATTTTTCAGTGTGGAACTTTCGCCCGAAACATGGGAACGCGACCTGGCCCACGCCCGCACTTTTTGTTTCTACGAGGAAATAGAATTTCTCATTAAAAATGGTTTGATCAAAGGTGGCAGCCTGGAAAATGCCGTTGTGATCCGCGACGACGCCATTCTCACCACCGAGCCGCTACGCTATCCTGATGAGTTCGTGCGCCACAAAATTTTGGACATCGTGGGCGATCTTTCATTGGTAGGCCGTGGTATTACCGGACACGTTGTCGCGGTGAAACCGAGTCACGCCACCAATTGCGAGATGGCTCGGCAAATCACCGCGCAAATGCGCAAACCGCTTCAAGCCGCGCAGACATTTGCCCCGCCGCCGGTTGCTCAGACTTCCAATAAGCCGCCACTCATTCCGATGCCGTCCGCAGAGGACTGGAGTTCCGCCATGGCCGCTGGCACGCTGGACACGACGCAAGTGATGAAATTGTTGCCGCATCGCTATCCATTTCTCATGGTGGATAAAGTCATAAAAGTTGAAGGCGACAAAATCGTTGCGCTGAAAAATGTCACGATGAACGAGCCGTATTTTCAGGGGCATTTTCCCAACCATCCCATCATGCCGGGCGTATTGCAGTTGGAGGCCATTGCACAGGTGGCGGGAATTCTGACGATGCGGCGCGCGGAAAATTTCGGCAAACTGGCCTACTTCATGGCGGCGGAAAGCGTGAAGTGGCGCAAGCCGGTGCGCCCCGGAGACACATTAACCATCGCTGTGGAACTGACAAAGTCGCGCGGAAAAATCGGCAAGGCCAAAGGGGTTTGCTCGGTGGATGGCGAAACTGTCAGCGAGGCCGAGGTAACTTTCATCTTGATGGACCCGTAGAAATTTCGAGTCAAGAATTTAGATTTACATGATTCATCCCACCGCTGTTATTCATTCTGGTGCCAAATTCGGCGCGAACTGTCAGGTCGGCCCGTATTGTGTGGTGGGCGAAAATGTCATTCTGGGCGACAATTGCAAACTTCATTCCCACGTCGTCGTTGATGGGCATACTTCGCTCGGCAGTGGCAATGAAATTTTTCCATTCGCGAGCATTGGTTTGAAGACGCAAGACTTGAAATGGAAAGGCGGCATCACGCGAACCGAAATTGGCGACAACAATACTTTTCGCGAATACGTCACGATTCACAGCGCCACCGGCGATGGCGAAATCACCCGTGTCGGCTCGAACAATCACATTCTCGCGTATTGCCACATTGCGCACAACGTCACGTTGGGAAATCACGTCATAATGTCCAATGTCGCGACGCTCGCCGGGCATGTGACGGTGGAAGATCACGTCGTGATCGGCGGGTTGGGGGGAGTTCACCAATTTTGTCGAGTAGGAAAAATGGCGATTATTGGCGGGTGTTCGAAAGTGGTGCAAGACGTGCCGCCCTTCATGATGGCGGACGGAAATCCTGCCGAGACGCGCACCGTGAACAAAGTTGGGATGGAACGAAACGGAATTTCCGACGAAGCACAAGCGGCCATGAAACAAGCCTACAAAATTTTATTTCGTGAAGGATTGACGATTCCGAATGCGTTGAGTCGGATCGAAAAAGAATTGCCCACGTCCCCCGAACTTCTGCATCTAATTCAATTCGTCCGCAGAAGCGAACGCGGCATCAGCAAGTAGTTGGTAGCATCCACGTCCCGCAAGTGTGGAAGTAACCTATCACTTTTGGAATCAGTTCAACCCCAGATTTTTCAATATCGTCGTCGTCGGGCCGGATTTGTTGAGCGTGTAGAAATGCAACCCGGGAACGCCGCGTTGCAAAAGCTCTTCGCACTGGCAGGTGGCATATTGAATTCCAAATTCTGAAACGGCGGCGTCATCCTCCCCCAATTCTTCAAGCCGCGATAAAAGTTTTTGCGGAAGTTTCGCGCCGCACAGCGCGGTGAATTTTTTAATCTGCGACGCGCTTTGGATCGCCAAAATTCCCGGGACAATCGGAACGATGACACCAAGTTTTTGGAGAAAATCGCGAAATTCGAAAAAGTCGTTATTATCAAAAAAAAGTTGGGTTAAAACGAAATCTGCGCCGCAATCAACCTTCGCTTTTAGCCGCTGCCAGTCGATAACTTTGCCTTCTTTGCACGCGATGTGACCTTCAGGAAATCCTGCCGTGCCGATGGAAAATCCGCCGGACTCGCGGATGAATTTCACGAGTTGATAGGAAAACTCAAATCCGCCCTCGGCCTTTTTGAACTCACCCGTTCCCGGAGGTGGATCGCCGCGCAGTGCCAGAATATTTTTTATTCCCAAGCCCCGCGCTTGTTCCAGCACTTTTGCAATTTCCTCTTTCGTCGCATTGACACAAGTGAGATGCGCCATGGTTGGAAGCTTTTGTTCGCGCTGAATCCGATCCACAATCATCAACGTTTTGTCGCGCGTGCTGCCACCGGCTCCATAGGTCACCGAACAAAAATCAGGATTCAACTGGCGAAGTGCGGGAATTGTTTTCTCCAAAAGATTGCGTTCGCCTTCCTCGGTTTTGGTGGGGAAAAACTCGAGCGAAATGACGGGGCGCTTCGCGGCACTTGCCTCGTCGTAGATGTCACGGATGAATCGCATTTCCAAAGAATATGCGCGGGGTAGGGCGCAATTCAACCTTTTGACTCTGGGTAGCACCTGCCTCCGGCGGGTGCGAATTCGATATTCGATGTTCAGTGTTCGATGTTTCCAATTGAAGCAAACATCGAACATCGAATTGAAATCAGCTCGCGTGATAAAATAAATCTTTTCGCACCCGCCGGAGGCAGGTGCTACCCGATTTCGATGAACTCGCGTTTTCGTTGGGTGAAGCGGCAAGAGTTTGCGTAACCGACTGCGCGCGCCAACTGAATCGCCTTTTCAAAATCGGCTCCCACTTCATTCGGTGCGTGCGCATCGGAACCGAAAGTGATCGGCACACCGCGTTCGTGCGCCAGCCGTAGAATCGTTGGCGCGGGATAAATTTCTCTGCACTCTTTGCGCAGACCGGCGGTGTTCAGTTCGATGGCAGTGTCGGATTTTTTGGCCGCATCGAGAAAACGCGTGAAAAGTTTTGTGCAATCCTGTTTCGGCACGAAGCAGAATTTCTTCGGCAAATCGGCGTGGCCGATAATTTCAAACAATCCCGATTCCGCCGCCATCGTGAGCCGCTCGAAATAAACCGACCAGACTTCAAATGGATCACGATTTTTCCAGTCGGAAAGTTTCGTTGGATCATCCACCGCCCACGAATCAGAAACGTAATGCACCGAGCCGATGAAATAATCCCATGGATGACGCGCGGCCAGATCGCGAATCCATTCCTCGTGTCCGGGCAAGTAATCTACTTCCAGCGCGAGTTTGATTTGTAATTGTGGAAATTCGCGTTGCGCTTTGCGAACTTTCTCGACGTATTCGTCGAGTTGATCGTTGCACATTCGCCAGTTGTCAAAACCATCACGCAACATCGGCGAATGATCGGAGAAACCAATCTCCTTCAAGCCAACTTCAACCGCGCGCGCCGCATATTCGACTGGCTCGCCAACGGCGTGTTGGCAAAGCGGCGTGTGCATGTGGTAATCAGGAACCAAAAACATGGCGCGCAGTTAACAGGAAAAGCTTTCGCCGCGAAAGTAAAAGCAATGCGTTGCGTTCTTGCCAGAGTTGCGCCTGAAACTTAGTTTCACTTTCATAATTCAAAACTTAAAACTCAAAATTCAAAATTCAAAACTAACAAATGAGTGTTCGCGTTCGATTTGCTCCATCACCCACTGGATTCCTTCACATTGGCGGCGCGCGCACGGCGCTCTTCAACTGGCTTTACGCCCGTCATACCGGCGGCACGTTTGTTTTGCGCATCGAAGACACTGACGCCGCGCGCAATTCCCAGGAAGCCATCGACGTTATTTTAAACGGCTTGCGCTGGCTCGGCCTCGATTGGGATGAAGGCCCGTTGGGAGTTCCGCCTTCAGGCGGTTCCCCCGCGCAGCCGCCTAAAGGCGGAACTCCGAACGTGTCTGCGAGCAAAGGAAATTACGGGCCGTATTTTCAATCCGAACGCGGTGAGATTTACAAAAAGCGCGTGCAGGAATTGAAGGACAAAGGTTTCGCCTACGAACACGAAGGCGCGGTGAAATTCAAAATGCAGCGCGAACCGATTGTCATTCCCGATGTCGTCGTCGGCGATGTGGAACGCAAACTCACCGACCGCGAAGAAGTCGATCCTGATTTTGTCATCGTGCGCTCCGACGGCAAGCCCGTTTTTCATTTCGTCAATGTCGTGGACGATTTGGAAATGAAAATCACCCACGTCATTCGCGGCGAAGATCATCTGAGCAACACCGCGAAACACATCGCGCTCTTCCGCGCATTTGGCGTCGAGCCGCCGAAGTATGCGCACATCCCGCTCATCCTGAATCTCGACGGCACGAAAATGAGCAAGCGCGATCAAGGCGCGTCGCTGAAATTTTACACCGACGAAGGATACGTGCCCGAAGCCGTCGTGAATTATTTATGTCTGCTCGGCTGGTC
>JBDSYB010000198.1:0-3739 GCA_039925885.1 Verrucomicrobiota bacterium
ACGGCCTCGAAGACAAAGACGAAATTTTCTGGGACAAACCGACCATCAGCGTTCCTGTGGGAATGTGCTGGTCGCCCGAAGGACTTTACGTTTCGTCGCACGGAAAAGTTTCATTGTTGAGCGACACCAATGCTGATGGAAAAGCAGACGAGGAGAAAATTATCGCCGACGGCTGGCCCGCAACCGATGTCGGTTCCGGTGGCGTGGACGCGACTTCAGTCACGCGCGATGCCGAGGGAAATATTTATTTTGGTTTGTTGGTGGCGGACTATTCCAACGCGTATCGGATCAAAGACGGCGTATCGCGTTACGACATCAACAGCACGCGCGGCACGATTCAAAAATGGTCTCCGAAAACGAAGAAGTTGGAAACGATTGCCACGGGAATTCGTGTTCCCTACAACCTCGCATTCAACAAGGCGAACGATTTATTCAACACCGACCAGGAAGGCGAAACGTGGATGCCGAACGGAAATCCGCTGGACGAATTGAATTACATCTTAGCTGGAAAAAATTATGGTTTCCCGCCGCGTCACGAAAAATGGCTCCCCAATCTTGTGAGCGAACCACCCGTCGTCGGCTTTGGCCCGCAACACCAATCGACCTGCGGTTTGGATTTCAATGAACCGAAATCAAAGAGCGACATCAATCCTGCTCGCGGTTTGTTCGGGCCAAAATGGTGGGAAGGAAACGCGTTTGTCGCAGGGGAATCACGCGGAAAAATCTGGCGGGTCAAACTCGTAAAAACTGCCAATGGATACATCGGAAAAGAGTTTCTGTTCGCACGACTTTCGATGTTGACCATGGACGTGCAAATTTCGCCGAAGGGTGATTTGTATGTTTGTTGCCACAGCGGAAAACCGGATTGGGGCACCGGCCCTCGTGGTGAAGGAAAGATTTTCAAAATTTCCTACGCGGACACAAATGCGCCTCAGCCAGTTGCGGTTTGGGCCGCAGGACCGACGGAAGTGCGCGTGGCTTTCGACAAGGAAGTGGAGCCGTCGATCACAAATCAGTTTGCCGGCAAAGAGATCGAGTTCGGCGAATTCGTCACCGCAGCCGAGCGCTACGAAGTGGTGAAGCCTTCGTATCAGTCTGTAAAAATTCAGGAGCAAACGCCGCGCGGCAAATTGAAAATTTTTTCCGCGAGACTGGAAAAGGATCAACAAACCCTCGTCCTTTCGACGGCGGTGCATCCGTTAGCCGTGCGTTACGCATTGACCATTCCAGGGGTGAAAGCGAAAGGCGCGCCCGGCAGCGGCGCGACCGTGGATTTGGATTATGACGTTTCTGGAACCCTGCTTTTACCGCAAAAAGATTTGGACCAAACCAAAACCGGCGGCGCATTTCGCGATGGTTCCGGTTTTCAACTTGTGAAAAATTTTCATCCCGATTGGGTTCCCTCTCATCAACCGTTTTCTATTTTACCGGGCGAAAAGCCTGAATTGGCGGGAGGCGATTTCGAGCGCGGCAAAAATTTATTCTTCGGCGACAAATTAAAATGCGCAACCTGCCATCGGATTCGCGATGAAGGGAAAACCATCGGGCCGGACTTGAGCAACCTGGCCAGTCGCGACGCTGGTTCGATCTTGCGCGACATCAAAGAGCCGAACGTCACGATCAACCCGGATTATGTTGCGTTCAATGTGTCTTTGAAAAACGGCGAAGACGTGAGCGGCTTTATCCGGGCGCAACAGGAAAATTCCTTGACGATTTTTGGCCTCGATGAAAAGGAAACGATTATCGCGCGGAGCGACGTGAAAAGCATTCAGCCCAGCGCCGTTTCATTGATGCCCAGCGGCCTTCTCGATGGATTGAAAGAAAATGAAGTGCGCGATTTGCTCACATTTCTGGCTTCCGAACCGCCCCGTCGAAAAAGCGAAGAAACCCAACGACTCTTTTCCGCCCCATTGGATAAAAGTCTTCCGCAACGCGCTTTGAAAATTGTCTGGGTCGCCAGCAAACAAGATCATGGCGCGGGACAACACGATTATCCCACCGCGCAAAAAACGTGGATTACGTTGTTGAACAAAGCGAGCGGCGTGGCGGCGACCAATGCCTGGGAGTGGCCGAGCAACGAGCAATTCGCCGATGCCAACGTCCTCGTTTTTTATTTTTGGAACCACAATTGGAGCGAGGAACGGCTTCGGCAACTCGATGAGTTCATCGAACGCGGCGGCGGCGTGGTCGTGATTCATTCGGCGAGCATTTCCGACACAGATCCAGAGCGGCTCGCGTTGAGCATCGGGCTGGCTTCGCAAAGCAAGCGCACCAAATATTTGCACGCGCCGGTTGATTTAAAATTGGCCGGCACAAATGAGATCACGCAGAATTTTCCGAAGCAGATTCATTTTTTGGATGAGCCGTATTGGCCGCTGATCGGCGACACCAATAAAGTTTCTGTTTTGGCCACCGTAAAAATGGACGGGAAAGATCACGCGCAGGTCTGGACGTTTGAAAAAGGGAAGGGGCGCGTGTTCGGTTGCATTCTCGGCCATTACACTTGGACACACGCAGACCCACTCTACCGGGCGCTGATTCTCCGCGGAATTGCGTGGTCGGCGCGCGAGGGAAATTCTCGATTGACGATCAGCGAATAAGACGCCCGCAAACCTTTCGGCTCGCGGGCGCTTTACCCCCCAAACATCGATACTGTCCCAACCAATAGACGATATGGGAAATCTTTTATCGACTGCGTCCCCGCCCCCCAACGCAGGTTCGGGGCGTCTAGTGAACGTGGAATCGTCATAAGCGGGTTTCATGTGCAAATTATCGCAACGCCTTCAACAATTTTTTCGGATGCGACGGATGAACGGGAAGCAGATCAGCGTCGTTGAAGGCGAGCAACAACGCATCTTCGTCAACGATTCGTGGGCAAAATCCTTCTCATCGGCGAGGTCGAACAGAAGATTAGTGTCCAGCGGCAGTGATTTCTATGGACTGGCGTTCACTTATCGCCACGCGGAGCGGACGTTGACCGATGCCGAGGTAAATGCTGCGCACGAAAAAGTGGTCGAGCAATTCAAACAAACATTGCAAGCCGCCGTGCGTGAAACCTGACTCTAGCTTCATGCTTGATAAAAGTGTCGCGGCTTTTTTTTGCCGATGCCCCAACGGGGCAAAAGAAATTAGCCCAGGGTAGGAGCGCAGCGACTACCCTGGGAAAACGTTTCCAAATTATCCATCCGCCCTGAAGGGGCGGCAGAGCTTTTCTTTCAGCAATCAAATTGGTAATCCTTTTGCATGGCAACGGCTCGTCACCCGAAGGCAAAGTTTTTTGTCCAGCGATGTTTGTTGTCTGGCGTGACCCATTTCGCCGAATTAGAACAACGCATCGCGAATCTTCCCGATGAAAAATCTTGCGGCGACGCCTTTGAAGTTTTCGCCGAAGCCTATCTCGCCACGCAGCGCAAGCATGACGCTGAAACCGTCTGGCCTTTGACCAGCGTGCCGACCGATTTGCTCGAATCGTTCAAGTTGGGGACGCAAGATTATGGCATTGATGGCGTCCTCAAAACCCGCCTCGGCTATCACAGCGCCTATCAAGTCAAGTTTCGCACTGGACGCACATCGTTGACGTGGAGAGAACTTTCCAAATTCATTGGCCTGGCCGACAGCCCGCACTTTCACAGCCGCATCCTGTTCACGAATTGCGATGAGTTTGCCTCGGTGCTGAATGACCGGCAGGGATTCTTTTGCATACGCGGCTCGGATTTGGATCGGCTCGAAGCCGACGATT